>NZ_CAJXQY010000123.1 GCF_913058315.1 uncultured Alteromonas sp. | reverse complement strand
CTTTATAACTATATAAATAAGCAACGCATTTAAGGCGGCCAGTCATGCACACAATAATAAAAGACAAACTTTGCTTACTTACCGATCAGCAGGATGGGGTTAAAGTGAAATTTGGCCTGGCCCTGGGCGTACTGATGTCACTAATGATTGCCTGGCTGGCCCTGAATTTGCTTTTTCCAAAAGACATAAAATCTAACCCGCCGGCAATTATGTACGAACTGGAAAGGTCTGGGCGTCCTGCCACAACTTCTGAACTAAACGAGATCTTTCATTATTACCGCACCATCTGGCAATTCGATTACGACTATATTCAGGCCAACAAAAACGTTATTTTTCAGGACAACCTAACATCCGGTTTACGGCCTGCACACCAGTATTTTCATGCCCGGGCCATGGGCGTAGCCCCATTACTGGATAAACCTTTAAGCGAATGGCATGAACAGCTGATAAACGATCCCGCCCCTGCGAGATCACAGGTTTTTCATGCGCTACAGGAAATTTACGGCCGGGCCAATCATTGTGAAGCATTACTGACACTAGAAAAATTAAGGGCCTGGCATTTCACTAATGCTTACCGAGAACGCCAGTTATCCTGCGGCTCAGCAAGCCAGCGAAGTTTGTTTGAATTTTTATCTTTGTATAACTTAGAAACCCGCCGCCAACCTGCTTTAATATTTGCAGCGATTGCGCAAATCGAAAATCCTTCGCGCAGGCAGTCATTACTGGCCAGTTATGAAGCGTATCTAACTACGTTAAGCGAGCTGTTTCACCGTTATAATGGTGCGCAAAAATTATTGGAAGCCAGGGAAAGCAGGATGTCATCGCAATTGAACATTAACTGGTATCTGTACCTGCAGGCCATAAAGAATAAGGCCGCATGAATACGCGGCCAGTCTGTACTGCATAGTAAGCTTCAGGGCTGAAGTTAGCGCAATGCAACTAACCCATAGCATTTGCCTGTTGGTAAAAATGCTTTTCTAACTCACTGTATTCTTCGTTTAATGCTTCAAACTGGCGCTGTATTTTTTGACTCACGTAGGTTGCCATCAGTTTTCTACCGCCAAGAATGACAACCAGAGTCGCAACGCAGAATGAAATGGCCAGTGCTGACACGTCGAGTCCCATACTGGCAATCACCGACATCACCGACATCACCAGTAACCAGGTGATAAGTGTAATAATAATCCCCACACTTACCAGCAAATTAATAGCATTCTGCTGGTTCATACAAATAGGCAAGGATTTCAGAGTATCCTTCAAATCCAATTCAGAGTCATAACGGAATAAGTAAGTATACATGTTAAGTCAGCACCACAACGTCGCTGATTTAACAGGTTTATACGTGACAGCAAGCGTCGCACTGCGCGTCTAAATTTTGGATAAGACAACAAGGAGACGATATATGTTGAACGAATATTACACATTAGCTAACAACGTACTCATTCCCAAGATTGGCCTGGGTACCTGGATGGTTGAAGACAAAGACGCCAATCAAGTCGTCGCCAGCGCTATAGAAGCCGGCTATCGCCATATCGATACAGCGCAGGCGTACGAAAACGAAGCGGGTGTCGGCCGTGGTATCAAAGAAAGCGGCATACCGCGCGATCAATTGTTTATCACTACCAAGCTGGTGGCCGAGGCGAAATCATACGATGAAGCAAAAAAAGCCATCGATGAGTCTCTGAGCAAACTACAGCTTGATTACATCGATATGATGATTATCCATAGCCCGCAACCCTGGGCAAACTTTGGTGACGATGATCGTTACTTTGAGGGAAACCTCGAAGCCTGGAAAGCGCTGGAAGAAGCCTATAGCGCTGGCAAGCTCCGCGCCATCGGCTTATCAAACTTTCAGCAACAGGATATTCAGAACATTCTCGATAACTGTGCGATCAAACCGGTCGTTAATCAGGTGTTGGCACACGCCAGTAACACCCCTTTTGAACTGATTGAATTCGTTCAGAAACAGGAAATGCTGGTTGAGGCCTATTCACCGGTAGGCCATGGCGAACTGTTTAAAAATGACAAAATCAAAGCGTTAGCCGAGAAATATGGTGTGTCGGTGCCACAGCTGGCAATTCGCTACGATTTACAACTTGGCCTGCTGCCACTGCCTAAGTCAACCAATCCGGAGCATATGAAAAATAATGCGAACGTAGATTCTGTCATCAGCGATGAAGATATGGAAACCTTAAAAAATCTGCCGAAAATAAAAGATTACGGCGATGCCAGCGACATGCCGGTCTTTCAGTAGATTGTTCATAAACTAAAAAGCCGCTTCGTTGCGGCTTTTTCATTTAGAGGTTACCCTGGCGCGCTAACCTGGTGCTTTACCAGGGTATTAATGCGCCATTATAGTTCATTAGTGCGGCCTAACGCCCCCTAAAAAAAGCCACACCTTTGTTTATTATAGCTTTATTAATATGGCATCGATAATGCTTCGGGTTATTGAACAAATTAATTCATAAACACGGTCTATGTGTTTGAGCAAAGACGCTCATGCTGTTCCAGCTTGCTGGAGGCGGTATGGGCGTTTTTTTGTGCCCAAAATTTAACAATGTTTAACACAATACAGGAAGCTATCACCATGATTACCGATCGTACCCAGGTTACAGCAATCATTCAGTCTGCCAAAATTACTAAGGGCATTAAATGGTCTGAAATCGCCGAAGTTGTAGGGCAGTCAAAAGAATGGAGCACTGCCGCGTGTTTAGGCCAGATGGCTATGACTAAAGAGCAAGCCGAAGGTGTTGGCGCCCTGCTCGACCTGAGCGATGAAGCCGTTGCCTGGTTACAAATTGCCCCGTATAAAGGCTCATTGCCCACCGAAGTCCCAACCGATCCATTAATCTATCGTTGGTATGAATTGGTTAATGTTTACGGCACCACCCTTAAAGAGCTTATCCATGAGGAATTTGGTGATGGCATCATGAGTGCTATCGACTTCTCCATGGATTTACAGCGTGAGGAAGACCCCAAGGGCGACAGAGTTCACGTAGTGATGTCAGGTAAATTCCTGCCCTACAAAATGTATTAAAGGTTTCATTGGCTGTTCCCGGCCGGTTTCGCAACCTAACACCGTTTAGGTTGCGCCTTTTTTCCCTATGGGTGGTTAATTTAAACCTGAAATCTGTTATTCCTGACCTAAGTTAGCCCACAGCGTCGAGCGAATCTGTTAGCATATCGCTACTTTATTAATGGCTTCAACGCCCTGCTCCCCAATATTTCCCATAATGACGCAATCTTCGGTTTTTACATCTCGCTTTGTCTGGTTTTTGTTTGGACGCGGTATTTTTAGTGCCATTGAATCAATCATGGCAGTGGCTTTTGCCTGGCATTTGTATGAACGCACCGGTGATCCCTTCGATTTAGCACTGGTGGGGTTGTTCCAGATTGTGCCGGTATATTTACTCTTTCCGATTACCGGCTGGGCCGTTGATCATATTTCCCGCAGTAAAATTCTACTGGCGGGCGCTACCATGCAGCTCGCCGTGCTCAGCGGTTTCGCTCTGTTGATGATGACCCCGGAGTTTAATAAATGGTACCTGCTGGCCTTAATTAGCTTACATGGTTGTGGTAAAGCATTCATGTCGCCGGCATTACAGGCAACGTTACCTAATCTGGTTCCGCCCCATCACTTAAACCAGGCTGTGGCTATCACCAGTACCGTCTGGAATATCGCGCTAACAGTTGGGCCATTTGTAGCCGGGATTTTAATTGCCTTGTTAGATCGCCATATCTACTGGTTATTAGTGGCCGCTGCCCTTGCTACCCTTACCTGCTTTTATCAGATCCCGACCATGGGGGCTGCTAACACCGGCAAAGGGAAAAGAGACCTTCTTGGCGGTTTACGATTCGTCAGACACAATCAAATAGTCCTGGGCAGTTTAAGCCTGGATCTGTTTATTGTGTTACTGGGTAGTGTGGTGGCGTTGCTACCAGTGTATGCGGCAGACATTCTGAAAGTCGGTCCCGAAGGGCTGGGATTTTTGCGCGCTATGCCAGCAGCGGGTGCAGTATTAATGGGCATTTATCTCTCCCGATTTAAAACCGAATTTGACAATACAGGCAATACGTTGTTTGTATCACTGGGCGTGTTTGCCCTATCCATTATTATTTTTGCTTTGTCTGATACTATGTGGCTGGCTGCCGGGGCGCTATTTGTTTATGGTGCGTCAGATATGATAAGTGTGGTGATCCGCGGTGCGGCGGTGCAATTAAATACCCCGGATGAACTGCGCGGACGGGTGAGTGCGGCCAATTCTATTTTTATCGCCTCTTCTAACCAGCTTGGCGACTTCCGTGCCGGTGCGGTAGCCGCGGCGGTAGGCCCGGTAGCAGCTACCCTGGCTGGCGGAGCCTGTGCAATGGTTATTGCCGTAGGCGGCGCAGTTTGGTTTAAAGACTTACGACGCTTGAAAAAGATCGAAAATTAACGGGTACAGGATAGTTGCCCAGCAAAACAGCGCCAGCATAATGGCCACGAACACCGCTGCCGAACCAATATCTTTGGCCTTGCCGCTGAGCTCATGAATTTCAGGGCCTATTCTATCCACCACGGCTTCTACTGCGCTGTTAAGTAACTCAACAATAATTATCAGTAGCAAACTGCTCACCATCAATACCCGCTCTACTGCAGTCACGTCCAGCCACCAACTCAGTGCCACGCCACATACCAGTAAAGCCAGCTCCTGCCGGACTGCGGGTTCACTCAAAAAAGCCGCTTTCAGCCCTTTCAGTGAATACCAGGTTGCATAATATAACCGTTTAATGCCGGTAACTTTGGTGACAAACATCGCTGCTCCATGACTACTCTGCGTATTACGCCGGACTACTTTATAACACAAACTTACGCCGCAAAAATGAATGTGTGGTGTACAGATTGCAAGAATAATTATTGGTTGCTTTTCTGTAGTGTAACGCAATTAGACTAAGGGAATCTTAAGTCATGGAATTTATTGATGTTTTGACAACAAAGCAAAGTATGGTTGCCGGCGCTTGCCTGGCCATTATCGTGATTCTGTTCATCGCAAAACGCCTTTTTCTGGTGCGTTTACGCGCCCAGATGCAGCAACAGGACAGCGAACATAATCATTTTTATCAGGTACTTATTCTCGCACTTAACGCCCCCCTCAACCTTACTATTCTCACTATTCTGCTGTGGCTGGGTCGTTATGGTGTCACCATTACCGGGGTGTTGCCCAAAGAAGATACCGAAATTCTCGGCCATATCATCAAAGCAATGGTCATCATCACCCTTATTTTGTTTATCGAACGCTGGGTAACCTACGCTATTAAAGTGTATGCCTCCCGTTCACCATTACTGAACAATACCCGCAGTATCGCCAGTGGCGCCATCCGAGCCATACTGATTGGGTTATGCATACTGCTGGTACTGGGCTCCCTTGGCATATCCGTTACGCCTTTAATTGCCTCTTTGGGGATCACATCGTTAGCGGTTGCCTTAGCATTGCAGCCTACTCTGGAGAACTTCTTCTCCGGTGTGCAAATCCTTATCGACAAGCCTTTTCGCATTGGAGATTTCATTGAACTGGAAAGCGGTGAACAAGGCTTCGTCGATAAAATTGGCTGGCGTTCAACCTGGATTAAAATGCTGCCCAATAACATTGTGATAGTGCCAAATAGCAAAGTCTCCCAGTCGAAAATTATAAATTACTACTATCCTGAAAAGGAGCTTTCTGTTCCGGTAGAGGTTGGGGTGCACTATAATTCGGATCTGGAGTTTGTCGAGAAGGTCACCCTGGAAGTGGCCAATCAGGTGCTGCTGGACCACGAATGGGGCGTTGAGTCTTACGACCCTTTTGTGGTGTATCACACCTTTGATAATTCCAGCATTAACTTTACGGTGATGCTAAGAACCAAAGAGTATTTCAATCGGTTTTTTGTTAAATCGACGTTTATTAAAGCACTGCACAAGCGTTTTAATGAAGAGCAGATAGTGATTCCCTTCCCGATTACCGCGCTTAACTTGCAGCAGGAAGGCGCCGAAAACGTCATGGCAGGCAGGTATGCCGAGCAACTTAATGCCGGTCATTCCGAATCTACCGAAGGTCAGTAAAACCACCACACAGCCCGAGTGGGCTGTGTGGGTGCATTTAGACTTTTACGGCCAGCAAATCACATTCAATGCCGTGCAACACAGAATTAGCTGTGGAGCCAAGCAGCAATTGCACGCCACTTTGGCCATGAGTGCCCATAACAATTAAATCGGCACTGAGCTTTTTCGCCATTTCGTGGATTTCTTCGGCGGCAGAGCCAATTGCCACGTGCAGATGGGTACGTGGAATACCGTGTCCATCAGCAATTCCCTGCAGTTTTTTCAGTGCCTGTTCGCGAACTTCTTCCGAGAAATCACGTTCCAGAAATAAGCCGTAGGGCTCAAAATTAGTTTGTGGATAGGCCACATATATCAGATTTATCTTGCCTGCTGAGCCAGCCAGCTCCAGGGCTTTTCCAACCACTTTACTGTGCTCGTTAGCAAACACATCAATTGCTACTAAAACGCTATTATAACCACTCATTGTCAGCCTCCTTGTTTGGCTGTTTTGTTAATCTTAGTGTAGTACATCTGCACGATGACTATTTGATGTTTATCAATAAATTAAGTTATCTGTAAAAGCCACTTAGCGTTGCCGTCGTTAAACCGACTGGGTTTCATGGTCTACTTCTGCCAGGGTATTGGTCGGTTTGAATGTTGAGGCGCAGGCCTCTTTTAAATGCAGCTGGTAAGCTTTGGGGGCATCATCTTCATCCAGAAAACTGCCCGGACTGATTAATGGGAATATTTCGTCGTAACGTAACACCGTGTGCTGATCGACCCGACGGAAAATGTGGGTGCGATTTAAGTGTTCAGTGCTGCTGTGTCCGGTGGACGATAAAATATCCACCATCGCCAGGATGGTCTTTTTATGGAACGTCGCTACCCGGTGGCTTTTATGATTCACATCCAGGCCTTTATAAAGCTTAGGATCCTGCGTAGCCACGCCGGTTGGGCAGGTATTGGTGTTACATGAAAGAGATTGTACGCAGCCAATGGCAAACATCATTCCACGGGCGCTGTTACACAGGTCTGCTCCCAGAGATAGATTTTTTACAATCTGAAAAGCGGTGATGATTTTGCCTGAGGCGATAATCTTAATACGATCCCTAAGGTCAAATCCCACCAGAGCATCATCAACAAACGCCAGGGCTTCTCTCAGTGGAAAACCAATTGAGTTTGAGTACTCCAACGGTGCAGCACCCGTACCACCTTCCCCGCCATCCACAGTAATAAAATCCGGCGTGATACCGGTTTCCTTCATGGCCTTACAGATAGCCAGAAATTCACTTTTACGGCCCAGCGCCAGTTTGAAACCGATGGGCTTACCGCCAGATAACTCACGCAATTTTTGAATAAATTCGAGCATTTCTATGGGCGTGTTAAAGGCGTTATGGGTGGGCGGTGAAATCACATCCTCACCGGCAGTCACGCCGCGGATGCTGGCAATTTCCTCGCTGTTCTTGTGAGCGGGTAAAATACCACCATGGCCAGGTTTTGCCCCTTGCGACAGTTTGATTTCTATCATTTTGACTGCTGGCAGCTTCGCTTTTTCTTCAAATTGCAGCGCATTAAAGCGGCCATCTTTGGTACGACAACCAAAATATCCGGTACCGATCTGCCACACAATATCACCACCGTTTTCCAGGTGGTAAGGAGTGAGCCCGCCCTCCCCGGTGTTTTGGTAAAAACCGCCCAGGGCGGCGCCTTTATTGAGTGCCATAACGGCATTTTTACTCAGGGCACCAAAACTCATAGCAGAAACATTAAGAATACTGGCGGCATAGGGCTGTTTACAATCCGGTCCGCCAATGATCACCCGTGGATCATCATCCAGATCTTCGGCGCTTAACGCCGATAATGAATGGCCGATCCATTCATAGCCCGATTTGTAAGTATCGATTTGAGTGCCGAACGGAACGCTGTCCATACTGCCTTTAGCACGCTGATACACGATCGAGCGAAACATCCGGCTAATGGGTCGGCCGCTGGTTTCGGTTTCCAACAGGTATTGTTGAAAAAACGGCCTGAAATCTTCAATGATCCAGCGCATTCTGCCAATCAGAGGAAAATTTACCAATAAAGAGTGTTTGTGCTGCCGGGCATCGTAAACAGCAACGCCCAGTAGCCCGCCGGTTAACAACACCAACCACCCTAAACCTGGGAGCCAAAGGCTAAGTAAAATACTGAGTACCAACGCTGCAATCAGATAGGTAAAAATTAGCTGTCGCACATCAACTCCTTGATTATGTTGATTTAGCAGGTTCTATATGAATGATGACATCATACAGCTCAAACTCTTCTTTGAGGCGGTCTTCGAACGCATGAGACAGGGCATGCGCCGCAGTAAGTGACAGTTCAGGGTTTATTTGCAGGGTTAAATCACATATCACCTGCTCCCCCATTGCCCGACTGCGAATATCCGTGACGCCATCGATCTCCACAAACTCACTGACCACCCGGGCCAGTTGCTCAGGCGAAAATTGCTCAGCGGTCACATCCGCATCTACCAGTACCGGCAAAGCCTGTTGAAACAACTCCCAGGCCAGCTTGCCAACAACGATGGCAACCAGCAAACAAAACAGGGTATCTAACCAATAATAGCCCATTGCCGCCAACTGCCACCCTACCAATACGGCAATGGATGTCAGCACGTCGCTGAACGTATGTTTGGCATCGGCGGCGAGGAGTTTTGAACCGAGTTTTTTAGCCTGGCGGCCTTCCCACTGGCTCAGAGTAAAATTGACCATAATGGCCAGAATAAGAATGCCTAGTCCGGCATAACTTTGCTGAACCACCTGTCCATGATTTTCATAGGCATAGGCTACTAATTCAAAGGCCACCACGCTAAGCAGTACTGCCAGAATAAATATCGCCAGGTATTCAAACTTCTGGTGACCATACGGATGAGAGTGATCCGGTGGTTTATGACTGATCCGCAGTGCCACCACAGCAATAATGTTGTTGGTTAAGTCAGTCAGTGAATGGAGTGCATCGGCGAGGATCACCGAAGATTGGGTGACTAGGCCAATGACCAGTTTCACCAGACACAATAACAGGTTAACCGACCCTTCGATGATAAGTACGCGAGTGATGGCGCGGTTTTTTGACGTTTCCTTACTGGCTGCTGACAACTGACTTCCACCTTATTCCGTCAAGTAAATTTACAGCGCGAATCATACAGTTAAACGCAATAAATGTGCAAAACGCTTAAATAGACGTCAAATATTTGACTTTTGTAGCATTGCGTGCTCAATTAATCACCTGTAACATCGGTCTGAGAAATCGGTGTGTTTACGATTCTTAACATCATAATAATCCATAAATATAAATTCTGGCATTAAATCAGCCGGATAAAATAATAAGTGCGCAAAAATGGAAAAATTAGAAACCGTAAAACGATTAGTTCGTCAGAACAATTATAAAGACAACGACATTACTTATAAGCAATGCCAGGAGCTCGGCGTTACTGTTAACCGTGTTGGTCTGGAAATATTTGCTCGCAAACTTCGTACCATGGACAGAGCCGATGAGATCAACGCTCATAAAGAGCAATCAATGGCTGCTCAGAACGAATCCAATGGCTCTGCACACTCAGCGCTGTCTTTTGAAAAGTCTTCTTACCTACCCGGTTCTTTCGAACAGAATCACTCCTCGTCAGCTCACTACTCTAACGTAACGCCTTTAAACAAAGCTGAGGTTCGTCGAAAACCGCTGTCTGTTGATCCAAACGAACGTAAACGCGAGATCACGTTTGAGCTGGGCACCATTAAGGTTCGCGAATATGAATTGTTGCAGGAACTGAATATTCTGGAACACAGTGAGAAATTGGCCGAAGCGCATTAGCGCTTGCTTTAGCGTTGCTTTTACACTTTTAAGTACCCTGAAGTTCTGCTCAGGCCAGTTTGTCGCCCTAAGACCTTGGTATATCGGCATGGCTTGGCGGGAATTTTTGCGTACTGGCTTTGCCAGCCATTGAGTTATCGTGATATTTTGTACTGAAACCAGTCTTTCGATAGCATTTAATGGAATATATATTTTTACTCTTCGCTTTTGTTTGCGGTCTGGGTGTAAAACTTATCGGCATCCCGCCGTTAGTTGGCTATCTTGTTGCCGGGTTCCTGCTTAACGCATTTGGTTTTTCTGCCACCCCCGCCATTACAACGTTCGCCAATCTGGGCATTACCATTATGCTCTTTACCATTGGCCTGAAACTGAATTTAAAAGATTTATCCAAACGCGAAGTCTGGGCAGGCAGTATTGCTCACACAGTTTTGTGGGGAGTGATTATTTCTGCGGTACTCATTGGTGTTGGCGCGGTACTGAGCGGAATAACCGGCCAGATCGACTGGCAATCTGCGGCGCTAATAGCCTTTGCGCTGTCTTTCAGCAGTACGGTATGTGTTGTAAAGGTGCTCGAAGAAGCTGGCGAGTCGAAAACCCGACATGGCAAGCTGGCCATTGGTGTACTGGTAATGCAGGACATCTTTGCGGTGATTTTCCTGGTGGTGGCTACCGGTAAAATACCCAGTCTGTGGGCCCCGTTATTACTGTTAATCATCCCTTTAATGCCGTTATTAAAACGTGTGCTTAATCAGTCTGGTCACGGTGAGTTACTCCCTCTTACCGGGTTTATTTTCGCCCTCGGTGGCTATCACCTGTTTGAATTGGTGAACATAAAAGGCGATCTGGGCGCGTTAATCTTCGGCTTATTGTTTGCTCCTCATGCCAAAGCCTCTGAAATGGCCAAGTCATTACTGGCTTTCAAGGATCTTTTCCTGATTGGCTTCTTTTTATCGATTGGGTTAACCGCTCTGCCGGACATCAGTATGCTAATGATGTCAGGTTTACTGGTAGTGATCATCCCGATTAAGTTTATGCTGTTCTTCTGGTTGTTTACCCGTTTGCAATTGCGTGGCAGAACCGCTTACCTCGGCGGGCTGGTGCTTTCTAATTACAGCGAATTTGGCTTAATTGTAGGCGCCCTGGCAGTCAGTCTGGGGATGCTGGGTGAAAAATGGCTGGTCGTGCTGGCGGTAGCCACTTCCGTGTCGTTTATTTTCACCAGCATTATCTACCGTTATTCGCACAGTATTTATCAGCGTATAAAAGAGCCGGTTAAAAAACTCGAGAGTCCGGTACGTCTCAAAGAAGATATTTATCCTGAAATTAAGCGGGCTAAAATACTCGTAGTGGGACTTGGTCGGGTTGGTATAGGTGCATTCAGTTCGCTGAATAAAATTGCCGACTCCCGGGTTTGGGGGATGGATGCCGATCGCGCCAAAGTACAGCGGATGCGAAAGGATGGCATGAATGTTATTAATGGCGACGGTGAAGACGTTGACCTCTGGGAAAACCTGGATATTCGTCATGTGCAGTTAGTTTTGCTGGCCCTGCCATCCATTGAAGATGCCATCAACATTACCAAACAGCTCAAAAATGCCGGCTACAGTGGCAAAATTGCAGCCATTGCCCGATACGAAGATGAAGTCTCGGCGCTGGCCGATAACGGTGTGGATAAGGTCTTTAACTTCTTTACCGAAGCCGGGTTAGGTTTTGCTGAGGAAAGTTTGTCGCTGGTTGAACAGTAACCCTGCAAGACAAATACTAACAAAGGACAGACCGATAATCGTTATCATTTGTATGTGACTGTTTTTTATAGAAAAACTTGATAAGTCGTACAATACACCCTACACTTAAGCCATTAAACGCTCAGGAATCAGATTATGCAAGGCGATAAATCGGTAATTGCCATACTAAACGAAGTGTTAACCAGTGAGTTGACCTCGATCAATCAATACTTCCTTCATGCCCGGATGTTTAAAAACTGGGGGCTGGAAGAGCTGAATGAGAAAGACTACAAAAAATCCATCAAAGACATGAAACAAGCCGATGAACTTATCGAGCGTATATTGTTTCTCGAAGGCCTGCCCAATCTTCAGGCATTGGGTAAGTTATACATTGGTGAACACACCGAAGAGATGCTTCAGTGTGATAAGAAATTTCAGGAAGAACAACTTCCCCTGCTCCGCAAGGCAATCGCCCTGTGTGAAGAGAAACAGGATTACGTGAGTCGCGATATTCTTGAATCGTTACTCGAATATGAAGAAGAACACTTAGACTGGCTCGAAACCCAGGAATACCAGATTGAAAACATGGGTATCGAGAACTATCTGCAAGCACAAGTAATGGGAGATGACTAATGCAAGGTAATCAAAAAGTCCTTGAAGGCCTCAACGAACTGCTCTCATACGAGTTAGCGGCCATGGATCAGTATTTCATCCATGCGCAAATGTACCTCGACTGGGGTTTTAACAAGCTGTACGAGCGCATCAATCACGAGTTTGATGACGAGAAAGGCCATGCCACCAAACTTATCGACCGTATGCTGATGCTGGAGTTCGCTCCGGATATGACCCAGCGTACCGGTTTTAAAGTGGGTAAAGATGTGCCGGAAATGCTCGAAAGCGACCTGCGTGTAGAGTATGAAGTGGGTGCCAAGCTAAAAGAAGTTATTGCTGTTTGTGAAGAAGCCCAGGATTACGTTACGCGTGACTTTTTAGTGGAGCTATTGGATGACACCGAAGTTGACCATGCTCACTGGCTTGAGCAGCAGCTTAAACTGATTAAAATCCTCGGCTTACCCAACTACCTGCAGTCTCAGATGTAACTTACATCTGCGTGGTGAAGAATATCCAAACCGGCTCCGGCCGGTTTTTTATTTGAACAACCATTTGCCATTGCATGGTGGGTTCTGTACAAGCACCCAGCATAAACCAGCCCTGCCACTGCCGGCTATTTTCTGGCTCAAGTGGTAGCGGAATTTTACCCATAAACATATTCACGCCTTCAATATAGGCTGAGTCTATTTGCAGCCCTTCAGGCAAAGTTACCGTTAACGGAATTTGTTCTTCGATTGTCGGCAAACGGTCCATCACTACCGTTAATGTGCCTTCCGGTAGCCCAATTTCGCAAGAATTACCAGCCAGCCAACATGACGTTTTATTATCAGGTTTATAGTTATTATTCTCGCTAAGAATATTGACCATTGCGACCATCGCAACAGTAATAAGAATTACCGCAAAAACAATGACATGTTTGGCCTTATGTAACCGCTCAAATGTTAAATTTTTGATCATTAATATCACTATTTTGTAAATGTCAGTTTTTCTTTATTGACTAGGATCAAGCGCTCCTAGTTTATGGTATCTTTTTATTATTAAAAACTTTATTATCCGCGGTACCAACTGGCCTGTAGACAATAAACCATAAACTATAGGCTTCAGGGGATGTCCGCAACCTCACCTGAAATACGTTAGTATCGCGGTTGGAAACCCTTTTTTAAAAGAAGTGGAAGATTCATTACAATGAGTGAAATAAGCCAAGCACAGCCAGATTACAACTATAAAGTTGTACGGCAATTTACCATTATGACCGTTATTTGGGGTATTGTGGGAATGAGCCTTGGGGTATTTATTGCAGCGCAATTATTTGCCCCGGCCCTGAACTTCGACATTCCATGGTTAACCTATTCTCGCCTACGTCCTTTGCACACCAACGCCGTTATTTTTGCTTTCGGTGGCTGTGCATTGTTCGCAACCTCTTACTACATCGTTCAGCGTACCTCTCAGGTCCGTTTGTTCAGCGATAAACTCGCCGCCTTTACCTTTTGGGGTTGGCAGGCCGTTATCGTTGCAGCAGTTCTGACCCTGCCTTTCGGTTATACAACCAGTAAAGAATACGCAGAGCTGGAGTGGCCAATCGATATCCTGATTGCGCTGGTGTGGGTTGCTTACATTATTAACTTCTTCGGAACCCTTGCTATTCGTAAGGTGTCGCACATTTATGTAGCGAACTGGTTCCTGGGTGCCTTTATGTTGACGGTTGCGGTGTTGCATATTGGTAATAGTATGGCGCTTCCTGTTTCATTCATGAAATCCTATTCAATGTATGCTGGTGCCGTAGATGCCATGATGCAATGGTGGTACGGACACAACGCGGTAGGTTTCTTCCTGACTGCGGGCTTCTTAGGCATGATGTATTACTTCGTTCCTAAGCAGGCCGGACGTCCGGTTTACTCGTACCGTCTGTCAGTGGTTCACTTCTGGGCCCTGATTTCACTGTACATCTGGGCTGGTCCTCACCACTTACACTACACTGCCCTGCCTGACTGGACTCAGTCTTTAGGTATGGTGATGTCGGTGATCCTGTTCGTACCGTCCTGGGGTGGTATGATCAACGGTATCATGACGCTGTCTGGCGC
>NZ_CAJXQY010000122.1 GCF_913058315.1 uncultured Alteromonas sp. | reverse complement strand
GACAAGCTTTTGTTCATTATTGTTAGATGTTCAATTATTTTGAACGGTATTTAAAAATGAACAATTATCAATGTTGAGTTTAAGTCTAGCGTGAAGAAGTGACGTCCATGTTCCAACAATCATCCAGGTAAAAAAGGATCAGTCAACAATCAGATAGCCAAACGTCACCTCCCTGTAGCCTGCGGTAAAATTTGTCTCATCGGCCTCTAGCTGCGATATCAGTCCGCGTTCCCACTTCAGTGCGGGGGATCGTGAAGTGAATGTTTTAGATTTTGAGAAGACTATCTTGCCTTTGTTTTTCTGCTTTACAGAAGTAGAATATACGGTTCGTTCTCCGCGAAGCCGCTTGTTGATTGAGTAAAACGCCATATTTTTGTATTCCTATTGTGTACCTGAAGGGTAAAAATCAACGGAATACAACGGAAATGTCACTAATTTTGAAATCGGTAAAAATGCGATGAGATTTACTTTTTTACATATTAATCAAGGTTTTAAAGTCTATGCCTGACATCTCTTTGAATCGTAAAATTTCAGTCGCCCCAATGCTCGACTGGACAGACAGACATTGCCGGTATTTTTTGCGCCTGATTTCCCGCCACACGCTGTTGTACACCGAAATGGTTACCACCGGTGCGATTATTTTTGGTAAAGGGGATTATCTGGGTTATAACGCAGAAGAACACCCGGTAGCGGTGCAACTTGGCGGCAGCGATCCGGAGCATATGACACAGTGCGCGGTTAAGTCTCAGGAGTACGGTTACGATGAAGTGAATATTAACGTTGGCTGTCCTTCCGACCGGGTGAAAAACGGCAGCTTTGGTGCTTGTTTGATGGCCCAGCCCGAGATGGTTGCTGACTGCGTTAAAGCCATGCAGGCTGAAGTGGATATTCCGGTTACCGTTAAGTGTCGCATTGGCATTGACGATATGGACGAGTACGAAGACTTCAGTCGATTTATAGATGTGGTAGCAGGAGCGGGCTGCGATACATTTATTGTGCATGCCCGAAAAGCCTGGCTACAGGGACTTAGTCCGAAAGAAAACCGCGATATCCCACCACTCAACTATGAGCGGGTGTACCAGCTAAAATCGCAGCATCCTGAACTGAATATTTCCATTAACGGCGGCATCACCAGTCTCGACCAGGCCGAAGCACACCTCAAACAGGTTGATGGCGTAATGATGGGGCGCGAAGTTTACTCGAACCCTTATGTTCTGGCAGAGGTTGATAAACGCTTTTACGGCAACAGTGCGCAGCCGCTGGACCGCGCCGAGATTGTCCGGTTAATGCAAGCGTATATTGAACGCCAGGATGCGCCATATTTTAAACCCTGGCATGCAGCCCGGCATATGCTTGGCCTGTTTCAGGGTCAACCGGGTGGCAGGGTGTGGCGACGCTACCTTAGTCAAAAAGGTACTGGGAAAAACCCCGATCCTAACTTACTGATGAACGGTTTGGCGGCAATGCAGGAAACGGCATCGAGAGCTATTGAGTATCAAACTAAAGAAGTTGGTTAATTTCACAACTTTGTTTGGTTAAATTAACCAACTGTTGGTGTGCTTCTTTTTTGTACGATAATTGGTGTGCTAACACTAAAATAAAAAAGATATTAAATACAATAGCTTAAAGTTTTTTGAAAGAATGGCACAGGTTTCGCTATCTAGTGTGTAACAAATCACTTGTTTAACTAAATAGAGGAAACACCATGAAAATCAAATCAATCATCATTACTTCAGTCGTAGCTTTAGGTCTGTCTGTTAGTGCTCAGGCAAATGCTCAGGAATCAGCGGTAGAGCGTTTAATGAGTAGTCTGATCTCCAGTGCAGTATCAGTGACTCAGGCCGAAATTAGCCGTGAAGTTCAGCAAAATATTGCCAATGCCACTTACCATGTATCACTGTCTGATGCGCCAGTAGGTAAAGTCTCTGTACAGGAACTGGCTGCCAATACTGAACAGAGCAACAACCAGGTTGATAGCGAGTAACAGGCGGCACTGGCTATGATGTTCAGCCATGCACTACTCGCCAGCTACGTAGTCCTTCTACCGATAGTCAGCATAGGCCTTTGCGCCCTGGTGACATCCGCTATAGGAAGCTACGTACAAAGGGTCAGAATCATAAGGCCCCATGTCTTACTAAGACAAATTCGAAGGCACAGGTAACCGTAAAAACGTTACCTGTTTTTGTTTTTGCAAACCCCCAAAGTTTTTATTCTGCTTTCCGCTGACGTTTTTAACATCTTTCATTGACCAATAATTCATCCGCAAACCAATATCTCTTTCCAACGCCAGAACATGATTGGTTAATTTCACAACCTTGTTTGGTTAAATTAACCAACTGTTGGTGTGCTTCTTTTTTGTACGATAATTGGTGTGCTAACACTAAAATAAAAAAGATATTAAATACAATAGCTTAAAGTTTTTTGAAAGAATGGCACAGGTTTCGCTATCTAGTGTGTAACAAATCACTTGTTTAACTAAATAGAGGAAACACCATGAAAATCAAATCAATCATCATTACTTCAGTCGTAGCTTTAGGTCTGTCTGTTAGTGCTCAGGCAAATGCTCAGGAATCAGCGGTAGAGCGTTTAATGAGTAGTCTGATCTCCAGTGCAGTATCAGTGACTCAGGCCGAAATTAGCCGTGAAGTTCAGCAAAATATTGCCAATGCCACTTACCATGTATCACTGTCTGATGCGCCAGTAGGTAAAGTCTCTGTACAGGAACTGGCTGCCAATACTGAACAGAGCAACAACCAGGTTGATAGCGAGTAACAGGCGGCACTGGCTATGATGTTCAGCCATGCACTACTCGCCAGCTACGTAGTCCTTCTACCGATAGTCAGCATAGGCCTTTGCGCCCTGGTGACATCCGCTATAGGAAGCTACGTACAAAGGGTCAGAATCATAAGGCCCCATGTCTTACTAAGACAAATTCGAAGGCACAGGTAACCGTAAAAACGTTACCTGTTTTTTTTTGCGTAGCTTTTAAGTTCTCGCCCTGTCAGCTCTGCTTGTCCCCCAGGCTCTGTACGTTCATAAACATCCCTTACCATCCATATCTCTTATCTGCCCTGCAGTTCTTTCATGCCCTGACTGATGCGGTGGAGTGCGATTTGTACTCGTTTGCGGTGCTGGAATAAGTTCCTGGTTAATTAGACTAAATGGTTGGTCAATTTTACCAATATATGGTTTTGATATGGTGATATTCGGGGTGAGAAATAGATGGTTATATTTTAGTTGTTTAAAATCAGCTGGTTATGAGTTGGCATGCGAATTGTTACATCTAAGCAAGTGTTAAGTAACTTTTTAAAAACGTTTAGCCAATCGGAGATTTAATTATGGGAATGTTCACACGTATCAACGACATCATTCAGTCTAACATCAATGCTCTGCTGGATAAGGCCGAGGATCCTGAAAAAATGATCCGCCTGATTATTCAGGAAATGCAGGAAACCTTGGTTGAGATCCGCACGCTGGCTGCCCAGCATATTGCTGAGCAGAAGCATCTTAACCGCCAGATTGATAACCTGGAAAAACGCGCTGCTCACTGGCAGGAAAATGCAGAACTGGCAGTAAGCAAAGGAAAAGATGACCTGGCTCGCGCCGCTTTGAAAGAAAAGAAAGAGCTGGAAGCGAAACAAGCTGAATTGCAGGAGCAACTGCAGGTAATCGATGAAGCACTGATGAAAGTGCAGGACGACACCGGCCGTTTAAACGAGAAGTTAAATGAAGCCAAGGCCAAGCAGAAATCGCTGGCAGTGCGTCGTCAGTCTGCCTCAGTAAGAATGCAGGCTAAACAGGCTACTCACAGCGACAAACTGGATAGCGTAATGGGCCGCTTTGATCACTATGAGCAGCGTGTTGATGAACTGGAGGCTCGGGTTGAAGCATACGATCTAACCGATAGTGCTTCAAAAAGCTCACTCCAGGCTGAATTTGACGCGCTGGAAAAAGACGAATCAATCGAGCAGGAACTGGCTGCGTTAAAAGCGAAAAAAGTCGCGTAAACGCATGATGGCCCGCACATTGCGGGCCTCGCAATCAACCAGGTCATTCAAGCAGGAGTAAGGTTATGAAAACTATTTATGAAAAGAAACGTGTATCAAGAGATTTAGGTCGGGCTGTGATTTCAGGTGTGTGTGCCGGTGTAGCCCGCTATGCTGACATCGACCCGGTTTGGGTTCGTGCCGGTGCCGCTTTAGGTTTAGTGTTCATGCCAATGATTACTCTGCCTGCTTATGTTGCGGCGGTAATATTGTTACCAAGGAGAGCATAATGAAAAACTTTATTCTTGCCATCCTGATTGCCATTGTCCTGACCAAGGTGCTTGGTGGGGTTGCATCCGACTGGTTTGATTTGCACCTGGTGATGGGCGATGAGCTGGTAAGTGGCACCCTGGAATGGGTCATTATGGCGGGTGTTGGAGTGTTACTGGTTGTGATCGGTTTTGTTGTAGCCATGAGTATCGCTGCCGCGCTGGGCATTGCTGCAGTTGCCGTGCTGGGTGGCCTGGTATTCGCGGGAATCAGTGTGTTCTGGCCGGTGTTACTGATTGTCGGCATTGTTATGTTGGTGGGGAGGTCGAACCGCGCTGCGGCGTGAGCCCCCTGACCAGCCCGCACCACCAAACGTAGATTTACTTTCTGAGATGAACAACTTAGCATAATGAGCCATACTTTGAATGTATGACAGGTTGTTCGCCCGAAGGGCTAAGCGCAAACAAGGAATACTATGAAGCAATATATTAATGTAAAGACCGTCAGTATCACCGTGGGTGTTTTGTTTCTGCTTCTTTGGTTGGTGGGTTTTTACTGGAGTTTAGAACCCGATACTTTCGACGTCAGGGCCAATGCCAGGACGCAAATGACCAGCGCAAATGCTCAGCCAGTGCCCGGTTACACTATTACAACCACGTTAATTACCGTTGCCGATACGCTGATGGAGAAGCCAGGAGGCTATTTATCGAATGATGTGATGCCACCATCTGTATTCCTCGACAACATGCCCAGCTGGGAGTTTGGCGTACTGGAGATGGTTCGTGACATGTCATTATCCATGCGCAAAGACTTCAGTCGTTCCCAGTCACAATCGGTTGAAAACCCACATTTGGTGAAAGCTCAACCAAAATTCAATATCGACAGCCGCAACTGGCTGTTTCCATCTGCTGAGTCACAGTATTCTGAAGCTATCGATTATCTTGGGCAGTATCGTGATGATCTGGCCGATCCCACGCTGGGCGACAGCCAGTTTTATACCCGCGCCGATAATCTGCGGGAATATTTAAAACAAGTTGAGAAAAAACTCGGTAGCCTGTCACAGCGACTCAGCGCCAGCGTTGAAGCTGAGCGCGTAAACACCGACCTTGCCGGCGACAAATCAGCGTCGAACAGCACGCCGCGTCCCAGTTCTATTCAAACTCGCACCAGTTGGTGGCAACTGGATAATGTTTTTTATGAAGCCCGAGGCTCTACCTGGGCACTTTTACACCTGCTCAAAGCCATTGAAGTCGATTTTGCCAGTGTTCTGGAAAACAAAAATGCTTTGGTGAGTTTGCAACAAATAATCAAAGAGTTAGAAGCAACACAACAGACTATCTGGAGCCCGATGATACTTAACGGCAGCGGCTTTGGTATGTTAGCTAATCACTCGTTAGTCATGGCAAACTATATTTCTCGTGCAAATGCAGCCATAATTGAGTTGTCTGAATTACTCAATCAAGGATAAACGATGAAAAAACGTGTACTTGCCGCCGCTCTTGGGGCGTTATGTCTTGCCCCTGCCACCCATGCAGATACGTTGCTGGGGCTTTACGCCGGCGCTCAGGGATGGAACACATCAACTTCTGGCGGTTTCTCAGAAACCTCCAATACGGCTGACTTTGATTTTGACAGCACCACCAATGCGTCTTTATACGTTGCGTTTGAGCATTTTGTACCGCTGGTGCCTAATGTGAAGGTTAACTATCTGCAATTGGATACCGACGGCGTAACCAACCTGAATGCGGCCTTCGAATTTGAAGGCACAGTATATGAAGCCAATACGTCGTTATTAACCGATGCGAGCATCGATAGCGCCGATCTCATTTTGTACTACGAGATCTTCGATAACGATCTGGTTAGCTTTGATATTGGTGTAAACGGTAAATACATCGACGGCACATTTTATGTTGAAGACGTTGATAGCGGCGAAAGTGGTGAGGCATCGTTTAAAGGTATTATCCCAATGGCGTACAGCCGGGTGGAGTTCGGCTTGCCGTTTACTGGCTTAGGCGTTTACGCCGAAGGTAGCTATCTGAGCTTTGATGATCACGAGGTTCGTGATATCCAGGCCGCGCTAACTTACTCTTTTGTTGAGAATTTAGCTATCGATATGACCTTACAGGTTGGCTATCGCGACATCACTGTAGACATTGAAGATCTGGACGATATCTACGCCGATCTGGGTTTCGACGGCGTCTTTGCCGGACTTGAAATTCACTTCTAGTATTTTAAGATATAAAAAAGTAATTTTAATTCTTTCCAGTTATCAAGAAAACTCATTAGCCTAGTAGTATGCAAATAAGGCTAATGAGTTATGTCAGCAAATTCTAACAACCAAAACACTTCAGTCGGTGCACCGGGAGCAATTCTGAGTGAACCGCAATGGAACGCGATCACCCAGTCGATCTCTGGGTTAAGCGCACAGCAATTAACCTGGGTAAGTGGTTACCTGGCAGGTTTGGCGGCGTCGGGTCAGGCTTTACCGCAAAGTCAGGCTGCGGCAGTACCATCCGCAGCAGGCGAAGCGCCGGTTCTCACCATTCTGTTTGGCTCGCAAACCGGTAACGCCAAGGGCATTGCCCAGTCGTTACAGGCTAAGGTTGAAGCCGCAGGTTACTCCAGCAAATTAGTCAGCATGGCTGATTACAAGCCGCGCCAGATTAAAAATGAAACTCACCTGGCCATTGTGGCCAGTACGCATGGTGAAGGCGAGCCGCCGGATGATGCCATTGAGTTACATGAGTTCCTAGGTACTAAGAAAGCTCCTAAAGTTGATAAGCTGAAATACGCAGTGTTGTCGTTAGGCGATTCAAGCTACGAGTTCTTCTGTCAAACCGGTAAAGACTTCGATGAGCGTCTGGCGAAGCTGGGCGGTAAACTGGTTGTTCCTCGCGTAGACTGCGATGTGGATTATGAAGCCGAAGCCGAGGCCTGGGTTGCGAAACTGATTGAGACGTTGAAAGACGACTTCACTTCAGCTGGTGCGGCTGCCGTTGCCATGCAAACCGGTTCTGCAGTAGCTGCCGGCACCGCGGCGCAGGTTTACACCAAGAAGGCGCCTTATCAGGCGACTTTGCTAACCTCGCAAAAAATTACCGGTCGTGATTCGGTTAAAGACATCCGCCACATCGAAATCAGCCTGGAAGATTCTGGTATTACTTATCAGGCCGGCGATGCGCTGGGCGTTTGGTTTAAAAACGATGCAGCACTGGCCGACGAGATTATTACCCTGATCCAGGCATCTGCCGATCAGGAAGTCACCGTTGCCGAACATACACTGTCGTTTAAAGAAGCACTGATCAATAAACTTGAGCTCACTCTGAGCTATCCGGGATTTGTAAAGGCTTATCAGGAAGCTTCGGGCTGTGAAGCCTTAGCCAAACTGCTGGAAGATAAAGCCGCGCTTCGCGATTACCTGGCAGACCGTCAGATCGTCGATATTGTGCGTGATCATCCTCATCCGGTAACGGCAGCGCAGTTTGTAGCGGCTTGTCGTCCATTAACACCGCGCCTGTATTCCATAGCGTCGAGCCAGTCTGAAGTGGAAGATGAAGTACATCTGACTATTGCTCATGTTGATTACGATGCCTTTGGCAATCGTCATCAGGGTGGCGCTTCGGGTTTCCTGTGTGACCGCCTTGAAGAAGGTGGTGAAGTAGACGTTTTCGTTGAGCCAAATGACAACTTCCGTTTGCCGGAAAATCCGGACACGCCAGTGATCATGATTGGTCCGGGTACCGGTATTGCACCGTTCCGTTCTTTTATGCAGGAACGTGATGCCCAGGGCGCTGAAGGGAAGAACTGGTTGTTCTTCGGTAACCCTCACTTTACTCAGGACTTCCTGTATCAGCTTGAGTGGCAAGGCTACGTGAAAAGTGGCCTGCTGAGCAAAATCAGCCTGGCCTTCTCGCGTGATCAGAAAGACAAAATTTATGTTCAGCATCGCTTGCTTGAAGAAGGCAAGGACGTTTACCAGTGGTTAGAAGAAGGCGCTCACCTGTATGTGTGTGGCGATGCTAACCAAATGGCCAAAGATGTTGAAAGTGCGCTGCTTGAAATCTTCAGGACCCACGGTGGTAAGAGTGATGAAGAAGCCAAGGCTTACTTATTGTCACTGCGCAAAGCAAAACGATATCAGAAGGATGTCTACTAATGAGCGATACTAAGTCTCCTTTTATTGTTGAAGGCAAACTGGCCGACAACGAACGCCTTAAGGCCCAGAGTCGTCATCTGCGCGGCACCATCGAGCAAGATCTTAAGGATCCGTTAACCGGTGGCTTTACCGCCGATAACTTTCAGCTGATCCGCTTCCACGGCATGTATCAGCAGGACGACCGCGACATCCGCGCCGAGCGTACCAAGCAAAAATTAGAGCCGCTGCATAACGTGATGTTACGTGCCCGTTTACCGGGTGGTGTATGTAATCCTGAGCAATGGCTGGCTATTGATAAGTTTGCTGATGACTACACCATGTATGGCAGCATTCGTTTAACGACCCGTCAGACGTTTCAGTTTCACGGCGTGTTAAAGCCCAATATTAAGCTTATGCACCAAACACTAAATTCAGTGGGTATTGATTCTATAGCCACCGCCGGTGATGTGAACCGTAACGTGCTGTGTACCTCTAACCCGATTGAATCTGAAGTCCATCAGCAGGCTTATGACTGGGCAACAAAGATTAGTGAGCACTTACTGCCAAAAACTCGTGCCTACGCCGAGATTTGGTTAAATGGTGAGAAAGTAGAAACCACCGATCAGGAGCCAATCCTGGGCGATAACTACCTGCCGCGTAAGTTTAAAACTACTGTGGTAATCCCGCCGCAAAACGATGTGGATGTACACGCTAATGACCTGAACTTCGTTGCGATTGCGGAAAATGGCAAGCTGGTGGGCTTTAACGTATTAGTGGGCGGTGGCCTGGCCATGACTCATGGCGACAAAACTACCTTCCCGCGTAAGGCCGACGATTTTGGTTTTATTCCGTTGGAGCATACCCTGGCGGTTGCCGAAGCGGTAGTGACTACCCAGCGTGACTGGGGTAACCGGGTAAATCGTAAAAATGCGAAAACCAAGTATACCCTTGAGCGTGTTGGTGTGGATAACTTCCGCGCTGAAGTCGAAAAACGTGCCGGTGTTACCTTTGGTGAGAGCAAGCCTTATGAATTCACCAGCCGTGGCGATCGCATTGGCTGGGTTGAAGGCATTGACGGTAAATTCCACCTAACGCTGTTTATCGAAAACGGCCGGATTTTGGATTACCCGAATAAAACCTTGAAAACCGGTTGTCGTGAAATTGCCAAAATTCATAAAGGCGATTTCCGCATGACGGCTAACCAGAACCTGATTGTGGCAGGTGTGCCGGCCGATCAGAAAGAAGCGATTGAAGCGCTGGCCAGAGAGCACGGCTTAATTCAGCCAGATGTATCGGCTCAGCGTTTAGATTCCATGGCTTGTGTAGCGTTACCCACCTGCCCATTAGCCATGGCAGAAGCCGAGCGTTTCTTACCCGATGCAGTAGACCAACTCGACGAGTTAATGGCTAAACACGGTTTAAGTGACGACAGTGTGATTTTCCGGGTCACCGGGTGTCCCAATGGCTGTGGTCGCGCCATGCTGGCCGAAGTGGGTCTGGTAGGCAAAGGCCCGGGGCGTTACAACCTGCACTTAGGTGGTAACCGCGAAGGGACCCGTATTCCTCGTATGTTTAAAGAAAACATCACCGAGCAGGAAATCATGGCTATTCTTGATGAGCTTCTTGGCCAGTGGGCCGGCTCGCGTGAAGCGAATGAGTCATTCGGCGATTTCGTAGTACGCACAGGCGTGATTGCCCCGGTGATCAACTCCGCTCAGGATTTTTATGACTGATCACGATCTTCAATCGATTCGTCAGCCGGTCACTTCTGATACCAGTGATGAGGAACTGGCGGCGATCAATCAGGTGCTGGAAACACTGGATGCGTCAGCGCGCATCCGATGGGCGCTGGAGTATTTGCCGGGTAGCCACATTGTGTCGTCAAGCTTTGGCGCGCAATCAGCGGTTATGTTGCACTCACTGACAGCAGCCAAGCCTGATATTCCGGTAGTGTTAACCGATACCGGTTATCTATTTCCGGAAACATACCAGTTCGTTGATGAGCTGGTTGAGCAACTTAAACTGAATTTAAAAGTGTATCGCAGCGATATTTCACCGGCCTGGCAGGAAGCGCGTTTCGGCCGCCTGTGGGAGCAGGGCATCGATGGTATCGAGCGATACAACAAGATGAATAAAGTTGAGCCAATGCAGCGAGCATTGAAAGAACTGGGGGCACAAACCTGGTTTGCCGGGTTGCGTCGCAGTCAGGCCGATACCCGTCAGCATTTGCCCGTACTGCAACGCTCTGGCAATCAGTTTAAGCTGTACCCGATTATCGACTGGTCGAATAAAGACCTGCATTATTACCTTAAAGACAATGGCTTGTCTTATCACCCGCTGTGGGAACAGGGCTATGTGTCTATTGGTGACTGGCATACCACACAATCGCTGCAGGAAGGCATGAGCGAGCAGGATACCCGCTTCTTCGGGCTTAAGCGCGAATGCGGCCTGCACGAGTTCGGTGATGGTATCTAATCAAATGGTTGTTTACTCCACACTGAAATGTGGGGTAAACAGCGATTTAATGTGCGCAGTAAAAGAATCTGATTTTTGTTTAGGTAATAACCGCGCCAGCTCACTGCCCACCGAAGTAAACTTGTAATACGTCATCAGCAATTGTTTGCTTCGCGCTTCTAACGTCAGACTTTCGGTCGAAAACTTCAGTGCCATGGATGTTCCCTTGTCCAGCGGCCCGGTTTCTATCTCTGTTGCATACAATAATTTCATGCTGCCCAGAGCCAGAATATCAGTGTAAGACAAGCCAAACTGAGCCAGTTGCGTTTGTGCCGCCGGCGCGGGAAACAGGGAATTTAACAAACCCGGTTGCTGATGAAAACCGGTGATAATAATGGGCGCCGGATCGCTGTTACGCCGACAGGCCAGCTGACAAGCTTTGCTGAATAAACTGGCATCCCGTTGGGTCAGTTTGGTAAGGGTTTCCAGGCTTCGCATCGAAAAACTACCTGGACGCTGCACTTCCACCGCGAGGATTTTCCCCCACAACTCCTGCATGGTAGGTGAATAGATATTTTCTGCCATGGATATAAAGGAGTGAAACCAGTCAGGATCGACCTGTTCCTGTGACTGCTCGCCACTGGAGACAGACAAGGCCACAGACATAATTTGCTGTAAATTCGCTAAACGTTTTTGCTCTCGTAAGCGCTGATACTGGGCTATCTGGCGGGAAGGCTGCGTAGAGTATTCGAGTCCGGAGTGCTCAATGCCAATGGAAGAAAACCAATGGGTTATACGGTGTTGCGTTGAACTGCTGTGTTGTGTGGAACGGCGCTTGGCAGATGAAGTGTCCTCACTGGCAGGTTTTGGGACTTTGCGTTCCTTGTTGGCAGCGCTGGCCCATTGTGTTGCTGAAGTGTGCGTAGGTATTTTCATCTCATAACATTGGCCGTAAACCTATAACTAAAAATAACCTGTTTCGACTTTAGTGTATAGGAAGTTTACTATGCAAAGGTCTATATTAGGGGTAGGATAACAATAATATTGGTCACAACGTACACAAGATGTCTGCGGAATACGATAATGATGAGCTGATATTTCTCGATGAGGATACCCATCAGGAATTAGAGCCGAACAATAAAAGAGAATGGAATATCTTGATCGTTGATGATGATGAAGAAATCCACACGGTAACCCGCCTCGCATTATCAGATCTGGAAGTACACGATCGCAAGCTGAGCTTCCTTCACGCTTATTCAGGCAAAGAAGCCAAAGCCATTCTTGATGAGTACGGCAGTAGCATTGCCATCATCCTGCTTGATGTGGTGATGGAAACCGATGATGCCGGTCTGACCGTGGTCCGCTACCTTCGTGAAACCCTTAATCATCACGAACCTCGCATTATTCTGCGCACCGGACAACCGGGCTTTGCTCCGGAAGAAGAGGTCATCAAAACCTACGACATCAATGATTATAAAACCAAAACGGAGTTGACCAGAGCAAAACTGCTCACCACGGTTATTTCTTCTGTGCGGTCTTATCAGCAAATCCTTACGATTATTCAAAGCCGGATTGGTCTGCAAAAAATCATCCATTCAGCGTCAAATCTGCTCGAAGAACATTCCATAAAAGGATTTTGTGAGGGGATTGTCACCCAAATCAGTTCAATGGTAGGGCTCGAGGCCGAAGGCATAGTGTGTGCCCGGGCAGGCTCTGTACTCGATCGCGATGACGACGGCGTTTATGTGCTCGGTGCTGCGGGCGATTACGCCACTTATATTAACGAACGCATTGAATCGTTGCATAATGCCCTGATAGTCGAACATGTCGGTCGTTGCTTACGCCTCAAAAAACACATTTTTGAAGCCGGTGTATCAGTACTTTATTTAAATAGCTCAGGCTTTGAAGCGGCCGTTTATTTAAACATGCACACAGAAATCAGTGAACTGGATAAACAGCTTCTGGAAGTGTTTTTATCCAGTATTTCGGTGGGGTATGAGAACGTTTATCTGTTCCATGAGTTACGCAACGCCGCTTTCAGAGACTGGCTTACCCGGCTGCCAAACCGGAACGAGTTTATTAATATTCTCGACCATTCAAAGAATTACCATTCTCAGGAACAGCTATGCGCTGCACTGATTGATATTAACCAGTTTTCAGACATCAATGATGGATTGGGACAGGAAGCAGGTAACGAATTACTTAAAGCGGTTGCACAACGGCTGAACGAATGTTTTGGTGCTGAAATCAAGAAAAGCCGGATTGCTGCCGATGTGTTTGGCCTGTTTGGCAAAGCCGACGAAGTGACTCCGGCATCAATCAACCAGGCATTCCAGCAGCCATTCAGTGCCGGTGATAACACCATGCCGCTGAATGTTACCATTGGATTATGTTTACTTGGCCGTAAGCCGGAAGCCGGCGTGGATATTCTTAAGCGGACGAATATCGCGCTTAACCGTGCGAAAAAAATTCCTACCACCAACTTTGAATATTTTGCGCCGGAGATTGAAGAGCAAACAACCTGGCGACTGCATATGATCCGCCGGCTACGTAACGATTTTACGGCCCGGAAAATTGAGCTTTGGTTTCAACCTCAGGTTGACCTTTCCAGCGAAAAAGTCATTGGTATGGAAGGCTTGCTGCGTTGGCCTGACGGCAATGGGGGCTTTATTTCCCCGGCTGAGTTTGTGCCTTTAGCTGAATACTCAGGGCTCATTGTTGATATTGGTTACTGGGTTGTTGAAGAGTCGTGCCGGCGCCTTCAGGAACTGGAGAATCTGGGCTATCCTAACCTCAGAGTGGCAGTGAATGTGTCGATTCCACAATTTCGGGATCCGCAGTTTGTCAAAAGTATTAAACATCTCATCACCGAGTCAGGTATCAGCCCCAGCTTGCTGGAACTGGAAATTACCGAAAGCGTGGTAATGGACGAACCACAGATAGTGATTGACGCACTGACAGACCTTAAACAGTTTGGCGTAACCATCGCTATCGATGACTTTGGAACCGGCTTTTCGTCTATGAGTTATCTGCAAAAGCTACCTTTGGACCGGCTTAAAGTAGACCGTTCCTTTGTGGCCGAAATACGACCCGGCGAAACGGCTTTCATTGCTGAAACCATCGTGACGCTGGGCAGCAAACTCGGCCTCACCACCATTGCCGAAGGCATCGAAAAACGGGAACAGGCCAGCTTTATGATAAAACTCGGCTGCGATGAAGCGCAGGGGTATTTGTTTGGTCACCCCATGCCATTTACCAGTTTGGTTGAATTTCTGGCTGAAAAAAGCGCCGGTTAAAACCAAAAACAGGATTTTTTCGTTTTGTTACAGCCACTGTAATATTACTGTCACAAAGCTATGATTTAGCATTTGCTAATTGGACAAAAATACAGTAAGGTAAACATATCGTTAACAAAAGGAGATAATCTCATGCGTAAAGTTGTATTAGCATCACTGTTGCTTGCTGGAGCTAGTGTGGCGCATGCTGACACCGGTAACGATAAAGCATTTTCTTGTATGGACGCTAAGACGTTTGAA
>NZ_CAJXQY010000121.1 GCF_913058315.1 uncultured Alteromonas sp. | reverse complement strand
ATTTTCGCTAAGGAGTATGGCGAATAACAACGGCTTTCCTCGTTTATACAACACCGTTGCCGGTGAGGTTAAGTATATAATCACTAGAACGTTTTTACAGAAACGTGATACCCCATCGGTTTCCTTAATTGTTAGTATTATATGAGAGGGATCCGTGAAAACTATCAATTCAAAGATTGTAAAACCGTTCCAGCAAACCCCTATTAAATCACTGAAACTGTTAACTATTGCCACTGCTTTGGCTTTTCAAACGGCGTGTATGTCAACCAACCCGATGATGGGCGGCAGTGACAGCACCGTTACCGGCGCCGCTGGCGGTGCAAATGCATCGGAAAACAATACTGCTCTGGAAAAATGCGATGCCCCATTAGGTACCGCTTCGATATTTGAAGACACAACCTTGCCCTGGTGGCAGGATTACCGAAGAACCTACCCTAAAGTCGGAAGTACTGTTCCCATACTTCGCCTGATGATTCAGCAATCAAACTGCTTTGTTATTGTAGAACGTGGCCGCGCGATGAATGCGATGAACAGAGAACGTCAGCTAATGCAATCCGGCCAGCTACGCAATACCAGTAATATAGGTGCAGGACAAATGGTTGCCGCTGATTACACGGTAAGCCCGGAGATCATGTTTGCCGAGAAAACGGCCTCTGGAAAAGCTATTGGTGGCGCTATACTCGGCGGTCTGGGTTCCCTGGTGGGTGGTGCTTTTGACAAAAACGAAGCTGCTACCACGCTAATGCTAATCGATAACCGCTCAGGTGTGCAGCTATCATCCTCGTACGGTTCATCGTCGAACTATGATTTTGGCATGTTTGCCGGCATGTTTGGTGGAGGTGTTGGCGGTGCAGGTGGCGCTTATTCGAAAACACCTGAAGGTAAAATGCTGACAACCGCATTCGCCGACTCGTTTAATAATATGGTTAAAGCACTGAGGAACTACAAAGCTCAGGAAGTCGAAGGTGGTCTTGGCAACGGCGGTTCTCTATCGGTTAGCGGTGCACAAGACGCTCAGCCACAAACCCAGCCAATTCCGCAGGAGCCCAGCCCGCCGCTGGTATCAACAGCGGTTTATGTGGAACCCGCGCCAGCATCGACTACTGTGAATAGAAGCAAAAGCTATAACTTTGATATAGACGAATATGACGAAGATGCTTTTAATCATTATTTTGAATGGCTTAAAAACACCGGCCCGTTAGTAACAGCATTTGCTAGCTTTGACCCTGAAAATAACAGCAATGCATTTGGCGGTATGTCCATTTCTTCGGTTGCAACAATGCTCCTTGGTCAACTGGATACTTATCGTATCGAGTTAGAGGCCTGGCCGTATGAAGCTAGAGCTGAAGCCTGGCGTGTTATGGGAAAACGTATCGAGAGCCACAGCAAAATATTCGAACGGAATCGTCAAATGGCGTTGAAAAACGAACGGTTATCAGAAGACGTTCGTTATATGATTTCTGATATCCAGCTTGTTACCAAGGAAAACTTATTTCCTGAAGGTATCTAACCCCGCCAGAACGTAGGCGAGAACAATACCAGTAACGAAAAGACTTCCAGTCGACCAAACAGCATGGCGGTAACCAGTAACCACTTACCGCCATCGCTGACATCGGCAAAGGTACCCGCAACCGAACCCAGCCCCGGGCCAAGGTTGTTTAAGGTAGCGGCTGTCGCTGTGAAGGCGGTAATATTATCCAGCCCGGTAGCAATCAGACCGATCATAATCACCACAAACACTATCGCATAGGCAGAGAAAAAGCCCCATACCGCTTCTACGACCCTGTCTGGCATCGCCCGCTCCCCCAGTTTAACGGAGTAAACGGCCTTAGGGTGGATCAGCCGGTCGATTTCCCGCTTGCCTTGCAGAAACAACAGATAGACCCGGATCACTTTTAACCCGCCACCGGTAGAGCCCGCGCAGCCGCCAATGAAGCTGGAAAAAATCAGCAGTATGGGCAGAAATGACGGCCAGTTTGCAAAGTCGGTGGTGGCGAATCCGGCAGTAGTACTGATTGATACGGCCTGGATAACCGCCTGATCCAGAGCTTCCTCGGCGTCGCTGAAGTGGTTATGAAAGACCAGCACCATAAAGCACACGCTGATCAAAGCCACCTGAATAAACAGAAAGGCTTTTAACTCAGGATCCTGCCAGTAACCCTTCAGCGACCGACCGCTTGCAGCGGCATAATGCAGTGAAAAATTAAACGCAGCGATAATCAAAAAGAGGGCGCAGACCGCATTCACTACCGGACTATCAAAATAGCCAAGACTGGCATCATGGGTAGAGAACCCCCCGATGGCGATGGTGGAGAAGGAATGGCAGATGGCATCGAACCAGTTCATGCCAGCAAACCAGTAAGCCAGAGTACAGGCGCTGGTTAGCGATAAGTAGATATACCACAGATGCTTAGCTGTATCGGCAATCCGCGGAGTCATTTTCGAATCTTTTACCGGACCGGGTGTTTCGGCGCGGTACAGCTGCATGCCCCCGACCCCAAGAATAGGCAGAATAGCCACGGCCAGTACAATGATCCCCATCCCACCGAGCCATTGCAGTTGCTGACGGTAAAACTGAACAGAATGGGGGAGAAAATCGATCCCTTCAATTACCGTTGCACCGGTGGTGGTTAAGCCGGAAAACGATTCAAAAAATGCATCGGTAACGGTCATTGAAGGTTGTTCAAGCAAAATAAACGGAATGGCACCGAAGCTGGCCAGTACCGACCAGAATAACACTACAATTAAAAAGCCTTCGCGGGCTCTTAAGTCCTGCCGGTGCATACGGTTGGGATACCAAAATGCACATCCGGTAAGAATACACAGTATAAAAGCCAGGAAGAAAGGCAAGCCACTACCGTCTTCGTATATCAGAGAAACGATCGCTGGTGGGATCATGGTGACTGAAAACAGTGCAACCAGTAGCCCTAAAATACGAATGATAGCGCGATAATGCATTATAGTGTGTTGGCTATTCTTTATGTTATTGAATTGATGCAGCTCTCACTATATAGCGAAAGCTACAGACAACCAAGTGACTCTTCAGTTTACTACTGCATGGCGAACACTGCCTGAACCATTTTATCCAAGCCTTCACCTACTTCCAGCAGGTTCTGGCCAAGCATGTAGGCGGGAGTGGTGACCAGTTTGGCGCCGCTATCTATAATCACTTCAGTGACCTCACAATTTTGATGCTTGATACCAAATTGCTCAAGCGCTTCCGCGGTGCCGGCATCGTTACCAATGGTCAGATTAACGCTGTTACCATAGACCTTGGCCGCCAGCGCAGGGGCAATACAGGCATAGGCAGCGGGTTTACCCGCGTCGGCAAACGCTTTGCAAACAGACAGCACATCGCCATCAAACTCACAGTCGGGCCCCTCTACGGCGAAGGTACACAGATTCTTTGCCGCACCAAAACCGCCCGGCAAAATTAACAGGTCAAAATCGTCTGCATTACACTCGGTAACGGCTTTTACTTCACCCCGCGTGATCCGTGCGGCTTCTACCAATACATTGCGTGACTCGCCCTCGGCCACTTCACCGGTGAGGTGATTAATAACATGCAACTGTGGCTTATCTGGCGCAAAACACTGGTAGCTGCCACCGTGTTTAAGAATACTCTGCAAGGTTAATACAGACTCGTGAATTTCGGCGCCGTCGTAAACCCCACACCCGCTCAGAATAACGGCAACTTTTTTCATGATCTTGTCTCCATACTGTGTCATTTCTGGCTTATGCAATTTGATTTTATGAATTGCCATTAACCATTAAAAATTTTATCAACCAAAACTAGGATTTCTACTGGTATATGCTAAATTATCCTTTGTACCAGCGCCTGCCTAAATAATAGACAGTTTGGTTATCCACAATAATATATGGAAATAATAAAGCAGGATAGAGTCTGCAAAACTTTTATTTTTCCCTTACTTTTCATAAAGATCTGCTGCCAATATCGTAGCGATCGGATCGCGCCCTTTTAACGTTGATCACATTAGATCACAAAGTTATCCACAACTGTTGGGATCGCAACAGTAGCCATTACCATAGGTGTATGGCATGCTTCGCCACAGACCATAGCAAGAGAAGATTTTAATCATGTCATCCCCTTCAAAGCCCCCGTTTATCCTCGTAGATGGGTCGTCATACCTGTTCAGAGCTTTTCATGGATTACCACCGCTGACCAATACCAAAGGTCAGGATACCGGCGCGATCTACGGCGTGATCAACATGCTCAAAAGTTTGATCAAACAGTACAATCCAACTCACATTGGTGTGGTATTCGATGCCAAGGGAAAAACGTTTCGGGATGATATTTATCCAGAATATAAGGCAAACCGGCCGCCCATGCCTGACGAGCTGCGGTCGCAAATTGCGCCCTTACACGAAATTATCAGGGCTATGGGCCTGCCACTTATTATTGAAGACGGCGTAGAAGCAGACGATGTAATTGGTACGCTTGCCCGCCAGGCCGGTGAGCAAGGTATCGATACCCTAATCAGCACGGGCGATAAAGATATGGCCCAGTTGGTGAATGAGCATGTCACGCTGATCAATACCATGAACAATCAGTTGATGGACGTCCAGGGCGTACACGATAAATTTGGTATCCCGCCAGAACTGATCATCGACTTCCTCGCCCTTAAAGGTGACAAAGTAGATAACATTCCGGGCGTTCCCGGTGTGGGTGACAAAAGTGCACAGGGCCTGCTAAACGGCATTGGTGGAATTGAAGCGATTTATCAGAACCTCGATAAAATAGCCGAACTGGATTTTCGCGGCGCCAAAACGTTGGGCAAGAAAATGGCCGAGTTTGAGGAACAGGCCCGCTTATCTTACCAACTGGCAACCATCGATGTGGCGCTTAACCTAGACTATTCTCCAACAACACTGACACCCACCGAGGCCGATAACGATAAGCTGGCCGATTTATTCAGTGAGTATGAATTTAAGCGCTGGTACACCGAAGTGACCAGCAGCCAGGCGACCCCTGCCACATCCTCGCCAGAATCTGCCACTGAGGACAGTGAGAGCAGTGAAGAACAGAACGACATTGAGGTGGACTACACCACCATTCTTGATGAAGCGACCTTTAATCAGTGGTTCGAAAAAATTAAGCAGGCAGACATCGTAGCGTTTGATACCGAGACCACCAGTCTGGATTACATGGAAGCGGAACTGGTAGGAATATCGTTTTGTATGGAGCCTGGCGTAGCGGCCTATCTACCGGTTGCTCATGATTATCCGGATGCGCCGGAACAACTCTCAAGAGACTGGGTGCTTGAACAACTGAAACCCTGGCTGGAAGATCCGGCACAAATAAAGGTAGGTCAGCACCTCAAATACGATAAAAATGTGCTCGCTAACTATAACATTGTGCTCGATGGTATTGGCTTCGACACCATGCTTGAGTCATACGTGTTAAACAGTACCGGTAGTCGCCACGATATGGATACCCTGGCCCAAAACTATCTCAACCACCGCACAGTACATTATGAAGAAATTGCCGGTAAAGGTGCCAAGCAGCTTACGTTCAATCAGATTGACCTGGAACAGGCGGCCTTCTATGCGGCGGAAGATGCTGACATTACCCTGCGCTTACATAACGTGTTGTGGCCAAAAGTAACAGCCGAAGACACGCTGAAAAAGATCCTGCTGGACATTGAAGTGCCTCTGGCCTCCATTCTGGCACGCGTGGAGCAACAGGGTGTGCTCATAGACAGCCAGCAATTGAATCAGCAGAGCCAGCAACTGGCCACGCGGATTATGGAACTAGAGAAAGAAGTTCATGAAATGGCCGGCGAAGCCTTTAACCTGGGTTCAACCAAACAACTGCAACATATTCTGTTTGAAAAAATGGAACTGCCGGTTGTTAAGAAGACACCAAAAGGCGCACCGTCTACGTCCGAAGAAGTGTTACAGGAACTGGCTCTGGACTACCCCCTGCCGGCATTGATTATGGAATACCGCGGGCTGACCAAGCTGAAAAATACCTACACGGATAAACTCCCGAAGATGATTAATCATCGCACTGGCCGTGTGCACACCTCGTATCATCAGGCAGTAACGGCCACCGGTCGACTGTCCTCAACCGATCCCAACTTACAGAATATTCCGATTCGAAACGAGGAAGGCCGGCGCGTCCGTAAAGCCTTTATTGCCCGTGAGGGTTATAAGATTGTCGCGGCTGACTACTCACAAATTGAATTGCGGATCATGGCGCATTTATCCGGTGATAAAGGGTTGCTGGATGCATTTGCCCATGGCAAGGATATTCACCGTGCTACCGCAGCAGAGGTATTTAATGTTGCTGAGGATGATGTTACCGATAACCAGCGCCGCAGCGCCAAAGCGATTAACTTTGGTTTGATTTACGGAATGTCAGCGTTTGGTCTGGCTAAACAGTTACACGTTAGCCGTCAGGAAGCGCAGGAATATATGGATCTGTACTTCAAGCGTTACCCTGGCGTACTGGACTACATGGACCGTACTCGCGAGTTTGCTAAAGAGCATGGCTATGTGGAAACCGTGTTCGGCCGTCGCTTGTATTTACCGGAGATCAAATCCAGCAACGGTGCGCGCCGTAAAGGTGCTGAACGGGCAGCTATTAACGCGCCAATGCAGGGAACAGCAGCCGACGTCATTAAGATGGCAATGATTCAGGTCGACGACTGGATCCGTAGCAACAACAATGACGACGTAGTCATGATCATGCAGGTCCACGATGAACTGGTATTTGAAATTAAACAAGCGTCCCTGGATAGCCATGTAGCAACGATAGTTGACCTGATGGAACAGGCCGCAACCTTGTCGGTACCACTGAAAGTTGAAGCCGGAAATGGTGAAAACTGGGAAGAAGCACACTAAAAAAGTAACTAGCTTTCAGAAAAAACGTAACAATCGTCGAATTAAGCGCCAAGTCACCGGTTACATAAGTAATAAAATTACACTTTTGACTTGCCGTTTTCGATTAGCTTAGGTAGTCTTACCACTGTAGGGTACAGAGGTGAGAAATCATTTTTCAAACCTTTGATTTGAGCTCCGGTGTTTACCGGAGCTTTTTTTATGTCTGCAAGAAACTTTCAGAAGGGTTGTTCAGGCTGTCCGGAACACTAAGATTCCCCTCTCCACACACCTGAACCAAATTTTTATTCACATTTAAACAATTGAAAAATATAAAGAATAAAAATTATTTTAAAATAAATGAATTATTTCTGAACTTTCGGCCGGATTACGTACTCTTATAATCGGTTTTTTTATGTGTTTTCTCTCAGTCCTTAGCCCCATTCATTGAATGGGGTTATTTTTTTGGCGCTCATTAATTGGCGTCAATCTGCTCGTTAGTCTCTTCGCTTTTAAGCAAACCAAACCACTGATTAAGCACCGCCTCAAGCTCCGGTAAACCGTGTTTGTTCAGCGCCGAAAAAGTTTGCACCGTTACATCACCACAAAATGCCAGTGCAGCCTCTTTGGCCATTAGCAATTGTGCTTTACGCTTACCTGATTTTAATTTGTCGGCCTTGGTCAGCAGAGCCAGCACCGGAATACCCGCATCGACCGCCCAATAAATGAGGTCCTGATCGATATCTTTATAGGGATGGCGAATATCCATCAGCACAACCAGTCCCTTCAGGCTCTTACGCTTTTGTAAGTACTCACCGAGAGCACGCTGCCATTTTTGTTTCATCGCCAGTGGTACTTTCGCATAACCGTAACCGGGTAAATCGACCAGCCGTTTATCGTCTTCCAAATCAAATACATTGATGAGTTGGGTACGGCCTGGTGTCTTACTGGTTCTGGCAAGGTTCTTTTGCCGGGTCAGTGCATTTAGGGCGCTGGACTTTCCGGCATTGGATCGACCGGCGAAGGCGACCTCAATACCAGTGTCATCTTTAAGGTGTTTAATGTCCGGCGCGCTGGTAAAAAATTTTGCTTTGCTGTAATAACTCATGGGGCACTCATAATGTCAGAACATCTGCTACATTAGTCGTAGTTCAATATTAAACCGATGTTATTCCATAGTTTTAGCATGGAATAGGTTTTTCTGACGCGTTAAATGTGTAAAATACGCATGATATCACGTATATCACATCAGCCGTTGGATCCTTGTAAGAGAAAAATTATGAAAAAACTGTGTTTGTTGGTTTGTTTAACCCTTGGGTTTACCAGTTCTGTTACTGCCGAAGGAGACCCTGAGGCTGGTAAAGCAAAATCAGCTGTCTGTGCTGCCTGTCACGGACCTGATGGCAACAGTATGATCGACATCAACCCCAAAATTGCCGGTCAGCATGAAAATTACCTGACTAAGCAATTAACCGAGTTTCGTTTAGCTTCTTCTACCGGCGGTGAAGAAGGTCGTAACAATGCCGTGATGAACGGTATGGCTGCTCCTCTGAGCGACCAGGACATAGCCGATCTTGCCGCTTACTTCTCTAGCCAGGAAGCCAAGCCTGGTTCAACCCCGGAAAACTTTGTTGAGCCTGGTGCTGCCCTGTATCGTGGTGGTGATGCTGACCGTGGCGTAACGGCTTGTATCGCATGTCATGGTCCAGGTGGTAACGGCATGCAATTAGCCGGTTTCCCGGACATCAGTGGTCAGCATGCGGCTTATACAACCGCCCAGCTGAAAGCATTCCGTGCCGGCGAGCGTCATAATGATATGAATGGCATGATGCGTGACGTTGCGTCTAAACTGACCGACGAAGACATCGAAATTCTGGCCAATTACATCGCTGGTCTGCACTAAAATTTACCAGACTGACCAAAGCTTACACGACATTGTTAATAAAATGTAACACGCGGTGTTGTAATTTATTGCAGTTAGTGTAAGCTAGTTTGCGTCGTGAAACCTGTTGTGAAACAGTCCGACATTAACAACAAAAATAAAAAGTCAGTCCACGGATGAATTTATAAAGTGTCAGGAAGACCCAGAACAAAAAATGCTCTGTGAAAAAGAACAATAAGGGGAGCACTGCAGGAAAGCCAGCCGCACAGAGAAGTGCACTAACGGGAGAGGTGTCATCTGACACTCAATTAACAAGGTGATGGTGCGATACCATCACCTTTTTTATTGCAGTAAATCATGTTTAATTGCCCACTTTGCCAGTCTAAACAATACGTTCAGTTTCATCAGGATAAAAAACGAACTTACTTACGCTGCAATCGGTGTTGGTTAGTGTTTGTCGATCCTCAGTCTCTGCCTTCTCAGGAGCAGGAACTGACAGAATACCAACTGCATCAGAATAGTCTCGAAGACGAAGGTTACCTTCGGTATCTTAATCGTTTGGTTACCTGTGTGACACCACACCTGAGTGCGGAGACTAAAGTGTTGGATTACGGCTCAGGCCCCTGCCCGGCACTTGCCCATTTATTCGCGAGTCAGGGCTTCGACGTCGATTGCTTCGATCCGTTTTTCGGCCCTAAGGAAATACCTCACTCGCACTACGAATTGATTACCGCAACGGAGTCTATTGAACATTTCCACACACCGGCAACCGAATGGCAACGCTGGATGCAATTGCTCGCACCTCAGGGATGGCTGGCGATTATGACTAAACGGGTGTTAAACGCTGAAAAATTTGCCAGCTGGCATTATAAAAACGATCCCACTCATGTCAGTTTCTTTTCTGTGGAAACCTTCACCTGGCTGGCCCGTGAGTATCAGTTAAATGTGATCTTTCCCGACCGCGATATTGTATTGATGCAGAAGCTCGCGTAATAACACGTTATAATGGTAATCATTAAACACTGCACCAGAGCGCAGGAGCTCGACTAATTACTATGGCACAAAAGAAAAAATCAAGAAAAGTAGGTTTGATTGGCGTTCGAAAGAATCCGGATCACGTCAATACCAAGTCTACTGAACGGCCTAAAAAGCATAAGGGCAAAGCCCCTGGCAGCCGTCATAATGTTGAGCAGAAGAAGACCGAAAAGGCTTCAGGTAATGCCAACAAGGACCCTCGTTTGGGTAGCAAGAAGCCAGTGCAACTGGTGAAATCGGTGGCGGCCAAAATTGAGAAACGCAAGTATGCCACCCCAGCTGAAGAGCTGGCTGCCATAGAAGCCGATGACCGCCTGGCGGGTTTGCTGGATAAACTGGATGGCGGAAAAACGATCACCAAAGAGCAACAACACTATGTCGACACCCAAATGGCCCGACATAAAGTATTGTGCGACCTGATGGGTATTAACGAAGGCGAAGATGAGGAAGAAGAAATCGACAACTTTGATGCCCTGGACGCATTGAAACTGGACGACTACGAGAAATAACTATGCTTTGGATTATTCTGGTTAGTATTGGTTTGCTGATCATCGCCGCACTTGGCGTTTATGCGGGCAAACTGGTGTTTCAGCTACAGCAGCAGAACGCGCGCCAAAAGGCAGCCAGAGAAAAACGTCTGGTGGTGATGTTTGAAAGCATTCACACCATTGCCAGAGCCATGCAACAACAACAGTGTAACGTATCGGAAGGCACCATACGTATTTGCCGCCTGCTGAGAGCCCTGCCGGAAGAAGCCCGGGATTACTCACAACAATACCCGGCACTGCACACGCTCTTTTCTGCCGTCAGTGGCTTTGCCATTCTGGAAGACAGAAAGGCACTGTCCAAGCAACAGCGCTTTAATGAAGATAAGGCCCGGGAGGCCATCGAAGAACAACATGAAACGCCTGTTTTAAAAGAGCTCCCCGCCGTCATTGCCTACTGCGAGGAACGGTATCCTCAGTTAGCCAGTTCCCGCACACTTGCGTAACAGTGGCAGTCTGTAGTGTGGTCATTGACCATCCCTACAGCCTGCATAAACGCATAGCAAATGGTTTCCCCGACAAACTTAAACCCAGCCTTTTTAAGGGCTTTAGCCATCGCTTTTGACTCGGCGGTACTGGTGGGCGCCTGGCGGTAATCCGGCCAACTATTCACTACCGTTTTATGGTTGGTAAATTGCCAGATAAAGTCGCTGAATTCGATGCTTTTGGTGAGTTCCAGATAGGCTCTGGCGTTAGTGATGATGGCGTTAATTTTCGCTCGGCTGCGAATAATTTCACGGTTTTGCATTAACCGCTCAACGTCTTCCTCTGTCATCGTTGCAATTTTTACCGGATCAAACTGGTGGAAAGCCGCTTCAAATCCAGCCTGCTTTTTCAGGATCGTGATCCAACTCAGCCCGGCTTGCTGACCATCGAGACACAATTTTGCGAACAATTGTTGAGAATCAAATTCTGGCCGTCCCCATACTTCATCATGGTATTGTTGGTAGAGGGGATCGTCAGAAACCCAGCCGCACCGAATAACACTTTCACTCATTTTTATCTCCTGTGAAGCAACAACGCTTATCCTACTCTTTTAATAACCCGTGTTTTGTAGAAATAAACCGGACTTTTTAGTCAACTACCGGGTAATTAAGCCACCCTAGGCCTACATTCATGGCCATACAAAATGTATACTAACCCACCTCTTTAAGTCATCAGTCAGTTATAGTCGTTAATGTATGCACAAGTACGATATTAAAACATTTCAGGGCTTGATCCTTGCCTTACAGGATTACTGGGCCAGACAAGGTTGTGTGATTATTCAACCGCTGGATATGGAAGTTGGAGCAGGTACCTTTCACCCCATGACGTTCCTGCGTTCTTTGGGTCCGGAGCCTATTAGCAGTGCTTACGTGCAACCCAGCCGACGCCCAACTGATGGCCGGTATGGTGAAAACCCTAACCGTCTGCAGCATTACTATCAGTTCCAGGTCATGCTGAAACCTTCTCCGGATAATTTCCAGGAGCTGTACTTAGACTCATTAAAAGAACTGGGCTTCGACCCGTTAGTACACGATATTCGTTTTGTGGAAGATAACTGGGAATCCCCTACTCTGGGTGCCTGGGGCCTTGGCTGGGAAATCTGGCTGAACGGTATGGAAGTCACTCAGTTTACGTATTTCCAACAGGTTGGCGGCCTTGAATGTAAACCAGTCACCGGCGAAATCACCTATGGTCTGGAACGCCTGGCCATGTACATCCAGGGCGTAGACAGCATCTATGATCTGGTCTGGACCGATGGCCCAATGGGTAAAGTCACCTACGGCGATGTTTTCCACCAGAACGAAGTGGAGCAATCCACCTATAACTTTGAATATGCCAACGTCGATGTCATGTTCAGAACCTTTGATGAGTGCGAAACGGCTTGTCAGTTGCTGATCGAAAAGAATCTGCCATTACCTGCCTATGAGCAGGTAATGAAAGCATCCCACGCATTTAACCTGCTGGATGCTCGCCACGCGATTTCTGTTACGGAGAGACAACGTTACATCTTACGCGTTAGAACCCTTGCCAAAGCTGTGGCACAAGCTTATTACAATGCCCGTGAAGAGCTTGGTTTCCCGCTGTGTAAGAAGGAGCTGTAAAAGGTGCGTACCGAAAATTTATTAATTGAACTGGGTAGTGAAGAACTTCCCCCTAAAGCCCTTATACAACTGGGCTCAAGTTTTGCCGACAACATCAAAGATGCGTTAAGTGCAGCCGAGCTGGGTTACAGTAATGTGCAATGGTTTGCGGCACCGCGCCGCTTAGCGGTCTATGTCACCAGTCTTGCCGAGTCGCAACAGGATAAAGTTGTTGAAAAACGTGGTCCTGCCGTTGCAGCGGCTTTTGATGCCGACGGTAACCCTACCAAGGCAGCGATGGGTTGGGCTCGTGGTAATGGCATCAATGTAGAAGAAGCCGACAGACTGGTCACCGATAAGGGTGAATGGCTGATGTACAAAGCCGAAGTCAAAGGCCAGAAGATTAACGAACTGCTTGAAGATATTGTGAATCAGGCTATCGCTAAGCTGCCTATTCCTAAGCCAATGAAGTGGGGTAATTACACCACGCAGTTTATTCGCCCCGTACATACCCTGTGTGCGCTCTATGGTGATGAACTGATCGATATTGCGGCCTTAGGTTTAAGCAGTGCCAGAACCATTCAGGGGCACCGTTTCCACGGTGAGAAAACCTTTGAACTGGACCACGCCGATAACTACCAAAGTGCATTAAAAGCACACTATGTGGTGGCTGATTTTGCCAGCCGCGCAACCAGCATTGCCGAGTCACTGAATGCCAAGGCCGATGAGCAGGGCTTGGTAGCTGATTACGATGACAGCCTGCTAAATGAAATCGCTGCGTTGGTTGAATGGCCGGTAGTCCTGCAGGCCGGTTTTGATGAAGCCTTTCTGGAAGTGCCAAAAGAAGCGCTTATTTACACCATGAAAGGCGATCAGAAATACGTGCCGTTGCTGAATAAAGACGGCTCTTTATCAAACAAGTTCCTGTTTGTTACCAATATCGAGAGTCACGATCCGATTCAGATTATTCATGGTAACGAAAAGGTAATCCGCCCTCGTCTGGCTGATGCCGAGTTTTTCTTTAATACCGACAAAAAGCAGTCTCTCGAGTCTCGTTTAGCTTCTCTTGAGTCTGTGCTGTTTCAGAAGCAGTTAGGGACTTTAAAGGAAAAATCCGATCGCATTGCGGCCTTATCGGGTTACATTGCCGATATCATTGGTGCTGATAACGCCCACGCGCAACGTGCAGGGCTGTTATCCAAAACCGATCTGATGACTGACATGGTTATGGAGTTTCCGGATGTTCAGGGCGTTATGGGTAAATACTATGCGCTGCACGATGGTGAGCCAGCACCGGTAGCCAATGCGTTATACGAGCAGTACTTGCCGCGCTTTGCCGGCGACGTGTTACCTGAAGCGCCGGAAAGCGCTGCGGTGGCACTGGCCGATAAGTTCGATACGCTGGTAGGTATCTTTGGTATTGGCCAGTTACCTAAAGGCGATAAAGATCCGTTTGCATTACGCCGCGCCGCCATTGGTGTATTGCGTATCATCACAGAAAAGTCGTTGCTGATTGATTTGCAGGATGTAGTTGGCAAAGCTGCCGCAATTTATGCCGATAAGCTCACCAACAAAGACGTGACTGATCAGGTTGTCGATTTTGTGCTGGGTCGCTTTACCGCATTACTGCACGACCAGGATGTGGAAACCGACGTAATTCAGGCTGTCTCAGCCCGTCGCCCTACTCAGCCTACTGATTATCTGGCCCGCATCAATGCAGTTGCCGGCTTTAAGCAAAATGAAGCGGCTGAGGCACTGGCAGCGGCCAATAAACGCGTTGCCAATATTCTGGCGAAGAATAACGTTGAAGGCGATCAGAAAGTCGATGAGGCACTGCTGTCGGAAGCAGAAGAAGTGACCTTGTATAACGACATCAAAGCCATTCAGGATAGTATTCACAGCCATGCGGCAAACCGTGAATACACTGAAGTACTGGCTAAACTGGCCACCTTGCGTCCAAGCATCGATGCGTTTTTTGATAACGTGATGGTAATGGCCGAGGATCCCGCGGTAAAAACCAATCGCCTTGCATTGTTGCTGCTACTGCGAAGCCTGTTCATTACTACCGCTGATATTTCATTGTTGGCGAAGTAAAAGCAGAAACCGATCCAGGGCACCTAGCGTGCCCTTTTTTTCTCTATCACTCGGAGTCAGTCATGCAAAAACGTTGGTTCGTTCTCCCTTTAGTAATGCTGATGACAGCCTGTACCCAAACGGGTCAGTATCCAATCTGTCTCTTATACACATCTGACGCTGCCGACGAATAGAGAGGTGTAGAT
>NZ_CAJXQY010000120.1 GCF_913058315.1 uncultured Alteromonas sp. | reverse complement strand
TAATGTTTAGCGTTTTTGTATTGGTCTGCTGTTTAAACAACGTGCACTGTACAAGAACGGATTCAATATGAGCCGACTGATGAACTAACGATGCCAGGGTTTTTGATACTCCCAGCGCATCATTACCTATAATCGCGACTGAAATTTTCGCGTGCAGTACCGGTAAATCAGCGAGTATTTGATTCATGTCGCTGGCTTGCTTAGCTAACGACTGATTGTAAAGTGCCTGAAGTTTTTTCTTACTCGGAAAGCCGTAAAATAAACCAGACTTTTGTAATGAACGGCTATATAAAGACGTTAACGCCGGGTTTTTCTTGGCAAAATTACGCACCGGCTTGGGGACAAGTCCTACCCCGGCCTTAATAGCCAACATTGAATATTTTTTTAAAGACATGCGCGAAGAATTCACAAACCTTGTTTAGTTATTATCCGGTCACCGGTAATACCAACGTGCTGTTGACGTTTGATGAACAAATTTTAGTCCAAATGGAAGCATTTTAATCGCGAAACGGTCCAGCAGGCCTAGTGGGCTAAGTCAAAGGACTGTGACAAAGAGTAAAAGGTTTCCATAATAACCCCTTTGGGCAACGTTCGTGCACCATTCATACTGCGTTAAATGTTTTTCATTTAGGCCCACTCGACCTTCAAACAGCCTCTTTGTCTAAGTGGCGCACGAACCGCTGTAAAAATGAACAACCAAGGTCAACAGACTCTAGCAACCGGCGGGCAGTATCGCTTAAAAAACCCAAAGGGGCAAACTGCCGCCACAACCAGTACTAGAACAAGCTAGCCAACATCCTAACTAAACGTTGATTAATCGAACAGGTCAAATGGAAAATCGTCAAAGGGCAGTTCGGACATGGGAACACGCGTGAAATTAAATGATTGAAGTCGTGCCGTTAGGTGCTTCTGCAACCCTTTAACCGTTTTAATTTCCCTACACTTTGCCATGAGATTCTCAACATCTTGCTCAAGCGCCTGCCGATATTCTCGTAAGCCTTTTTCCCGGGCGGCCTTTGTGCCACCACCAAAGCGCTGCCAAATTATCACACTCAGTCCGTCACCGCGTCGCAACTCGTGATAATCGGCGTTTAACTGTTTAACCTTGTCTTTTAATATTGTTTCTAACTGCACAGTTAAATTGTCGTTTAACTCCAACTGATATTCTGGCAAATACTGCTGTGCTAACAAAAATATAGCCAGCGGATCCTTAACGTCCCTGGCGTGTGAAAGTTGTTGCATCAAATCCATTTTTTCAGCCTTCTTATCCGGGTCGAGTTCCCGGTCAGGATGCAGCTTTTTAGCTAACTGCCGATAGAGTCTGTTGATTTGTTTATCGCTGAACAAAGCAGTAGCTACATCGACATTCGTATTATGGAAGTCTTGATTATGTTGTTGGTACGAATGATCGTGTTGATCTGACTCGTCATGAAAATATGGCGACTCCTGCCCGTGAATATCTTCATCATCACCCACGTAACCTGATTCCATTTTATGTTTGAGCACCGATTCAAAATAGGCCATTGCCTTATGCGGGTCATGGATCAACTCAACCAACTCTTCGTCACTGAGTTCTATCTCTTCTCCAAGCATTAGCGACAACTCAATCCGGTAATGATCGAGTTGCTCCTCAGGTACCTCGCTGGAGTTGGGGTTCTGCTTAATTGAGGTGACTATCGCTTCATTAAAAGCGTCCCTCAAGTCATTGGTATTCACAGGATTAAACGGATTCGACTCAAGTATCGTTAATTCTTCCTGGATCCAATCCAGCAGGGCCTCATGTTGCCTACCCTTTATTGATTTACGCGGCACAAAAGAAACTAGATGGCGGATCCACTGCTCGTTAGCCCGGCAGACCTCCTGTTCAATGGGTTCAACCGATTGCTTGAAGTACGCCATAAACGCTTCAAGCTTAGCCTGATAACGGTCATTTCGTTGCTGTTTTTTGTTAACTTCTACCCACAGTTTATCGAGCGTCTCCCGTGCTTGGGCGCTTTGGCTTCCTGAGGAACTCACTGATACAACCGTTAACCCACTATTGCTGTTGATGTGACCTTGCTTAGCCATTACTTATCTCTTTGTAGACCTTCATTCCAATTCGCCAGCATACTGTTAGCAAACCTTTCATTACATTCAGCGATCCTACCATGTTTGTTTTGCTAAACCGATGTTACTAACCACTATTGCAGTAAACGTATGCGCTCTCATCCCCTGTCATAGCCGTGACAAATACAACCAAACTATTGTTATTTACATCCGAGTTGGCGTAACTGCTCGGTTAACAGACTGAATGGAATTCTTTCTTGTTCCAGCCTTAAGCGCGGTTGCCAATGATCTGCTTTTAGCTTTGTATAGAGTGCAGCTTCGGCGGGAAGGAGATTGGGCAGGCTTTCTGGCGTTTGGCGTTTGTTAAGCGCTTCCGCGCCCCAAAAAGACTTGGTGGCTAACAATGTCGCCTCATCCATCAACAGCGACTGCGTGTTGCTAAAATAACCGCGTATTTGTGAGAGCATGGCAAAACCGTCAGTATCAACATCCCCCCAATAATAGAGCCGGCAGCGGTGTAACCACTGTATCTGTTTGAGCAGTTGAACACTGTAACCTTTACCAAAGATCACCAGGGCATTTTTCACATTGGGAAACGCCAGACCATTTACCAGGTTTTCCGTTATGAAGACACGGTCGACCATTAACGATAACTGAGCAAAATGGCTAATCGGTAGCGTAATATCCCGCAACCCGCCAACTTCATAATACAGTTGTGGATCAAGCAGCCGAAAGCGTATCTGCGGCTCATCAAAACGCAAACCAAAGCGCTTTTCAAAACCGTGTTCCCCCATCTGCGTATACTGGCTTTTAATCGCGTCTGCGGGTAATACCGCATCTAACAGCGTTTTTACGGTTTGCTTGCGGTGTTCTATAAATTTACTGTCTACCCCGGCAATGGGTAGCTCGCGCAGATAACACCCGGGTAACGGATTCGCCCTGAAAAAGTGCGCAATCGCAATAAGCTTCTCCCACTCACCCGCATGATTCAGTAACTGTTTAATCGATATCTGCTGGCCAATGCGCACATGGGGCAAACCCGCTTGCAACTGCTTGGCATCGGCAATGAATTGCTGCCATTCCTGCCATTTACCGCAAAACCGGGCCAATGCTTCTGACGACTCAAACACCACAGCAACGGGGACATTCTGACGCCCCATGGTGGCATAACTGACTTGTTGTTTAAGCAGACTCACACCAGCATGAGGCAGAAGCTCCCGCTCAAAGGCCTGTTGAGCCGCCGTCAGTACGGCAAAATCGTGCAGCAGTTGTTTGTCTGTCGGCCGCTTGAGTGAAACCTGCAAAGGAAATGACAACTCGCCACACAGCCACTGCTTGTAGAACACCTGATTTTGCCATTGCTTTTGCAGTTTTGCTTTCAGCGCTTTTACTGTGTGCACCTATTCAGCCCCTTATTCACGTTTAAGCGCTGGGTTTTGTTCTACCTCTTCCACCAGCGCTTTATATTGCTGCTGCGATTTGTGTTGTGCGAGCCGCTCACGATATTCTTTTATCGTCATATTCAGCACCATGGAACGATTACTGCGCTGATCAACAAAATGCACTTGTTTAACATAGTGTTCAATGACATCGAGTTTCTGCAGCGGCGTTACCAGTAACAGCTGAAGTCCGAGTTTTTTAAACAATTCAAGTCCAAAGCGCGTACTGTCTTTTGAGCCACGGGCAAAGGCTTCGTCAATCACCACCAAATTAAAACGGCGTTTGGCTTTTGCGCCGGTCTCGTCATCCACCAGGCGATATTGCAGCAGGATGGCCGCCGCCAAAATGGAATACGCCAGCTTCTCTTTCTGCCCGCCGGACTTACCCCCTGAGTCGGAATAACACTCTTTCTCACTGTTATCTTCACGGTATCGCTCAACCACATTGAACAGTTGCCAGTAACGAACATCCACCACTTTCTGAGTCCACGTCGGCTCGTTGCGCATTTGCTCAATCAGCGCTTTGACCTGCTCGAACTTGTGTTCGGAATATAAATTGTCGTCGGTAGAAAACTCCACGCAACTCTTCAGGCGCTGCTTGAACTCACGAATATCCAAATCCGGTGAGGAAATACTGTCTATTTCGATGTAGGTGCCCTGCTGATAATCCAGTTCCCGTAATGAACGGTTGATCATACTGACTCGCGCATCGATTTGCTCTTCCTGCTTATCCAGATAGCTGCGAAACAGCGCCATCGAACGAATGGTGTCCTGATTAAGCATTTCTTTAAAACGGGTTTCATGGCGGGGTAAGTCTTCATCCTGCAGTGTTTTCAGCATCTGCTGATATTCAGACAGTGACTGCTCACTAACGTCCAGTTCGGTTACATCGTTAGGAAAACGGAAAGCAAAATCTTTCATGGCGGTGAGCATTTGCTTTTCCCGCTTACTGCGTTTCTCCTCAAGATGCTGGATTTTTTCATTCAGTTTGGTGCGTAACACCGAGCATTGGTTCGCCAGCATGTCGATGCGCAATTGCGCCGCACCGTGCTTTTCATACAAGGCGGACAGATCCGGGTAACAACGCTGCTTTACCTGTTCGGATACCGCGTTACACTCGGCTGTCTTTTCAGCCAGGATCTTATGATCGTCTTCCAGCTTAGTCTCAAGTTTACCCAGTTGTTGATAGTGCGCACGAAACGCTTCTTCCACCCGGGTTAATTCGGTTTGTGCGTGCTGAAACTGTTGTTGTAATTCCCGCAATACATCGGAGCTTTGTTCCAGGACCCGTATTTCTTGCCTGGCGACTTCCAACTGATTGGCAAACTGTGACCAGTTGATTTGCTCAAAGGTTAAGTTAAAGTCGCTGAGATTTTTGGCCTGACGACGCAACTCTTCAATATCGCGACGCTGGCTGGCGCATTGCGCTAACGTGGTTGCCATGGCCGCGGCATCAGTTTGCAGTGCACGTATTTGGGCGGCCAGCAGGTCGAGCTTTGCCTGGTTACTCCAGCCAAGTACAAAGCGGCTTTTGTCATGCAAGCTGTGGCGATCGTCTTTCTCGTGACGAAAACGACCTGACTTCACCTGCCCCTGCAAACTAATGGCTTTTTCACTCCGACGAAAGTCAGTCATTGACTCGCAGCACTGATAGTCAAAACGCTGCTGTAACTCGCGATGCAGCCATTGAAAGTGCTCACTGTCGCGCTTGATTTCTATTTTTGCCAGCAGGGAGTCCGGCTGCGGCGATTGCGGATAGTAATTCTCGGTACTTTTTACACGGTAATACACCAACCGCGTCCCCAGATGGGTGTTTTCAACAAAATCACTCACATCAGCGTACAGCGAATCCGGCACCACCAACGACAGTGCAAAGTTGTGCAACACCCGCTCAATGGCGCCCTGCCATTGAGTCTGGCTCTGTTTTACCTGCACCAACTCACCGACAAAGGGTAACCGGCTTTCCTCTACCTTAAGATGTTCACACAGTCGCTCGCGGATGTTTAACTGGCGTACCGGAATATTGGATTTACGATGGCGTAGCGCTTCCAGCTCTTGCTGCACCGCCTGTTGTTGCTGTTGCAACTGGTGATTTTGCAATTTGTAATCGTCTTGCCGGCTCTCAATATTTTCGAGTTGCTGTTGATGTTGTTCAAACAAAGAATGCGATTCACGTATATTGCTGACAAAGTTATCTGCTGTTAGCGCTTCGGGCAGCCCGAGCTGCTTAACCAGTGCGAGATAGTTATCACACAAACGCTTACTTTGGTTTCTTGCTTCATCTAAGCCTTTAATTTTATCTTGCAGTTGCTGCAACCGGCCCCCACCGTTTTGATCGATATCGCTTCTGAGCTGACTTACCGTTTGATTAAGGCGACGTTTCTGACTTTGCAACTGCTGTTCATCAATGGCCAGTTTTTCAAGCTCTCCTTGCTGGCGGGCAATCCGCTTTTGATACAGTACAATTGCTTTCTCGGCCATAAAGCTGTCTACGTAATCACGGCAGAACGCAAAGTGTTGTTTTTCCTGCGCCGCCTCTTTCGCCTGACGGCCATGTTTATCAATCGGTTGGAGTAAGGTAATTTTTTCACGAGCCGCGACCACCGCGTCGTGGAGTCGCTTTAATGATTCATAATTGCGCTCCAGTTCCTGAATTTGCCCCTCCACATCGGGCTGCTCAAGCATATTCTGGCGCACAAAATCGGTCACAGAGCCGACTGATTTCATGGAAATCGTTTGATTAAACAACTCCAGCGCCTTGCCATCGGTACCTAACCCCAACCACTTACTGAAGGTTTGTTGATATTGATTAAAACTCTCAACCAGAGTGAGCTCGGGCATTTTTTGCAAGCGTTTACGCAACGCCTTAATTTGCGTGCCAAAGTCGCTGAAGTGGGTGGCAATGTCGAGCGCTTCCGGAACAACAACGAACAAGCGTTTCACTTTGTTTTCGCCAGGTTTGAGCCAGAAGATCTGCGCCAGCGTAATTGTTTGTTGCAGTGCTACGGAGTGAAATTGTGCCAGCAGTACCGAATAGTGATTTCCCTTGCTACGCAAACCTACCGCACGGGCTTTACCCGACTCATCCTGCTGTGACGTATAATAGCCGTAAAAGTACGACTCCAGCGAACGCTCTTTGTTTTCAGCACCCGCAGCCTTATTAAACGCCAGCTTTCTGGGCGGAACCAGCAACGTTGTCAGGCCATCGACCAGCGTTGATTTACCGCTACCGATATTGCCGGTGAGCAGGCAATTGTCGCCACTATTGTCCAGGTGCCAGATCTGCCTATCAAAGGTCCCCCAGTTTAATACCTCAAACCGGGTTAAACGAAAACCCTGCCGCTGCGTTGCTTGTGATACAGGGCGAGGATCGTTATGTATTGGCGCAGCGGCCTCTGTTAACGTGTCACTGCTCATCACTGGCTTCCTCATTGCTATGGATATCGAATAATTCCGTGTACCGGACAATTTGCTCTGCTGTCACAAAGGCTTTGAGGATACGCTGGACTTCAAAATCATTTTTATGATTGGGTAACTGATTCAAAAAGCCCATTTGGGTGATCTTTTTAATCAGCGCATCAAACTCTTTGTGCTGCTTTACTTCGTTACTGGCATCCGGGAAATGGGGGGCGAGCCACTGCCATATTTCCTGACGCTCAACAATAAGACGCGGACTGCTCTCTTCACTATCGTGTTCGGCCAGGCGCTTGCGTAAAAATATCAGCAGCAAGGTTTGCCCAAAGCTCAGTTGACGACGGGTAATGAGCGAGGGGATCTCTGTTTGCTCTTCTTCGGTATCAACCTCACGCTGTTGTAAAAATGCATACCCTTCTGCATCATCGAGTCGCAACGACAAACCGATCTGGTCAAAATAACTGCGGATAAGCGCCTGATCACGCTCCAGCACATCCCACAGGTCGCGATGTTTTGCCCGGTAAACCGGCCCTTTGAGCAGCCGGACCTTCAATGCCGCATGATGCTGCGCAGTCAAGGCTTCTGCAGATGCTTGTTCGTTCATGATGACGTATCCCGAATAAACGTAATAGTGGGTACCGACAGGGTGCGGCTAACGCCCGGCTCACTCTGCCAGCTAACGTGTTGCGGTTGTTGGGTGTCAATACTGGCAGGCACAACCTCTTCACAGGCCAGTTTAATGTAGCTGAGTACCTCATCAAGGCCGTACTGCAGGGGATAATCTTCCAGCACACCGGCTAAGGTCACCTGCCCCTGATGTTTATCCAGCGAAGTAAAGATCTGCTGCTGTAACTGCAGTTCGTCAATATGACTGACTTCAAACAGATTGGTTAAATCCACATCGGCTTCTTGGGCGCCCTCTTTGATGTCAGAATCCAGTTGTTCCGGTGTTTTAGGGACAAACAAGCCACGGCTGAGGTGAGGATAAATACTGGCCTGGATGCCAGCAATCTCGGCAAAATTCTGCTGCAAATGCAAGGGGGTGTCGGGACGATTCGTTTGATGTGCAACAGCTTCAAAATCGCGGATAAGTTCGAGAATGCGCCGGTTATCCTGCGACTGCTCCTCGATGTAGCGGCGCAGTTGTTCGGTAATTTGCTGTTTGGTGCGATTCACTTTGTCACCGGCCTCCAGCAAATAGCTGTAAAGGTGCTGGACCAATTCGTCACTACTGACAAATTCGTGCCCCAATTGGTGGTGCATTATCTGCTTTAAGTTTTGTCTTAGCGAATCGCGCATTTGCTGGGTCATTAACAATTCAAAAAACGCGATGAAAGACTTTCCTTCGTCGGAACTGTTTATGACGTCCTGATCGGCAAAGACGATATCCAGCACCCGCCCTTTCTGGCCACCTCCCAAGGTGATTTTTTTGCGGGTGTCCTTATCCAGGAGCCGAAAATTCGCCTCTACCTGCCGGAAATCACCGAGTAATTTGCGCGAAATATCAGAGACCAGATACAGCCTTTCCCGCACCTCGGTATCGTCCAGCCCAAGACTGGTGCCTTGTTTTACCGCCTCGATTTGCTGTTCGATCAACGCTTTTTTCTGCTGCAAGGCTTCTAGTTGCAAAGATTTATCGTTGGTAGTGCCCTGCACCAGCTCCCCAATTAAATCGATAAGGAGTTTCAGGCGCGATTCTGTGCCGACAAATTGCCGCCCCTGCAACTCTTCAACCCAGTGCAGCGCTTTTTCGACATCGGGCAATAAATCGCATTCTGGTTCATCACTGTTTTGCGGCAGGTACTTACGCAGATAACCGGGCTTTTGATTGATCCAGTCGTCGATATAGGCGCGGGCTGTTTTCGGGTATTTTTGCTCGCCATACACTTCAGCGACATCGCTTAAGTGGTAATCGAGCATTGCGATCAGTTCCTGATACGGCACCGCCCGGCGATTATGGCGAATAAACGCACTGTGAAAAAAACTCGTCATCAATGGAAAATGTTGGGCGCGCAGCAAACGCAAAGCGACACTTTGTTCTTTAAATTGCTCCAAAAACTCTACGCTGAAATCGGCTTTCATTGCGTAACTCCCGGTAGCAACGGACTCACATCCATGTTTTTCAGCACCTCTTTATTCGCCAGCGCCAGTGGGAATTGCATTGGATCGAGCCTGTAATTTGCAGAGCAATCCACTCGCCATGCCTGGGTTAAATAGCCCAGCAACGCTTCGCGGGTTTCCACGGTTAAGCTGCCGTTCGTCATGTTGTAATCAAGTTCGATGGCTTGCTTATGCTTAACTCCCGGATGCGGTATTAAGTCCAAAGGGATGACATTATTCCAGGCCGTATCACTGAGCACCGACTCTGTTTTCAGTGGCTGCCCGTCCAGTAAATTGATATCTAAAAAACGATTGCTGACAAAATCCCTGAATGCCTGATTGCTTCTGTCGTAGCAGCGTACGTGCCAGCGATAACCGTTATTAATGAGTGAATGGGGCACTAGTTCCCGTTCCGTTATGCCGGAAGACAGCGACACGTAGCGGCAGTGTATGGCTTTTTTATGCATGATGGCCCGTAACAGCGGCGCAATAGTCGATGATGAAGCATGAATAAGACGCACCGCTTCAACGCATACATCACTGGGTCGCTGCGGTAACTTAAATTTATCTGCGTCTTTGTTTGCCAACCTGAACAGCACTTCTTCCGCGTGATGCGGAAACAACGGTGAAAATTCGGCGGTACGGTAGTAGAGCTTGGTTTGATGCTTTAGCACCAGGTTGTCTGGTGCCAGCGATTTGTACAACGTTAAATCCCGGGTGGCCGAGGCGATCCCCGTTTGAAAATGGCCAACCAGATCCGCTCTGGCCACTTGCCCGAAGAATTCCAGACAAAAATCGATAAACGCGAGCCGTTTTTGCTGAGTTAATGTAATGGTGCTGAAATCTGCCATGGCTTGCCACTGAGTGTATAACTATTGTTCAGCATAACATGGAATCATAATGATGCAATCATTTTGATTTCAACAGTGCACGTATAACTGGCTCTAAGTTTCAAGAAGCATAACAAAACAGCGCATACCTTGAGCAGGCCAGCGGATTGTCCTGCCGGGGTAGAATGTCACTCTATGCACATGCGAGAAAGCAAACGGCACTATAATAAAGTTATTTAGCTGCGTTTAAACAAACTATTACTGGCGTATAGCCTGCCGGCTGACTGCAACCGCTTTGTTAGCGTTTTTCGTTGCCCCTTCTACTGGAAGCTGTCAACAACAATCCAATAGTGATCTGTCCCATAGCCCCCAGTAGAGCAGTTTTGTTTTCAAAAACAAGACTACTAACGATTTCCATCTCCGCACTGCGTTTGGGCTAGACCCTCTGCAATTATTCTGGATTTTTTCACCCTCGCCTTAGTTGCACTAGCCGGCAGAATTTCAATCGCGGCGCAAAGCGCTTCGTTGAACCTCAGCCAATTTTTTAGGAGCGAACAGCATAACACCACATGATGCAGCAAAGATTTTAGGATTAAGCGGACAAATCACCTTAACGCTGGTTAAAAAGGCCTTTGGTAAAACCGCCATGACTTATCAACCAGACCGAAACCCGGCAGGTGCAGAAATGATGAAAATCATTAATCGAGCCTTTGAAGTTTTAAGGGCTTTGACGGCGTGATTGATGAACAAAAAACCGGTGGCAATATTACCCAGAAGCCTTAAACGATGCACTAAACGCGATTATTCATTGCGAAGGGTTAGATATTGAGATTTGCGGAGCATGGGTGTGGGTCTGTGGTAACAGTTTTAAGCATAATGCGGTTCTCATAAAAACGGGTTTTAAACTCGCGTACAAGAAAAAACGTTGGTATTTCCGCCCTGATGATTGGCAAAGCAAAGGGCGTGGAACCTTTAGCATGGATGAAATCAGAGATACTTACGGCAGCGCAAAACCTGCAAGGTCATCACGTAACGCTTTCACGAACGACAATCGATAAATGATTTTTTAGAAAGAAAAAAGCCATCAATAAACAGCTAGCGCTATTCACACGCTTAAGCGTCAAGGCGAGAGACTAGTAACGCGACAATGTCTCTCGCCTCGTGGAGCACTGCGATAATAGTCGGCTTTTTTACGCCCTCATTAAGATAAAAGATATAGTGATGCAGGCATTTTGTGACGAGTAAATCAGGAAACGTAACTGAAAATTTGCGAATGACTACAGTTTTGCGCCCGATAAGCTCAAAAGTGTCTTTTATGGCTTTTCTATATATGTTTGTTTTTGCAACGCCCCAGTTCTCAAGGGTATAGCTTACAATCTCGCGAATATCGGCTTCAGCATCATCCGTAATGTCATACAAAGGCATTGTTTTATTTAGCGTTCGCTATTTCTTCATCAAAAATTTCATCAACGGACTTACTCGAAATTTTACCTGCTTTGGCGGCGGCAACACGCGGCGCTAGATACGCCTCAAGCTTTTGTAAGGCGGCTTGCTCGTCTGCATTAGGTAGTGCCCGTTCAAGCACATAGCTTTTGATACTCTTGCCTTGTAAGGCAGCTGCGGCTTTTAAGTTCTGATGCTGCTCAGGCGTGATTTCTATCGATAATCGCATAAATACCTCCTAAGCATTTGATGATAAATGCTCTGATTTCATCATAATGGGATTTACAACAATTTGTCAATTTTGCACAAATGTTGTTTAGCGGCTGACTAATGTCACATTAGAAAAATTGCTTGCAGTACAGGCGAACAAGCAATAAAAAAGGCCGTACTGGATAACCTTAATACAGTTATTCGAATAACGATTATTCATAGGTTGGACATTAAGGATTAACCGAGACCAAGCCATGCTTCAAGCGCCCGGTTTTCCTATCTCTGGCAGGATGTGCCCGATTGGCACATCCTGATAGATAATTTACTGCCAAATTCCACGCTTGTATAAATTCAGATTAAGCGTCATGGAGTATCGACTCCATTAATAGATAAAACCAGCTTTGCGTATTTTTCGCGACCATGAAGCTCGATATATCGACGCCCATCAGACGTTGAATACTAAACCCAATACGCTGTTTCACCAATAATGCCAGCAAACTGCCATATCAGTCCCTCCATCAAGCCCGTATTCCGAGTATTGAACTTACGTAAACTGCAGTAGAGTTTCCACTCCTTGAAGAGTAATTCTATCTGCCAGCGCTAGCTGTATAATTGTAAGACTGCTTGTACTGCGTATTGCTCTCGCGGCAAGTTCGTCGCCCAATAGGTTGGCTCTGATTTACCTGGAGGCCAACTCGCTATCTGGCGATCTGACATGGCTAATCAATGCCATAGAGTTTACTTTTTTGACAATACCGATCTGCTGCTACCAATTGCAGAAATTAACCCAAATGGTTTTCTGGATGTAAAAGAAAAGGAATATAACTCAGTTAAACCCGGCTGGTTTCGTACAAATGTTCTTTTAAAGTGGGATAAGGATAAAATCCGGATACTCCGCTGATCCTTTAGAAAATGGGCTGTACCTGATGCTTTCTCCCTGTTTTATTATCTCACTGTCTTATGGCCTTTAAAGAAATATCCCCCAAGTAAGAGAGAAAGATCGAGTAACAATGAACCATTTTCTTTACGAGCCTGCCTAAAAACACACAATACCGCGCTACAATTACATCACTTAACTGATTTTAGCCCAGCAATATCCGGGGCAAAGCGAGCCAGCTTTGCTTTGATATGCTGTTCGATAACCGTTTTATCCGGACTCGAAGAAGCCGCGAGCAACGGCTGAAAATAGCGGGCAACATCGTTGCAGAGTTGAGCCACTAGCTTCTGTGCCGCCGCTTTGTGCATTCCAAGATTCATTGCCAAACGCACAAAACATTCCATACAATAATGACCAACGGCTTCATACGACGGACTAAACACGGCATTTAACTCACTCGCCAGAACACAAAGCGTTAAATCCTCGTTATAGTAATCCTGATAGGGTGCTACCGACACTACATCATACACCGGCGTAAAATCCCGCATCCTGACAGTCGCATCATCCGGGTGTCGGTACATCGACAAATTTTTACAATGGAGATCGTTGTTGCCTACCAGGTAGGCGAATAACACCTGCCTGACACCGTTGAATATAATCGCCATATTTCGCCCACTGGCTTCATATAATTTTTTCAGCACACCTTCATAAGAAAGGTTGTCACTGCCTTTATTCGATGAGTGGACGTTACACAAACTTGCGGCATCTTCAACAAACAACCGGCGACCATCGTCGCGCAAATCAAACCGACGGGTCACATAACACAGTTCACCGTCTTCAAAAGGCACCAGGGCGTTATCTGCTACATTAAATTTGCAGAGTCTGGCCAATTGCATGATGGCATGTTCGTTTTCCGGCAGATGGGGCAGATGGTCGGGGGCTGGTTTAACAATATACCGGCCATGGCCTTTTACCGGTACCAGGTAATTGCCTTCTAGATCCATGAATAATTTTTTCTGGACACCCGAGATAGATTGACCATCCAAATAGCGCGGCGCGGCACGATTAAATAATGCCTGGTCCCCTTTAACGCTTATCCCCGCTGCGGGCAGGCGGGTTAACGTAAACATCTTCTTCAGAAACGCCGGGGAGTATGGTGCAGCTCCGCCTTTAAGTGATATTTGGCCTAGCTGAGCAGTCATAATCTCACGAATTCCTTTTCCATATTCACCACAGATAGCGCCCCAATCAATACCCGGCCATTATGCAATAGCAAGCCAAATTCATCACGTTTGTCTAACCGGGTATTGGTTGTTTGATACATTTTTATCCACCCTTCACTTAGCAGGTTTTCAAAAAATGAGGGAAACGCATCAAATATAAAAGCGTCGGCTTGCAAAGGAAACTGGTGGCCTATGGGCACACCGCTACCGAGATACTCCAAGACATACTGATAGGTATACCGTACTTTACCATTAGCGGTGAGTTCTGTGAGATAACCCGCCAGCAGGTTATTGGCATAGATGGCCCCCTGGCGATTTATTTCACTCATCGGTTTGAGCCTTTCTGGCTATCACTATTTCCATGCCCATAACATTCAGTACGGCATTTAACGTGTCGATTCTGCAAGACTCAACCGATTTTTTAAGACGGGTCATGGTATTTTTGGACACGCCCGCCAGCATGGCCAGGGTACTCAAATCCATTTGGTGTTGCCGAAGGTAATCATCAAGGACGTAATTAAACTGGTTGAGGTTCCCCGCTACTTCACTTGAGTTCATGGCCATCTTCAATTGCCTTTCCAGCGTTGATGTAGCGGCGGAAAGGCTTTGCTGGTGAGCAGATAAAGCCTGATGTAACAGCTCATTATACTCTGAAGCGCTCATAAACAACCTTAAAAAGTGATTATATAAAGTAAAATACAATATAGTCACCATTCAATGCGAAGTAAAGACAGAAAATCACCATTAATAGTGATTATAAAAATTAACCATTATAAAATAACAATAAAGAGTGATTAACCACAAGAAATCACCACAAATAAGGAAAATGTAAATAATAGACCCCTGACATCACAATAAAATAGTAACAGCTTAGTAAAAGTGTAATCGTTCACCAAGGCCCTATTGACAGGCAGCTTTGAAGTCGTCGAGCAGAGGATAGGACGTTTTGTTCAGCGTCGCTTCGAGAATGGCGCGGAGCCAATTCAGTGGATTCAGCTTTTGTTTCCGGCAGGTTTCGACGATGGTGAGTATACGTTGTCTGAACAGTTCCCCTCGGTGAGACCACACACCATAGCTGCCTTTTCGCCACAGCACATAGCTTCGCAATGAACGCTCGGCTTCATTGTTAGTGAGAGGGACGCCATCGTGACTGAGGAATACCCAGCACATGTCATCGTGTTTTAGCAGCA
>NZ_CAJXQY010000119.1 GCF_913058315.1 uncultured Alteromonas sp. | reverse complement strand
AATCAGTGGCAGAATATTCGCCAGTTAGGTGCCCCGCTTGTTATCAGTGTAATGGTGGGGGGCATTGTTGCGCCGCTGCTGGCCTGGGGCGTAATTTACTTAACCGATGCGCCGGTGGCTATCCAAATGACCATGCTGGTGAAATCTATTACCAGCCCGCTGGCAATGGAAACGGGCGCAGCCATTGGCGGTATTCCTGCACTCGCTGCCGTATTCGTTATTCTGACCGGCATTGTTGGGGCTCTCGCAGCGCCGCTCACCTATCGGCTACTTGCGGTAACCATGCCTGATGCACAGGGACTGGCACTGGGGGCTGTCTGCCATGCTGTGGGCACCTCCAAAGCCTTACAGATGGGCGAAGTACAAGGCGCTCTGGCTACAGTTGGGCTTGGGCTTAACGGCATTCTTACCGCTATCATCTTACCGGTTATATTTTAAGGCTATGGGTTAACCTGAAGCACAAATACTGTGCATTTAGTTTGATTTTTGGCGACTGACTGCTATTTGTTAAAGGGTGCTTACTTCACGGTTTTGTGCCGGTTCTTAACCCTTGGATAGCTATGTACTCTGTTTTAATCTGTGATGACTCGCTGGTGGCCCGCAAGCAGGTAGCAAAATGCCTGCCGCAGGACTGGGACGTTGCTATCCATTTTGCCAGGCATGGCGGAGAGGCCATAGAGTGTTTAACCGCTGGTAAAGGCCAGCTGTTGTTACTCGACTTGAATATGCCTGAGATGGACGGCTATCAAACGCTGGAGGCCATTGGCAATCAGGGCTTAAAAACCAATGTTATTGTGGTGTCTGGCGACGTGCAGCCCGAAGCCCGGGAACGGGTTATCAGGCTGGGGGCGCTGGATTTCATTCGTAAACCGGTTAGTGCGCCGGAGCTGCTGGATGTGTTAAGCAAGCACAAGCTCATTAATGCGCCTGAAGCAGAAGAGCCGCAGGAATTTGAACCGCTCGATCCGGATATTCGTGACTGCTATCAGGAGATCACCAATATTGCCATGGGACGGGCGGGCGACCATTTAGCCAGAACGCTGAATGTCTTTGTGCATTTACCTATTCCAAACGTTAACCTTATTGAAGTGTCTGAGTTACACATGCTGCTCAGTGACATTGAAAATCACGAACGGGTCAGTGCGGTTTGTCAGGGCTTTGTGGGGCCTGGCGTGCAGGGCGAAGCATTGTGTATTCTGAGTGACTCAAGTCTTGATGATGTGGCACGTATCCTCAATATCTCCGGCGACGTCGACGACCAAAAACAACTAGAGTTATTGATGGATGCGGCCAGTATTCTGATTGGCACTTGCCTGAGTGGTATTGCAGAGCAGCTCGATATCAGCTTTGCCCAGGGGCAGCCGGTTGTGCTTGGCCAGCATCGAAATATTACCGAGATCATCGCAACCAACAAACTTAAATGGAAAAGAACCCTGGCCATCGAAATTTCCTACGGCCTGGAAGGGTATAACACCGTGTGTGAACTGCTGTTGTTATTTACCGAAAGCTCCATGGAAACACTCAATTATAAACTTGCTCACCTGCTGGAGGATTTCTGATGGCGAATGACGCCGTGGATGACATGCTTGAGTTTCATTGGATCATCGACATGCTGCAAACGGTGGATGTTGGAATTGTGGTGTTGGATCGCGAATTCAAAATCAAAATGTGGAACGGCTTTATGGAAAGCCATAGCGGCAAGTTACCGTCGGAGGTGCGCGATAAAACCCTGTTTAGTTTGTTTCCGGACATCAATCACAACTGGTTTGCGCAAAAAGCCAAGCCGGTGTTTGAGCTGAAAACGCGCGCATTTATGCTGTGGGAGCAGCGTCCTTACCTGTTTAAATTTTCCAATTACCGGCCGATTACCGGTAGCGAAGAATTTATGTATCAGAATATCATTTTGTCGCCACTGGTCTCTGCCACCGGCAAGGTTGAACATATCAGTATGATGATTTACGACATGACCGATATTGCGGGTGGTAAGAAGCAACTTGAAGCATTGCAGGTAATGCAGAGTGAAGCATTAGAGCGGGGGGCATAGGGCGCGCGCCTGATATATGGTGGGTTATTTGCGACGAGTTACCGCGAGCAATGTAGCGTTCACCGCTGGCTGTTATAGGTGCCTGTATTCAACCTGATTTTTAGCAATCTGGTCTAAAGCGACTTTTCATTTACGGTTTTGGTTTCACAATATCGGTATGAAAAGCGTATCTCATTTCCTGTTTTACATAATGTGTTTGTTACCGGCTGGTATTTCTGCGCCGGCTGCGGCCCATTATAGCTGCGATGTTGATTTAAATTATGGCGTTGTGGTGAATGACGATCAGCTTCGCATACTCAAAGAATATCTCACCTTATATCAGATAAATCACCAGCAGCAGCTGTTTGTTGCGGGTGACTGGCTCAAGCTGGATAAAAACCAGTCTGCACTGGTCACCGAGTACGCTAAAGGTTTGCATGCGGTGGTTCCTCAGGTAACACTGCTGGCCACTACCGGCATTGATTTAGCTACCGATACCGTGCAGCAGATGTTTTTGTCGCTACTGGGCAGCGATCACGACAGTTACGAAAAGCTCAACGCTGCTATGGATAAAATGAAAAAACGGGTGCGTAAGAAGTTTCGTTATGCCCGCAGTCATTATTACCTTGGGCCTAGTTCCAGTGAAGGGCTGGATGAGTTGGCGGAGGCCGATCTGATGGTGCCTTTATCAAAAACGCTCACTACCTCTGTGGGCAGTATTCTGACGACACTTGGTGCAATGGACTCGGGTAAACTAGCGGTGGATCGCACAGAGATGGCGGTTATCAATCAACGTATCGCTCACTATGCAGCCACTTCAGACGGCGATGGGCCGCCTGTAGACACCACGTTACCGCAAAAAGCACGCTGGTACTGCGACTACCTGAAGCAACTCGATATGCTCGAAAAGCAAATGCAGAGTACCATCCCGCAATTGGCAGGCATCGACTTCATTCGTCAAACCGGCCATAAAGACTAATCACACCGCAGTAGATGTTACCCGGCATGTCAGGGCTTAATACTTCCTCCGCATCATCCGTCGCACGATCCCGTGGGTAAGACAGCCTGTTTTGGAGATCCCGGCTCGGAGGCCGGGATGACGGTAATTTTTGGGCCGGGATGACGGTAATTTTTGGGCCGGGATGACGGTAAATGGTGGGCCACGATGGCGTAACATGTATGGGCTGGATGACGATAATATTGAAGCCTGTTCCACTCTCGTCATCCCCGCATGCTGTAAGCGGGGATCCCCTTGCATGATATCGTGGGTGTATTACTTCATTGGCGAACCGCTTGAATTGGATAAGACAGCCTGTATTGGAGATCCCGGCTCGGGGGCCGGGATGACGGTAAATGTTGGGCCGGGATGACGGTAATTTTTGGGCCGGGATGACGATAATATTCAACCGGGATGACGGTAAAATTCAACGGGGATGACGGTAACATTTAACCGTGATGACGATAAAAGTCGACCGTGATGACGATAAAATTCGACCGGGATGACAGTAAATGCGGGCTGGGATTACTTACCCTCGTTATTTCAGCAGTGACGAGACGGATACCGACACGTTTACGGCCCCTTTGTGTATTTCGTCCATAACGTGCTGCACCTGGGTGATCTGTTCATTGGTTTGATCCACATTGAGGCGGACATTCTTCATTTGCTCAGACGCATTGCCCGACAGCTGTTTGTTTTCACTGACCACTGACTCGATTTCTACGGTGGACTCGCTGGTGCGACTGGCCAGTTGACGGACTTCATCGGCCACTACCGCGAACCCTCGCCCCTGATCGCCGGCCCGTGCTGCCTCAATGGCGGCATTGAGGGCAAGCAGATTGGTTTGCTCCGCGATAGAACGAATAGTTGAAACGATGGCCCCAATACTCGTTGACTGCTCAATAAGCTTTGCCATAAGTTCATTAGCGGTGTTTACCTGACTGCGGGCCGAGTCTGATGCCACCACCGATTTTTTCAGCATCTCATTGCCCTGTTCGGCTATCTGAGCAGTTTCTTCTGCCGTTGAAAATGCCAGTTCCGCTGCTTTGGTAATTAACTGTTTCTCTTCTACCTGTGCGGTTACATCGGCAGCAAATTTGATGACTTTGATCACCTTGCCGTCGGGGCCTAATATCGGGTTATAAGTTGCTTCCAGCCAGATGGGGGAGCCATTAGCGGTACGGCGCTCGAACAAGCCGGTCTGGTGTTCACCGTTGCCTAATCTTTTCCAGAAGTCTTTATGGCTATCCAGAAATTCCTGGGTACAAAACATAGAGTGGTGTTTACCCTTAACTTGCTCCAGTGAATACCCCATGGCGGCGAGGAAATTACGATTGGCTTTACGAACCTCTCCGCTTGGAGTGAATTCAATCACGGCGGTTGATTGGTCCAGGGAGTCGTTAACGGCCTTTAACGACATCATCTCATCCATTCTGGCGGTAACGTCGCAGGCAATCTTGAGTATCGAAGTTACCCGGTTGGTGGTATCGACAACCGGAATATAGGTGGCTTCCAGCCAGATGGATTCGCCATCGGCTTTGAGGCGCTCAAATGTACCTGTCTGGGGAATGCCGTCTCTAAGCTGTTGCCAAAATTTGTCGTAATCCTGGCCCTTTACGCTACTGGCAGTGCAGAACATACGGTGGTGCTGGCCCTGAATTTGCTGTAATGGATACCCCATTGCCTGACAAAATAACTCGTTGGCGTCGATAACTTCACCGTTTGGGGTGAATTGAATAGTTGCAACCGCGTTCCTTATTGATTGGATAAGGGAGTGGCCGGTATCGGCCTGCGCTTTTATCTTGCCAAGTTCAGCTTTATGCCGGGTAAGTGAAATAATCATCAATCAGCCTCATTACAAATTTATCAGGACGATGTATTTCTGCTTTTGCTTGCGGTTGAGATACATCTACAAAGCCTGTTATAACTGACCGGTGTTAGCGTTCAGCCATATTAGGGTGATACTGCAATAAGTATAGACGGAATCTCGAAATGTTTATTAAATGTTAATAAATAATAAATGTAGAAACCTGTCAGCAAAAGGGCGCCGACAGGTTTTGAATTAGTGGGTCAGGCTGATGACTAAAGCTGGGCTTTAGTGGCCGTAGCAAAGGCGACGTGTAATTTATGATAGGCCGCTTCGTTGATGAAGTGCGGGTAAATGGTTTCGCCTTGCCAGGCTTGTGGCTCGCCGTCGAAAGACAAAAATACGGGATCGCCTGTTGTAACCGGGGCAAAGTCATTGTCTTGCAGCGCCGGGTGGATCATGGCCTGCCGTTCACCGTCTTCATTTAACGGGAACGTGATGTTTTCAATAAAACGAAATACCTCACAAGGCGGTAATTCAGGCACAGATTGGCTGTTGTACACTTTAACAAAGTCAAGAATGGCCAGGGCCATTCGCTCGGTCAGGTCGTATACATCGGCGCGCAACACGCCCTGAGGCTGAGCGCCAACTTCAATCATGATGCCACGTTTTCCGATACTGCAAAGGTAAGCATGTTCTGCCGGCGGCTTCTCATCTTCCACCAGGATATTGGCTTCTGGCATTTGCTGCTTCACATAGCGCGCTAACTGCGTGTGAAACGCGTCGGCTTCAAGAATAATCAGTGTTGCCCCCATAGCGCTGGTGGTATTGTGAATATCAACCAGTAAGTCGATGTCAGATCCGCCTTTGGGCCCCCATTGCTGATTTAACGCATGGGCTAGCCGGGCTTCCTGACACTGTGGCTGGCTGGCCAATAGCGCTGGGGTGAACTGACGGTTAAGATCTTCCTCAAGAAAACGGACATTGGCATCAATGGCTGCCTGATTCGACAAATGGCAGTCAATGTTCAGGCTCTGGTAAGCAGCAGGCACACCGAATCGCTGCCAGTTTCTCACCAATTGAATGCCACTGGTTTCATTGCCGTGGGTACCGCCCACAAAAGTAATATTTGCTATCATCGAAGTCTCTAATGCTTAAAAAAGTCGCTGTGTTGTTCACTCAGCATGGCTTCAATATCTTCAGGATCCAGATTATGGATTTCTGCTTCCTGGGCCGGGCTGGAAATGACTTTTTCTTCGTCAGCCCATTCACCTAAATCAATCAACTGGCATTTTTTGCTACAAAACGGGCGGAATTCACTGTCTGATGACCATTCCACCGCTTGCTGACAGGTTGGACATTTTACTTTCACAATTAACACGCTGCTAAGTCAAATTGAACGGGTTTCTCGACCGCACCGGTGCGGCCTTCGGGTGGGGTATAGTACATAAAGCGGATAGCATAGCGATACTTATTTCCGCTCAGTGTTGGATAAAATTCTTCGTTAGTCTGGCATCGGATCCGGATAAGTTCGTTGCGATCATCGGCCACGCCCTGATAAAAACCATTGGCGGCTTCGATTACGCTGAACGCTGTTCGTTCACGCAGGAAAGACAGGGCAATGCTGATGGCTTCCTCAGTAAGCGCGAAGCACATGATCCACTGTTTTATGTCTTCCTGACGCTGCGCAATCGGGCGGTGGCACCAGTAATGTAAATTGGGTAAGTCGAAACTGCAGGTGCCGCCAGGAATCGCAAAGCGCTGGCGGATACTGGCCAGAAATTTATCATCACGCAGCACGGCACTGATCTTCTTACTAACCTTGAGCTTATCGCGTACATTAATAATGGTTTTAAGCGTTTGTTGCAGGGCTTCGTTATCAATATTCGGCAATTGCGACCAGTGCACCAGATTTTTCTCGTGAGCATCAAGGTCTTTAATGATGTCGGTACGAATGTCGATACGTTCAAACAAGTCCAATAGCGTAAATAGCTGTTCAAAGAAATACAGCGATAAACCATTATCAAGGCCTGAGGCACCCAGTTTTAGCTGCCCCATTAACTGTTCGATACGCAGATAGTTACGAACCTTTTCTTTCAGCGGGAATTCGTAGACTGTAGTGTTCGACATTCGTTTCCTCGTCAATTATTCGCATTAGCGTACCAGTCTGGCCTGTATTTTACCAATGCATTCGCCAGTGAAGGCGGTTATCTGGTCTCACCTACAGGAAGGAATTACATGACCGCTGCGCACATTTTACTTACAAATACCTATGCTCAGCAGATAGGAAATTAATAATACCTTAAAATCATAGGGTTAGCTTTATTTTCTAACCTGGAACAGCAGTTGCAACACTCTGGTGGCAGTACAATTAATTTTAAGGAGTGAATTATGGCTACATCAAAATCTACCGCAAATGGTGCAGATGCTACAGGTCATCCTATGACTGATAAACTGCAAACATCATTGCATGAATCGCTGGATACGATTGCAGAAAAAGCGGCTTCTGCGGAACAAAGCTTGCGAGAGTCGGCTTCAGAATCTGCGGATAATCTGGCTGCTCGTCGTCGTTTAATGAAACAGAAGTGGTTGGGCTCATCAGTACGTAACTACGCTGTTGAAAATCCGGTAGCCGCAGCGGGTATTACTTTCGCAGCCGGTATGCTGGTGGCCTCTTTGCTGAAAAAAAGCAAATAAACAGAGGTGATGGATGAGCACGTCATCTGTTAACGACACCGCAGCGCCCCGTCCGGACAGTGATTTGCCCGACGGGGCGTCGCCCCATCAGGCGCAAGCTGCTCAACCGCCCCCGCAGCCAGATATAACGCTGGACGAGGTAATCGGTGCGGTATCCGATCTCATTGAAGCTAAAAAATTACAATTTAGCGCCCAATGGGAAATGGTCGGAGCCGAGGCAAAATTGCTACGTCAATCTGTATTGGTTACGGCGCTCGCCACGTTGGCGACTTTCGCGTTTGGGTGTGTCTGCTGGTTGATCATTAATGCGGCCTCGGCGGTGTTGCTGGCAAAAGCCGGGTTACATGCTGCTTTGGTAGCCGGGATTCTGCTGTTGCTCAATGGGCTGTTAATGTTTATTGCCTGGCGAGTGGCCAAAGATGCCTTTAAACACATTTCTATTAACCCTTTGGTTGCTGCCGTGAAAGGTGAGCCCGAGGAACCCAACGCTAAAACACCGCAAGGCAAGCAGGGGAGTTAGCATGACCAATTTGTTTTTAAAACGCGCTATCGCGGAGCGCGACCAACGCGTTCATGAGTACCAGGAAATAAAACTGCTGGGTCAATATTGTCAGGAAGATGCCATCGCGGCCTCTAAACAGCTGCTGGCTACACCGCTGGGATTGCTTGGGAGCTTTTCTGCCGGTGCCTTCAAAGGCTGGCATAGTGACGACCCACACAAGGCACACCGACGCCGAAAAGCGTTGTGGCGTTTTGCCAGAATGTGGATGCAGCAGGCAATGCTCTAATCAGCGCCAGTCCGGGCCATTCGCAAATATTGTTGGTGCAACTGCTTTACCTGCGAAATAGTACTGGCCTTATCTTTACTGTTATCGATTACGTCATCCGCCTCGGCGAGCCGTGTTTCTCTGCTAACCTGCGCCGCCATAATGCCTTTTATTGCCGCCTCGCTGCTGGCATCCCGACTTAGTGCCCGGGTGAGCTGAACAGACTCAGGACAGTCTACCACCGCAATGCGGTCGACCATTTTTTGCATGCCGTTCTCAATCAACAGTGGCACCGCCAGCACGCCATATTCTGACTGAATGTTGCTGACAGCCTCGGCCATCGCCTGGCGGATCCGTGGGTGTAAGCACTGGTTAAGCCATTTTTTCTGTGCTTCGTTAGTGAATACTAACTCTCTTAAAGCAGCACGGTTCAGCTCGCCTTGCGGGGTAATGATCGTGTTTCCAAAATGAGCGGTGATGGCACTCAGCCCTTCGGAGCCCGGGGCTACTACTTCTCTGGCGACGATATCCGCGTCAACTATCTCAACGCCTAAACTGGCAAAGGTATCGGTTACCAGGGTTTTGCCTGAGCCTATGCCGCCGGTAATACCTACCAGATAACAACGATTATCCGACACGCTAGTAACCCAGTGCCCAGCTTAGATAGGCGGTTTTGATGGGTTCCTGATACAGCAGAGTTAGCCAGCCGGCTATGGCCAGGTAGGGTCCGAATGGAATGGCTAATTCTTTACCTTGTTTTTGCCGGATCATAATGATGATACCGAACACCGCGCCAACAAAGGAAGACAGCAAGATAATAATCAATAAGCCCTGCCAGCCGGTAAAGGCCCCCAGTGCTGCCAGTAATTTAAAGTCGCCGTAGCCCATGCCTTCTTTACCGGTAAGCAGCTTAAATGCCCAGTAAATACTCCATAAACTCAGGTAACCGATAGTGGCACCTAAAATGGCGTCGGCAGGTGACACAAAAATTGAATTCAGGCTGGCTAACAGACCAATCCACAATAAGGGCAGGGTGAGTTGGTCGGGCAGGATCATTTTATCTATATCGATAAACGTCATGGCAACCAGTAACCAGGTTAATACAATGGCAATGAGAGCCTGAGAGGAGGGCCCGTAGTGCAGCGCTGCCCATAACGAGAGTAGTCCGGTCAGCAGTTCTACCGCCGGATAGCGAAATGAGATACCGGTTTTACAACCACTGCATTTACCCCCTAAAACCAAATAGCTGAGTACCGGAATGTTTTCCCAGGCACGAATACGGTGGCCACATTTGGGGCAGGTACTGTCGGGTTTAACTAAATCGAAGCGCTCAGTTTCAGTAGCAGGCTCATCGGGGTTGAAATAGCTCTGATATTCCCGCTTCCAGTCACGCTCCATCATAATTGGCAGGCGATAGATAACCACATTTAAAAAGCTGCCCACCATCAGGCTGATAATGGCCGCCAGGGCATAAAAGAACCAGGGTGAGTGTAAACTGAGCTCAATGACAGATTGCATGCAGGGCGTAACCTATTATCAGAAAATGCAATTAAGAATAACAGCTTAGCTGACGTTAAACTACCATACCCATTTGGAAAATTGGCAGGTACATGGCAACAATCAGGCCGCCGATGACAACCCCGAGTACGGCCATAATCATGGGTTCCAGCAAGCTGGTTAAACCGTCGACCATGTCATCCACTTCGCCTTCGTAGATGGTGGCGATTTTGCTGAGCATTTCATCCACTGCGCCTGACTCCTCACCAATGGCGATCATTTGCGTCACCATATCCGGGAAAACGTTAGTACTGCGCATAGCCGCGTTCATCTGAATACCGCCTGCTACTTCCTTGCGGATAAATAAAATCGCGTCGCGATATACCGCGTTACCCGATGCCCCTGCGGCTGACTCTAAAGCGCCGATTAAGGGAACACCGGCAGCAAAGGTGGTGGCAAGTGTTCTTGTAAACCGAGCAATAGCGGCTTTACGCAAAATTTCGCCAATGACAGGGATTTTAAGGAGCTTAGCATCGAGGCTGTCACGGAAGTCTTTCGATTTGTGGTGATAAACCTTAAACAAATAGATAAAAACGCCCATTCCAGCCAGCAGAAAGACCCCGTAATCCTGCACGAATCGAGAGATCCCAAGTACAAACATGGTAAATGCCGGCAGCGCGGCCCCAAAACTGGAAAATATTTCTTCAAACTGCGGTACTACAAAGATCAACAATACTGCCGTTACAATAAAGGCCACTACCAATACCGCGATGGGATAAAACATGGCTTTTTTAATTTTGGATTTTAGTGCCTCGGCTTTTTCTTTGTAAACCGCTACACGGTCGAAGATAGTTTCCAGCGCTCCGGACTGTTCGCCGGTTTCAACTAAATCGCAATATAAATCGTCAAAGTGCTTTGGATGTTTACGCAAGGCATTAGAAAGAGGCGTACCGGCTTTTACATCGTCGCCAATCTGAATAAGTACTTTTCGCATAGAGGCTTTTGAGTGCCCGGCCCCCAACATGTCTATTGTTTGTATGAGGGTGACACCCGCTGCCAGCATGGTCGCTATCTGACGAGTAATAACCGAAATATCGGCAGGTGTGATTTTGTCGCCGCCGCGACCAAAAAGCGGTTTGGATAATTTTCTTACTTTTGTCGCCGATATCCCGCGGCGACGAAGCAGGTTTTTGGCTTCCTGAACAGACTTGGCACTGGTTTCACCTTTAATGGTTTGACCTTTAGCATTCTTGCCTTGCCAGGTATAGGTGGTTAACGCTTCTTGTTTGGCCATCGTTTTTCTCACTGTTCAGAAAGCAAAAAGCCCAGTGAAAACTGGGCTTTGAAGAAAATTCTTAATTAGCAGATTGACGCTGCGCCACAAGTACCTGATTCTGCCCAGGTGATTTGGCCGTTTGCAAAAGTACCTGTCAGAATGTAAGTCTCACCGGCTAAGCCACCACCAGTTACCGCAGTTGCAGTGATGGTACCAGCCGCTTCATCCCATACCAGAGAGTCAACGTTACCATATTGGTTGCTGTTTGTAGCGTTAATTGCTATTGGAACGCCGTTGCTGCCGTGTGCACAAGAGGCCAGAGCGCCTTCAGTTTGAGCACAGATTTCAATCGAAGTTTTCAGAGACTGAGTGGCACCTACCACTTCTGAGAATTTCGCTTTATTGGTGTAAGTCTGGTAAGCAGGTAATGCTACCGCTGCCAGAATACCGATGATGGCAACAACGATCATCAGTTCGATTAAGGTAAAGCCTTTGTTGTTCAGTTTGATATTTTTCATGGTCACATTCTCCGGGTCGCAAAACAATAAAATGTCAGCATTTAATAAAGTTAAGGTTGATACCTGAGGCGTCGTCACTTACGTCCCCGGTACTTGATTCTCAGTATAGAACCATCTAAGCATCTGACAAGTATTAGGAATTATACTCTAGTGTTGGAAACTGCTACCTATTTGTACAATCCGGCATACGTAAAGATGCGGAGCCAGGAAATTCAGGCAGTTAGCCGCTACTACAAGTTTATGCGTAGTGACAGATCAACCGCTTTGACATGCTTGGTAAGCGCTCCTGAAGAGATATAATCCACGCCTAATAAGGCCAGTGAAGATAATCTTTCAGCAGTAATATTACCCGACACCTCCAGTTTACACCGTTTTTGCGTGAGGCTAACTGCGCGTTGGATCTGTTCGTTAGTAAAATTGTCCAGCATCACTATATCGGCACCGGCATCAATTGCCTGTTGCAATTCCTCAAGACTTTCTACTTCCACTTCAACCGGTTTACCGGGCGCTTGTGCTTTCGCCGTGCTAATGGCCAGGGCAATCCCCCCACAGGCCATAATATGATTTTCCTTAATAAGGAATGCATCAAACAGCCCAATGCGGTGATTTTTACCGCCGCCACAGGCTACGGCATATTTTTGTGCCAGGCGCAGGCCTGGAATAGTTTTACGAGTGTCGAGAATGCGGGTGTCCGACTCGGCCAGCAGACTGGCATAAAAGGCGGTTTCGGTAGCGGTGCCCGAGAGTAACTGCAAAAAGTTAAGGGCGGTACGCTCAGCCGTTAACAGCGCTCTGGCCGACCCTTTGAGTGAAACCAAAACAGCGTCTGCTGCTATTTTATCACCGTCTTGTACCTGCCAGCTTTGTTCAATGCTGCTATCCACCAGGCTAAAGGCCAGTTGCGCCCAGGCAACTCCGCAAACCACACAGTCTTCACGGGTAATAATGGTAGCTGTTGCCTGATGAGCGGCAGGGATCAGATTGGCGGTGACGTCGGCACTGGCGTCTGGCGTGCCGCCGAGGTCTTCGGCTAGCGCCTGAATAACCTGGTCTTTAATGCTTTGTTGCGATGGCAATGATTGTTGACTCACGGTAATACTTCTTTTTATAGGGTACGGAGAATGAGGGTTTCCCCTCGTTGGGTGAATTCTAACTGTTTTAGGGCGCTCATACCCAGCAAAATCTGCTCGCTTTGCATGCCTGGGTTAATATTTGCCTCTACGTTTTGCAGTGCGATACCGCCTATGGTTAACGTGGCAATTTCGGTGAGCGTTATCTTAACTCTGCCATTTGCGGTAGAAGCCATGCCGCTTCGCCCCCTGGGCAGGTTAAATTCGTCGGCTAAATGCGCCGGAATGGAAACACTGGTGGCCCCGGTATCAATAAGAAAAACCGCCGGTTTACCATTAATAGTGCCACTCACTACGTAATGCCCCTGGCGATTTTGCTCCAGGCGTATCTCAACCTGCTCGCCGCGCATCACCGTAGCGGGCGCCTGATTGGGGTTGACCTGGTTGTCCAGTAAATCACCAAACACCAGAATCAACAGGCCGAATAAACAGGCCCATGCAAGTATAAGCATCCACTTGGCGGCCTTACTGGTATCAGTCTGTTGTTGGGTCATAGCTTGCCTTTAGATTGTCAACCGGCGACTTCGCTGTCACACTATTCTAATGAATTACCTGAAAAATTCACTACTATGACTGTTTCTTATCATTATAAAGACGCCGAAATTAAGGTATCCCCTTTTTTTGATGAGCGGCCGGACGAAAACAATGTGAGCGTGTTGGTGATCCATAATATCTCGTTGCCGCCAGGGCAATTCGGCACGCAAGGGATTGAACAATTGTTTACCGGTACGCTCGATCCAAAGGAACATCCTTTTTATGCCGAAATCGCTCACCTTCGCGTATCGGCCCATTGCGTTATTCGCCGCGATGGCAGGGTAGAGCAATATGTCCCTTTTAACAAAAGGGCCTGGCATGCGGGAGTTTCCAGTTTTCAGGGGCGCGAGAAGTGCAACGATTTTGCTATTGGTATTGAACTGGAGGGAACCGATGAGTTGCCATACACCACTGAACAGTATCAGGCACTGGAAGCGGTTAGTGAACAGATAATTTCGTTGTATCCGGGTATAACACTGGGCAGAATAGTGGGGCATAACGATATCGCACCTGGTCGAAAAACCGACCCGGGTGTAGCATTTAACTGGGCTGGCTATCGCCAGGCGCTTAGTAAATACATGAAAAGGTAAAACACCATGGTGTTAATCAGTTTGCTGTTGGTTTTGTCGCTGGAAAGGGCGCTGCGTAAACAGCCGGTGTGGCATATCGAAAATCATTTGGGCCAATACCTGCAATGGACGCAGGAACAAAACTGGATTGCTAAACAAAGCGTGCCTATTCAGTTGGTACTGCAAATTGCGTTACCGGTACTGATTACCTTTTTGATCAGTCAATGGCTGTTGGGCGGCTTTCTGAGTTTTGTGTTGCAGAGCATTATTTTGTTTCTATGCCTGGGCAGTGAGCCTCTGCGTAATACGTACCGGTCTTTTTTACAAGCGGCAGAGCGAGGCGATCTGGAAGCCTGCCACCTTTATACCCGGGAACTGGGTCACTGTACCTCGATGGACGTGTCAGATGAGCCTTCCGCTCAGGGGAAAAGTTTTGGCCAGCATTTATTGTGGCTCAACTATCAGCATTATGCTGCGGTGATTATCTTCTTTACCGTCTTTGGTGCTGCGGGCGCCATAGCCTATGTAACCAGTCGGGAATGCTTTCGTCTGTGGTGCGAAACGGATGATGAGCGCAAACAAGGGATGGCCACCTGGATGCACATTCTGGACTGGTTGCCAGTGCGTATAACGGCTTTTGGCTTGTTGTTGGTGGGGCATTTTTCGCGGGCGCTGCCGGCTTGGCTCAGTTATTTGACTCACCCTTCGATTGCCGGCGAGAAGGTCTTAACAGAAGTGGCGGCGCAAGCCGAGGATGTAGACTTTACCGAATCTCAGCAGGCTGATCCCGCCTGTGAACCCAAAGCGTTAGTCACCCTGGCGAAACGTAATGTGATGCTGTTGTTATCACTTATAGCCGTGCTGACCTTACTTGGGCTGATTAACTGACATGACCCGCCGAGTCACCAAAGGGCTGCATTGACAGCCCTTTTTTATTATCGTGCGCCGGGCATGGCGCGTGGTGTTTCGACACCGTTTAACTCACTGTGGTGGTGAGTT
>NZ_CAJXQY010000118.1 GCF_913058315.1 uncultured Alteromonas sp. | reverse complement strand
GTTCATACTTGAGAAAGACCGCCCTTCAGTTACTGAAAGTCTGAGAAGTAAATTTGTAACCTCCAGTGGGCTGCTGATCAACCGCCGCAATACCCTTATTCTGCGCCGCTCAACCAGCGATACCTTCCCGGCTGAAATTACCATTACCGGTACCACTTTTGGCAGCAGTATCAGTAATGAGTTTACCTTGCATATTCGTGATGTTACACGCCAGCGGCGCTTGCAGGAAAAACTCCGCGAGCTGGCTTACAGCGACCCGCTGACGGGGTTATATAACCGCACCTATTTTCTGGATGCCTTACAAATAGCACTGCGTAACATTCATCAGGAAACAGATTCAGTGGCGGTATTTTTTCTCGACCTGGATCGTTTTAAGAAGATTAACGACACCCTGGGCCATAAAGCCGGTGACGAGTTGTTAACCGAAGTTGCCGCCCGGCTTATCAATGTTACTCGCGAAAGGGATACCATTTGCCGATGGGGCGGTGACGAGTTCGTTATCATGATGACCGGCAGCCACGATGAAACATCGGTGGTCACCAGTGCAACAAAAATTCTTCAGGCCATGCGTGAAGCGGTTAATCTGGGAGGGCGTGAACTCAAAATCCCCACCAGTATCGGGATCAGTATTTCCAACGATAGCAATTGTCAGCCCATGACGCTGATTCAACAAGCTGATATTGCCATGTATAACGCTAAACAAGCGGGCCGGGATAATTTTAAAATTTTCGAGCTAACGATGGCCCGGGATGCCTCGGATCAGTTTAACTTTGAGCAGACCCTGCGTCAGGCCATTCAGTTAGCGCAACAATTTGTGATGTTCTATCAACCGAAAGTCAATAAAAACCGCGAGCTGGTCGGCCTTGAAGCGCTGGTGCGACTCGAACTGAGCCCGGGTAAGTATACTTCTCCGGCAGAGTTTATTCCGGTGGCCGAAGAGTCCGGCCAAATTATCGCGCTGGAAGAATTAATCCTGCGCCTGGTGTTTGCACAGCTGGCCAACTGGCACAGAGACTACCCGTTAACCCCCCGTGTATCGATTAACTTGTCGGGCATTCACTTACTCTCAGATACATTTTTACCCTTCCTCAACCAGTGTATGGAAGAATTTGCGATCCCGGGGGCCTGGATTGAGTTTGAGGTAACCGAAAGCGTGTTTCTCAACGATATTGAACGTTGTATTCAGGTATTACAGGTTTTACAGGGGCTCGAAATCGCGATTTCCATTGATGACTTCGGCACCGGGTATTCGTCGCTGAATTACCTCAAAAATCTGCCGGTAGATGTGCTTAAGATAGACCGTTCTTTTGTGCTGGAATGTGCCAGTCAGAAAGAAGATGCCAAAATTTGTTCGACCATTATCGAACTGGCTTCAACGCTGGGTCTTAATACCATTGCAGAAGGGGTGGAAACCCAGGCTCAATTTGAGTTTCTGGCAACCCATGGTTGCGATAATTTTCAGGGTTACCATTTTTACCGGCCGCTGTCAGTCAAGCGGATTGACGAGTTGCTTGCCAGCACCCTTAAGATGCCGGTAACGCATTAATCCAGGCGCAGACGATTATTGGTATCGCGACTGTTTCGAATCAGCTCAACCGAGCTGTCGTAATCACTTTTAGCCAGTCTGTCGTACAACAGCACATTAACCGTGGCAGCCAGATTAAGGCTGTTAAACGTTGGGATGTACACCACGTGATCGCACTTCGCCACCAGGGAAGGATCCATACTGCCGTCCTCGGGACCAAAGACATAAAAGGCGTTATCCGGATGAACAAATTCAGGTAACGGTGTGGCCCCTTCCACCAGCTCAACCCCCACTACACATGCCCCTGCTGGAATGACGGTCTCCAGGTGGTCTACTCCCACGGTAGGAATAACCCGGTGATAAGCCTTGGTATCGGCATTAAATTCCTTGGCATGACGAAAACGCTGGCCGGTGTAAAATACGCTGCTGACACCAAAACATCCCGCTGCGCGCAGTATGCTGGCAACGTTAGTCGCAGATTTGGGGTTTTGTAAACCAATGGTCACTGCATGGTACACGTTAAATCTCCTGTTTGAAGAACTGGCATTTTAGACACCTTAGACGAAATCACAACTGCGAATACGTCACCCGGTCACCGGTGGGCAATAATTGCCGGCCGGGCAAATCCTACAAACCAACGAGAAATTTTTGCCTGCCGGATCCAGACTTACCCTGTAAATCGCCAAACAGTCGAAATTATAAGTAAAATTTTCAATAACTTAAAAACAACTGCATGAATAATTCAAGCGGTATAATTCCTGCAATCCTATCAGGTAATTAATCTTCAGGTCCTGACATTAACTGACAGAATATCAGCGACATTGTTTATCAAGGATAAGGGAAATCAGGGGCTTATTATGACCGAACAAACTATTTTCAACGCAGGCAAAAACTGTTGGCAGGAGACGCAAGCCTGCTATTCCAGCCCGCTTATCGACTGTGCCAATTACTATCGCGCCCTGCACTCGAGCATTTGCAAGGCCGAAAAACAAATTATCATTGTGGGCTGGGATATCGACAGCCGTATCCGCCTGCTTCACGGTGAAGAAGAAGAGCAATCTGAAGCTCCTTCCCGCATCGGCGATCTGATCCGCTGGAAGGCTGAGCAAAACCCTGACTTGAATATTTATCTATTACGCTGGGATTCGTCATTCGCGTTTTTCGATCAGCGCGAAATGTGGGCCCTGGAAGTGTGGCAGGATAAAACCCCAGATAACGTCCAGGCAATCCTCGATGATTCTATTCCCATGGGCGGCTCTCAGCACCAGAAAATTGTGATTATCGATAACGAGGTGGTTTTTTCCGGTGGTATGGACGTAGCGCTGCACCGCTGGGATACCCGGGAACATAAAATTGATGAGCCCGGTAGAAATGGCCCTGACGGCGAATACGGTCCGTTTCACGATGTACAAATTGTATCGAGCGGTCCGCTGGTTAAACACTTTGCTGAGCTAGCTCATTGGCGCTGGAACCGTATCGCCGAAACACCTATCGAGACCATTGCGTTTCCTGAAGGTAATTCTGACGAGTTACCACGCTGCTGGCCTGATGGCGTGTCACCGTGTTTTACCGACGCCGCCTGCGCGATTGCCCGCACAATTCCGGAAATGGACGATACAGAACTGGTCCAGGAAGTCCGGCATATGCTGCTCGATCTGATTGGTCAGGCCGAGCACTTTATCTATATCGAAAATCAATTTGCAACGCGTGAAGAAATTGCTCAGGCCATCAACAAACGTCTGAAAGAATGCCCGCAACTGAATGTGGTTATCGTCAGTTCTTACGATCCAAAAGGTCTGTTTGAATCTGAGGCCTACTGGGCCAGTCGTATTACCTTTAAAGATATTATTGAACAGGACATCGACGACGACCGCGTGATGATGACTTACTCGTCAATTCGCGATCAGCAGGGGCGCATGGCTTACAAACGAGTGCACTCAAAGGTCATGACCATCGACAACAAATACCTGGTGATCGGCTCGTCAAACTTGAGTAACCGGTCAATGACACTGGATACCGAAGTGGATTTAATAATACATGGCAGCACACCGGAAAATCAGCGCTGTATAGAATTTGTTCGCAACGACCTGCTGGCTGAGCACAGCGGCCGTGAAACCGACCAGATGCAAGCACTTGTCGACAGTGAAGCACCGGTACAAGCCATTATGGAGGGTCAACTGGCTCATGGTTACGTGCTGACAGAAATTGATGACAGCGAGTTTACTACTGCCTCTGAAACCAACGTGTTTCGCAGCATATCCGACCCGGAACAGCCGCTGGGCCCGGCTATTCCTGACTTTCACGGTAAATTCAGTGCTATCACCAACCCCCGTCGCCGTACCATCATGATTACGCTTGGCGTTATCATTCTGGCGTTAATAGCCGGCGCGCTGATCCTTATCAGTAATACGGTCCCCTGGCTCGACGGCGACCGCATACAGGCGTTTCTGGAGGAAAGTCGCGGCACCTATTTTGCCTTACCCACCGTATTACTGGTGTACCTGGTAGGCGGCTTACTATTCTTCCCGGTTACCGTGTTATCACTGGCCGTAGCCGCTATCTTTGGCCCTATATGGGGGCCTATTTACGGCATAGTCGGGGCTTTATTAAGTGCCGGTACGACCTTCCTGATTGGCAAATTGCTGGGTAACGCCGGATTGCGTAAACTGGGTGGTCCCAAAGTGGAAGCGGTAGACGAGAAGCTTAAGAAAAGCGGCATCATCGGAGTTGCGGCAATTCGTATGCTGCCGGTAGCGCCATTCAGCTTAGTTAATCTGGTAGCCGGTATTTCCTCTATTAGTCTGCTGCAATTTTTGTTGGGCACCTTCTTAGGCATGGCACCACAAATGGTAGCAAAAGGTCTGGTGGGCGACTCGATTATGCAAATATTTAAAAACCCATCGGCTGAAACCGTTACCTATCTGGTAGGTGGCCTGGTGTTCTGGCTGGCCATGATCGTTGGCTCACAAAAAATGGCTAAAATGTATCAGGCGAAAAAAGAACAGGCAAAGGAAGAATCTGAAGAATGTATCGCGTAATTACGTATAACCTGCACAGTGGCGTAGGCCGGGATGGCATTCAGGACTACGCCCGTATCGGTCGCTTCCTCGCCGACCAGAACGCAGACTTCGTATTATTGCAGGAAATGGATACCCGCTCCGCCGAACGTGAAGTCTGTGACGATATCAGTGCCATTTGTGCTGAAGGTAAATACATGCTGATAGCAGCCCCAACGGTAACGACCAAACACGGGTGGTATGGCAACGCCATACTCACCCGCCATCCGGTATTACACCGCCAGCAATTTAATATCAGCGTACCCAACCGCGAACCGCGTACTTTGCAACATGTGGTCGTTACACTGAATAAGCAGCCACTTAGCCTGCTTAACGCCCATCTGGGTCTGCAAAAGAAGGAACGCGCCTATCAGGCCAGACGATTGCACGAAATAATGCAGTCCATTAACGAACGTAACCGAATGCCCGCTTGCCTGGGCGGCGACATGAATGAATGGTGGCTTAATACCCGGTTGTTCAAGCGTCTCGATGATGAGTTTCAGCAGCTCCATACCGGCCGCAGCTTTCCCAGTCACCTGCCGCTCTTCAAACTGGACAGAATATGGACCAGCCCTGAACTCAAAGTCGGCTCAAATGGACGATTAACCGATAAGGATTATCGCCATTATTCAGACCATCTGGCGGTGCAGGCAGATTTTGCTATCAGTGCCTCTACTGAATGAAGTACGCCACAACCTGCAGCTTACCCTGCTCCTCGGTTAACACCAGTATTTCACTCAGTGCACTGGCCTTGGCATACTCACTGGCAAACTTCAGCACCCAGTAGTCACCATCGGGTAAACCACTGAACTTATTACGCTTACCGTAACCGATAAGGTTGCGGTTCTGTAATTCGCCCAGTTTTGCACGAGTGCCTTTTAGCACCTGATCCCACTGCGAGGCATCAATGCGCTGTTTAAACTTCTGGCTGGCATATTGCCAGGTTTGGTAATAACGGCCGTTGTCGAGTAACTCCAGCCAGGTATAGGCAGGCGCCAGATCCATCTGGGGCTCATTAGCATAAGACGGCACAGATGCCATCAAACACCAGCTAACTAACAGTAAACATGCGAACCTGCGCATTATCATTTCCCCAAAAAAAAGCGCGCCGGAAACCAGGCGCGCTTTTACGGTACAACAAGTCAGGGTTATTTCGCAACAACCGTCAGGATGGGTTGGGAAGTATCCGGTCCGGTTACCCTGAACTCGTAGGTGCCGGCTGCCAGTTCAATCATCAGATTGTTATTACTGGAGCCCAGAACCTTACCAACCCCCTCTTCAACGGTATTGGTCAGGGCATCGTCCGGATTGCCCAGATTCACCGTCGCCCAGTCTTCTGAGGCCACCTTAAACTCGGTAGCACCACCGCCCAGGGTAATATCAACGGCATACACGCCAGCGCCCTGATAAATAAGCTCATCATCAGTGCCCCAGCCATTCATGCCTCCGCGCAGATAAACCGGAGTATTGCCAAAGAATTGCTCATTGAATACTTTGAGTACAGGTTCGGCCTTATCGGTCGCATCAAGAACAAACACATAGTCACCGTCTTCTTCAATGGTCAGCACCAGGTTGTCATTGGTGGCCGCCAGGTAAGTGGTAGCACCGACCATAACCTGTTTATCAGCATCCGCGCCTGATATGGCCCCCAGGTTCACGGTTGCCCAGTCTTCGGAAGCCACCTTAAACTCGTAGCTGCCAGCCGTTAGCGACATGGCCACCTGATACTGACGACTGCCCTGATAGATGAGCGGTGTATCGGTGCCCCAGCCGTTAAAGCCGCCTCGCAGATAGACTTCGGTTCCCGCATAAGGCTCCTCATTTTCTACCGTTAATACCGGCGCCTGCGGATCGCTGGCATCTACGGTAAACAAATAAGTAGCATCGATTATGGGGGTAAAGAACAGATTATTGTTAGTGGTGCCCAGCGCCACGGGTTCGCCCTCGGTAACGCTTGCTTCAGACGCATTGGCTGCACCAAAGTTAACCGTTGCCCAATCTTCGGAGGCAAACTTAAACTCATACTGGTTACCCGCAGTTAACTGGGCTGCTGCGGTATAGATACCGTTACCCTGATAACTGAATTCACCGTCTGTACCCCAACCATTCATGCTGCCGCGCAGATAAACCGGCGTATCACCGTAAGGCACCACATCCGGCGCACCCGCCGTGGCGTAACTCGCCAGACCATATCCCTGGGCGCCTGCCTGTGGCTTAACAAATACCGCGATGGTGAGCGCTGGCACGGTAAAGCTGCCATTGCCCGCTTGATCTTCGGTGAAATAAGCGCCGCGTACGGTGCTGTCGTAAGAGCTTTGCTGAACCGGGTGCAGCATAAAACCACTAGCGGTATTGACGCTCAGGGTCTTTTCCTCATAACCGGTATTTACCATTACCATCACGGCATCATAATTAACATCGATGTCGGTAAGCAGGGTTTCTGCCTCACTGTTATAGCCGTCGTCAATGCTCATGGCTATCAGGCCCACCTGCTGGCGGGTACCCAAGTTATGAAAACCTACCCGCTGCATGATCTCGTCGGCAGTGGTGAGTCGGAATAACGGACTGGTCTGGCGAATGGTAAGGAATACCTTAAACACCTCTGCCGCCAGTTCAATTTCCGTCATGCTGGCAGCCCGTTCAGGCGATGACACAAACTGGCCCATTTCTGACCAGCGGGCCTCGTTTTTCTCAGCCAGCGGTAAACCCACATTCCAGTTGTTGGTTTGCATGGTGAAATCAACGTAGTTAAACCAGTCACCGGAGTCGTAGCTGTCGCGATCCATGGATTTAGAACGCAACATATCACCGCCCATCTGTAAGAATGGAATGCCCTGGGATAACAAAGTAATTCCCATACCGGCATTTTGCGCCCGCACTCGTTCGTGAAGGGTCAGCGACTCTGGTAACACGTAGTTGAGCTGATCCCACAGGGTTTCATTATCGTGCTTGGACACATAATTGATAATGTCGGCAGGATCTTTGGCATAACCACCTAGTGCCGAGGCGGTGGTAGCGCGTCCGCCTGAGGTGTTTAATACAAAATCAGCCAGCGTTCCGGCCATGCCCATTTTAACGCGATCCTGTTCATACAGCGCTGAATCACTGTCGGGGTTAAAAATATGACCATAGCGGATGGCATCACGCAAGCGGTCATTGTAGGTTCCAATTTCAGTACCGGCCATATTCAGCTGGTTGGCCTGCTCGTAACCACGATCTATCTTGTTCCAGCCTTCACCGTAAAAGTAGTTATCCGGATCGATAGCCTGAATGGCTTCACGTAAGCGCACCATGCTGTCTTTGGTCGACTGGCTCATTATGTCAAAACGAAACGCATCAAACTTGTATTCAGTGGCCCACATCGACAATGAGTCCAGCATCAGCTTTTCCATCATCACATTACGCGGCTCGGTATCCTCGCAACAGGTTTCCCGCACAATAGCGCCGGTATCCGTTTCATAACGATGGTAGTAACCGGGCACCACTTTATCGAGTACCGATTTAGTAAAAATGCCCGACGCATTGGTGTGGTTATAGACCACATCAAGGGCTACCCGCAGGCCAATCTCGTGCAGGGCCTGTACCATAGCGCGCATTTCAATGATCCGCTCAACCCCTTCAGCACTGGAGGCATAACTCCCTTCCGGTGCACTGAAATGATGCGGGTCATAACCCCAGTTAAAGCTGTCGACACTGCGTAAGTCCTGAGTCAGCGCCTGGGCACTGCCCGCCTGGGATAGCGGGTCGTAGCTGTTGTAGACATCCAGTAAAATGCTGTTGGCATCTTCTTCATTACACACCTGAGAATCCGGCTTTTTCACGCACAACTGACCCACTGTATCGTAGATGTCCACAGTATTGGCCGGGTCTTCATCGATGGTGGCAATGTCATTGCTGGGCAGAATGTGAAAGTGAGTTAATCCCGCATCAGCCAAAGTCTGTAAGTGATTTACCGGATCGCTGCCGGTTTCAGTAAAGGCCAGGTATTTACCACGATTGGTTTCACTGGTAGACCTATCGCGAATACTGAAGTCGCGCACATGCCCTTCGTAAATCACCGCATCTTCCGGATTCGCAATCTCCGGGATCCACTGGGTATCCCAACCGTCTGGTTTCAGCGATTCATCACTTAAATTCACAAAGCGTGAAAAGCGTCCGTTGGTCGACAGGGAAAGCGAGTACGGGTCGGTCACTTCCAGCGTCGCCATCTCTTCCAGAGAAGGATGAAACACGGTAACTTCATAGCGATACAGTTTACGGTCGAGACTGTCATCACCAGAAAAAGACCATACCCCCGACGCGTCATCAAGTGTCATTGTATAACGGTTCGCCAGAGTCTTATTGTCATTAAAAACCAACAGGTTCACTTCCGTTGCCGTGGGTGCCCACACAGATGCGCGTATCCCTTGTTCTGAATACACACCGCCGAGCATGACTTCATCGGCATCATTTTCACCACGGGTATACAACTGGTCGAGTACATTGGCATGCTGCAGTCGCGTGGCTGCCAATAAGGTACCATCACTGGCATAGCCGCCAACCACCACCTGGGTTTTGAGCACGGCTTTCGCCTCATCGCTGGTCCAGTCCCCTTCAAATGCAGGCAAGGAAGCCAGGTGTGGCGCTATAGCGACCTGTTCTTCAGTCAGTGTGGCAGGACTGAGCTCGATAGCAGTACCGTTGAGACCGGTTTCCACCGAGGTTGCCAGTTCTGCCGCCGCTGAATAATGTAACTTTACGGTTTCCACCCCATCCGGCGTATCCCATAACACCACCTGAGTATCCAGCCAGTGCGCACCAGCGCCTTCTATTTTGACAGGTTGGGGGCCAAGAGACAGGAGTGGAAACTCAAATACCTGAGGTACACCGGATAACGTAAAATTCATCCGGGTAAAGGTTTCATCCTCCTGATCCAACGGTGCTGCAAAGTCGCCACCGCCCAGTTCTTTACCCGCATCATCGGTGCCCTGATGAATAATAAAATTATGACAAGCGCCAGGTGCGCCGGCTATACCCGGTTTAAGATCCAGTACCCAGTAAGCGCCATAGTTAGGGTCAATCCCTGTGATTGCCCGACCATTGGCCCAGTCAGTATCGCCATCGGCGTACGCATCACAGGCATCATTATTCCAGGTATGCAGCTTCCAGCCATCATAGGCACTGTCCCCCGGATCATTAGACGCCCCTACTCCTGCCCGGTTGTAATACAACACAGCCTGATCAGCGGCAGGAAAATATACCGGATCATCCAGTGTCGGATCAGCACCTACCACACAAGCGCTGTTGTCTTCATTGGGCACCGTGGGCGGGTCGCAATCAATCGCAGGCTTGGCCACGCACATCATCCCGGTTGCATCCGGCACCAAAGGCGCACCACAGACCAGTAAATCATTCGAGCCAGAATCGGTGCCTGAACCGCCACACCCGGTAAGGGTGAGCACCATTACTATCATTAAGCCAGCCAGTAGTTTATACAGCATAGCGGTGGATGCTGTGGATTGAGTAAAAATATTCATAGCGAGTAAGTCATCCCCAGGAAGTATTGGGTGCCGAAGAACTGAATGGTTCCGGTTTGTTCAGGCGAGGTGAAGTAGCTTTTGGTGGGCTCATCGGTCAGATTATTCACCTGGAACAACAGGCTTAAGTTGTCATTGATTTCATAAGAAGCCTGATAGTCCACCACTAATTCAGAATCAAAATTAACGGTCTGATCGTTGACCGCGACCTGCTTAGAGACAAACGCATCGCGATAACGTCCGGAAACCCGGGTTTCAAACCCTTCGTACTCCCAGAAAACAGTTACTGTGGCGACATTTTCAGACAGACCCGGCAACTGACTGGCAAAAACGCTATTGCCGACGGTGCGCTGTATTTCACTTTCAGTGTAGGAATAACTGGCATTCACCCCCAAGCCCGACAACATACCGGGTAAGCCGCTGTATATCTGAGTATAGGCGAGCTCGATCCCTCTAATATAACCGCCCCGGGCATTATTGATGGCGGTTTCATAGCGGCCATCTGTAGTGGGGACAGTAACAGTAACTGGCGCACCGGTGGCATCAACAACCGGCTCAGGCGCCTGCCCCGGGTAATCGGCTTCATAAAACACCGGTACGGTCACTGAATCCGGTACCACAAAACCATTGCCCTCAAAGTCATAAGGCTCAATGGCGATATTCTCGATAAACGACTCGATGTTTTTATAAAAACCGGCAATCACAATGGCCCCATCACTGTCGTCAAAGTAGTGCTCGTAGGAAATGTCATATTGCGTGGCGTAAAACGGATCCAGGTAAGGGCTGTTATTTGACGAACCGGAAACGCGGGCTTGTTGGTTTGATAAAGTAATTTCACCGGAATCACGGTTTTGTGTGGCACTGATAAGCTCCACATTGGTTGAGGCATTGGCCGCGAAGCGGTTAATCGGTGCGCGCCCCATTACCTTAGCCGCCGCCACACGAAGTTGTGAGTTGTCCGTGAGCTTGAAGTTTAAGTTAATCGATGGCAGCACATCGGTATATTCATAGGTCAGTATGGCTGGACGATAAAAATTATTGATATAGCCAAGTTCATCAACGATATTCTGCGCTCCGGCGGTGGGATCGCTGACCTCTACGTCCTGACCGGTAACCGGATCTTCCACAAACATGGTCGCCCGTTGCAGCGTTGTCGAGCTCTGTTTAGATTTCACATAGCGCACGCCAATGTTACCTGTAATCGGTAAACCACCGATTTCGGTATCGATATTCGCCATCAGATAGGCGGCAGAAACCGTTTCAAAGACTTCGCCACTTTCCAGTACCGACCACGCGGTAGAGACAGTGGCATCGGCAGGACCATTGATTACCCCGGGGTCGCCTGCTCCCCAGGTTTGAGCCGGCTGTGGAATGCCCGAAGGAAACCAGGCATCCAGCGCTTTACCAAGATCAATGGACAGGTAATTAGGGAAATAGGCAAAATCCCCCTGCCAGCTGACGACGTCAGCCAAATCATCAGTCAGACGCAGCGGCGGTTGGCTGGAAGAAAAAGCCTGATCATTGCCGTATTCAAACACTGAGCGGTCGTTACTGTAAGTACGATCCGAATAGCGTCCACCAAATTCAATGGATGAGATTATATTGGTATCAATAAAGTACTGAAAATCGGCCCGGTAAGCATCCAGCTCGTCGCTGTTAACATAAGGATAAATACCGTATTTACTGACCATCACCCGGTCGGTATCGGTGAAAGCATCGGCCTGATTAAACTGTAAATCAGGTAAATTCAACCCATTAAGCAGGTAAGAAATTTGAATATTCTCATCAAACCGGGGACTAGCGGAGGTGGCATCATCGCCCACCAGAGACCACAGCAATCCATTACGGAAGTTACTGTTAGCTTTGGATAAAGCAATATCAAACTGCGCGGCGAAGTTATCGGTTATCTGCCAGTCAGCATTAATACCATAGCTTTCCACTTTATCGAAATCCTGGTTATCATCATTGACCAGTTCAATCCGCGTTTCGCTGCTGTCTGAACGCACAAAAGTACCACCGACCACACTGTTATTAACGATGGTAGGATTGTAGATTTCGGTATTAACGCCGCCCAGTTTTACCCGAAAGCCTCTGGCGAATGCCTGGGAATCAAATTTTGAGACAAAGGCATCGGCCTTTAAAATGAAGTTATCGAGCGGCGCCCATTCAATAGCTGCAACATAACCATTACGGGTTTCTTCACCGCCTTTATGCTGCATCTCAAAGCCTTCGGAAATGAGTTCGCACTCAACACACTGATCTTCCCTCGCCACATCAGAGTTAGGATTATAGTTATCCTCATCGCCGGCAACGCCGTCCACATCTACTTCAGCGTTATAGGCAAAACCGATAAACTGGGTTGAAACACTGGGTTGGTATAATCTCGCGTAACCTAAGGATACCCCCAGCGTGTCATCCAGAAACTTACCCTGATAGGAAAAACTCAACCGGTGACCAAACTCCTCAGCATCTGCCACTTCGCTGGCCCGGTCGTTAAACATGCCCCGAACATTGGCATTGAAAGTGTGTTTGTCATCCTTGGCCAGTGCGCTGGCAGTTTGTAATTCAACGGTTCCGGCCACCCCGCCTTCGATTAACGAGGCTTTGGGTGATTTATACACCGCCGCTGAATTAATTAACTCAGAGGGATACTGATCAAATTCGATGGAACGGCTACCACTGGTGGATACCTGTTCCCTGCCGTTGAGTGTTGAGAAGACAAAATCGCCGGATAAGCCCCGTATATTGATTTCGGCCGCCTGACCACCGGTACGAACTGCTGAAATACCGGGCAACCGGGTTAAGGCGTCAGCCATACTGACATCGGGCAAGCCACCTAAATCATCAGCTGAGAGTTGTTCTGAAACGGTATCACCAAAACGCTTTTGGTTAAGTGACTGAATAAGACTGCTGCTAAAACCACGTACTTCAATACGCTCGATAGCTTCGCCCTGCTCTGTTTGCTCACTTTCCTGTGCCAAAAGCGGATAACTAGTGAAAACCAACCCACTGGTTAATAGTGCCAGAGTGATAGCACTGGGTTTGAACGTTTTCATGTTTTCCCCATTATTAGTTATGTTGAGAAATGCTGTGCAACATTTCGCCGGTTTGATTACCGGATTTCATACTAAGTGCTGGGTTAACAACTGAAAATGTCATGCATACGTATTCAGTTAACTTTTTTTACATATTTTTCACAACTGAATTATAGTGGTAATTGAGGCAGTTTATTGAGTGAGCTTATTTAGCGTATCTTTTTGATAAATAATAAAAAAGCCCGCAAAAAGCGGGCTTTTATTAAACTATAATTTGCTAACGCAAACGCGCTAAACCAGCGGTGATTACCAACCAGTTTGCTCGCGCAGTGCTTTACCAATTTCGGCCAGAGAGCGAACAGTTTTAACACCTGCTGCTTCAAGGGCTGCAAATTTTTCATCTGCAGTACCTTTACCGCCAGCGATAATCGCACCAGCGTGACCCATACGTTTGCCCGGAGGCGCCGTAACACCAGCGATATAAGAAACCACAGGCTTAGTCACGTTTTCTTTGATAAACGCAGCCGCTTCTTCTTCTGCAGTACCACCGATTTCACCAATCATTACGATTGCTTCGGTTTGCGGATCGTCCTGGAACAACTTCAGAATATCGATGAAGTTAGAACCTGGGATTGGGTCACCACCAATACCAACACAAGTTGACTGACCAAAGCCTTCATCAGTAGTTTGCTTAACCGCTTCGTACGTCAGCGTACCAGAGCGTGAAACAATACCGACTTTTCCAGGCTTATGGATATGGCCAGGCATGATACCAATCTTACACTCACCCGGAGTGATAACACCCGGACAGTTTGGACCAATCATGCGAGCGCCTTTGGCATTCACGTATTCTTTAACGTAAAGCATGTCAAGTGTAGGGATACCTTCAGTGATACAAACCACTAATTCGATACCGGCATCAACCGCTTCAACGATAGAATCTTTACAGAATGGGGCTGGTACATAAATCACAGATGCTGTTGCACCCGTTGCTTCAACCGCTTCACGTACCGTGTTGAATACTGGCAGACCTAAGTGCTCAGTACCACCTTTACCAGGCGTAACACCGCCAACCATTTGTGTACCGTAGGCAATGGCTTGTTCAGAGTGGAAAGTACCCTGACCGCCAGTGAAACCCTGACAGATAACTTTAGTATCTTTACCGATCAAAACTGACATTATTTGCCCTCCGCAGCTGCAACAACTTTTTCTGCTGCATCAGTTAATGATTCTGCAGCGATGATATCCAATTCAGAACTCGCCAGTACTTCACGGCCCAGTTCTGCATTAGTACCTTCAAGACGTACAACTACTGGTACTTCAACGCCAACTTCTTTAACGGCGCCGATGATACCTTCTGCAATCATGTCACAACGAACGATACCACCGAAGATGTTAACCAGAACGGCTTTCACGTTGTCATCAGACAGGATAATTTTGAATGCTTCAGCAACACGCTCTTTCGTCGCGCCACCACCAACATCCAGGAAGTTAGCAGGCTTACCGCCGTGCAGGTTTACGATGTCCATGGTACCCATGGCCAGACCTGCACCGTTAACCATACAGCCAACGTTTCCGTCCAGTGCTACGTAGTTCAGTTCGTACTGTGCTGCGTGCGCTTCACGGGCGTCTTCCTGAGAAGGATCTTTCATGTCTTTCAGTTTTGGCTGACGGTACATTGCGTTGCTGTCTACGCCTAATTTAGCGTCGAGGCAATGCAGGTTACCATCATCCTTGATAACCAGCGGATTGATTTCAATCAGCGCCAGATCAAGGTCTTCAAACATTTTCGCCAGACCCATAAAGATCTGTACGAACTGTTTAATTTGAACTCCCTGAAGACCCAGAGCAAACGCCATTTCGCGTGCCTGGTAAGGCTGAGGACCAACAATCGGGTCAATTTCAGCTTTTAAAATCTTCTCTGGCGTTTCTTCTGCAACGGTTTCAATCTCAACACCGCCTTCAGTAGATGCCATAAAGACAACGCGGCGAGTACCACGGTCAACCACAGCACCTAAATACAATTCGTTTGCGATATCAGTGCAAGATTCCACTAAGATCTTGCTAACAGGCTGACCATTTTCGTCAGTCTGGAATGTCACCAGGTTTTTGCCTAACCACTTTTCAGCAAAAGCGCGAATTTCGTCTTTGGTTTTTACCAGCTTAACACCGCCAGCTTTACCACGGCCACCAGCGTGGACCTGACATTTAACTACCCATTCGTTACCGCCAATACGGTCTGCAGCTTCTACTGCACCTTGAGGGGTATCTGATGCGTATCCTTCAGAAACAGGTAAGCCGTATTCTTTGAATAGCTGCTTACCTTGGTATTCATGCAAATTCATGGTGTTTCT
>NZ_CAJXQY010000117.1 GCF_913058315.1 uncultured Alteromonas sp. | reverse complement strand
GAACCCGCATCATCAGCTTGGAAGGCTGAGGTAATAGCCATTATACGATGCCCGCATTCCTAATTCTCTTGCCACACTCATAGAAAGTGGTGGAGGGGGCAGGATTCGAACCTGCGAAGGCTGAGCCGGCAGATTTACAGTCTGCTCCCGTTGACCGCTTGGGTACCCCTCCAGAGATTGATGAATGGTGCCGACTGCCGGAATCGAACTGGCGACCTACTGATTACAAGTCAGTTGCTCTACCAACTGAGCTAAGTCGGCTCCTCATCAAGTGGGTGCGAATTCTAGAGTAATGAATCACTCAGTGCAATAGGCTTTTGCGAAAAATTTTCTTTTTTTTGACTGAGTGGTTATTAATTTACCACCTTGTCGTTTAATTGAACAAAATCAACCAAAAGAAGCTTTTTCAGCATAGCGGGCAAGGCCGTCTATCACCAAATTCGCGGCGCTGAGACTATCACCGTCGCAAGCACTTGTCAGCAGTTTTTTGTCGCCACCGGTAAAAATAATGACATTTTCTTTAAATTGATCGTTTAATCGCCGCCTGGCTGACCAAAAAACACCCTGTAAGGACGCAAGGCAACCCATCGCCACGCATTCTTCCGTGTCATTGGCGGCAGATAATTGGTCCGGAATGGTCTCATTTTCAAAAACCCGGGTGGTATTCGATAACAATGCTTTTTTCATTGTATGGAAGCCCGGAGCTATCCAACCGCCTAAATGTTGACCATCTGCTACAAAATCGACTGTCACTGCCGTACCGGCATCAATCACCGCAAACGGTTTTTCGGTTAATTTTGCAGCACCTAAAATGGCCAGCCAGCGATCCACCCCCATTTTCGTAGGATTTTGATAACTATTCTTTATGCCGAAGGCTTCGCTTTCGGTTTTCACTGCGCAAAATATAATCTTCTGTTGCAGGCAAAGTTGCGCTAGCGCGTCCTCTACTGCCGGTTTACCCACATTGGCCACAAATACATGTGAAATGCTGGCAGCTTCTATATATGTAATTAATGCCGACAAATCATCTACTGTGGTGATCTTGTCTGAGGCCTCAGATAACAAACGGAATTTGATCCGCGTATTGCCAATATCCACAAGCAGCACATTGTTAATTTGCACGTAAACTTACCTCTCCTCCGTGGAACCGGGTTATGCCATCACTCGTTTCCAGCAGTAAAGCGCCACTGGCATCGATACCCCGGTTAATACCACTGATTCGTTTGTCGCCTGTTTTTACCACTACTGTGCGGTCTGCAAACCAGTCAAGATGCTGCCATTCTTCAATGTAAGGTTCAAAACCACGCTGAGTAAAATCAGGCAATAGTGTCCAGAGTTGTTCAATGATACGCGCCGCTACTTCATTCCGATCGACGTTCGGACCGAGCACCTGGCTTAAGTCAGTATGCGGCTGGCCCACATTGTATTCGTGGGGCGGTACCATCACGTTTAAACCGATACCAATAATACAGTCTGCCGGTGCGCCTATCTGGCCTTCTACCTCAATGAGTACGCCGGCCAGTTTTTTACCAAACAGATAAACGTCGTTAGGCCACTTTAATCGGGCATCGTCCACACCGCAGTCTTTTAAGGCACGGCATATTGCTACGCCCACCAGTAGCGACAGACCCGCCATGCCCTGATAGCCATCACTAAAACGCCAGTACATGGAAAAAGTCAGACTGCCGCCCACCGGTGCCAGCCACTGCCGGCCATGACGCCCACGACCAGCCGTCTGGATTTCAGCCAGCACCGTATCACCGTTCGCCCGCACCCGGTCGGTATTTTTCAATTCGGTATTAGTTGATTCGATGACCTGCAGCACACTTACATCAGCATAGGGCTTATCACTCAGAACTGCGCTAATGCTTTTTTCATCCAGCAGTTTCAGGGGCCGGTTCAACTTATAGCCTTTCCCTTTAACCTTAAAAACATCAAGGCCCCAGTCTATTAGCTGGTTAATGTGCCCGGCTATTGCCGTGCGGGAAAGATTTAATGTTTGCGCCAGTGTTTCACCCGAGTGGAATTCACCGTCAGACAGCACGCAAAGTAACTGTTGTCTGACTTCGCGGGATTTATGTTTCATAGTTCGACACGTCCTTGTTTACCCAGCAGCCTTACTTCCGGGCTCAGCGTTACGGAGAAAAGCTGAACAACCTTGTGCTGAATTGCCCGGGCCATGGCGAGCAGCGCCTGGCCTGTAGCATGATGTTGATTAACCAGTACCAATGGCTGGCGGTGATAGCAGCACACTCCATCCTTACACTGGCCCTTAAACCCGGCACGATCAATAAACCAGGCTGCCGGTACTTTTACCTGTTGGTCCGATACAACAAAGCCGGGAATGGCCGGATGGGTTTTCTTAAGTTCATTATATTGCGTAGTGGTAATGGTCGGGTTCTTAAAAAAACTGCCCGCATTGCCTAAAACGGCAGGATCGGGCAGTTTTTGTTGCCTGACGTCTATCACTTTATTGAATATGTCAACCGGTGTCGGGTTATCCAGCGCAGCGAGTTCTGCATAAGCCGTTACCGGTGCAATGTCTTCTGCCAGCCAGAAGTGTACATATGTCACTACCCAGCTCTGCGCTTCTGCTCGTTTAAAGATACTGTCGCGGTAACCAAACCGGCATTCGCTTTGGGTTAACGAAAACTGCCTGCCCGTGGCCACGTCGACCACTTCGACTTCACGAATACGCTCACCAGCTTCCAGCCCGTAAGCACCAATATTTTGTATGGGCGCAGCGCCAACAGAACCGGGGATTAAGGCCAGATTCTCCAGGCCGCCCCAGCCTTGCTCTACCGTATAGGCCACCAGCGTATGCCAGTTTTCCCCGGCGCCGACCCGCAGGCTCACACCACCAGGCTCGTGACAAACTTCCACACCGGCAATTTTATTTACCAGCACCTGGCCATCGTAATCTTCGGTAAAAATCGTATTGCTTCCCTCACCCATGATATAGCAGGGCGTTTCACGAGGGTAAAGGTCGAGTAATTGCTGCACCGAGCAAAACTCATGGAGTACGCGGCAACGGCTGGCGATACCAAAAGTGTGACGTTGGGATAAATCAGGCATAGACACAGATATTAATCTTCGAGGTCGTTTAGTATGCCTCAAAAGATACTGGGTTGGCTATGCTGGCAACAGCGTTGCTGTGGTCAGGGTGGGCGGTAACCGCCCACCCTGACCCGTTCAGAAAAAGAAATTCCTAGTCCAGGACGATGATTACGCCGGCTTCATTAAAAAAGCCTTTATCATTAAGTTCGATGATCCGTTCGGCGTATTCACTGGCCAGCACAATTTCAGTACGGGTATCACCGTAAGTACGCAGTGCTTTAACTAACAGCGGCCGATTGCCGACCACAGGATGCTGTACAGCAAAATCTACATCGCGGGCAAATAGTGACACTAACTGACCACGCTCCAGCAGACGTTCGTTTGAAGCCGCCTGGTCCGGATACACCACAGCACCACGCAACTGACGAATTTTCGGACTTAACGACGGAATGAAATTACTCCCGCGGGCGTCCACCACCAAACCGGTGGGCTGTAAATCGGCAGCAGGAGCTGGTTGTGCTTCCTGGCGACGGTTGTCACTGAGCTTTTGCTCAATCACCGACAGCCGGCGGTTCAGCTTTTCCATCTCCTGAAGCCACACTGGCGATTCCAGCTCTACATCATCCTGCGCATACGCTTTGCTCACCAGGGCTCCACTGAGCCAGTCCAGTGTTGTGTGGTAAAAGCTTTGCAAGCTGGTTTCCTGATACACTTCCTGATAAATCGTTTTCGAGGTTTTACCGCCCAGATTAATGACCATCTCTATTTTACAACTACCGTCGCTGGCCGGTGTGCGACGGGTTATCCGGGCGTTGCGGATGATCCCTTCAACTTCACTTTTGACTTTGTCGTTGCTGAGCATGTAGTTATCGATAACGGTTGTCGCCGTTACCCTGACACCCTGGGTAGCTTCCAGCAAATTACGCTGCGCATCAACCACCGCCGCACGGCACGCCAGTAACGGGCCAGCCTTGCCTCCAACACTGGCCGGTGGCAAGCCGTAACCTTCGGCAGAAATTTGAGCAGTAGTCCAGTTAACCTTGCCTCCGGCCGCAGTCCATTCTTCATAATGAGCGTCTGCAGCGATGCTACTGCTACTTAATAGCGCCAGCGCGAATCCAAGCTTTCTCATTATTTAGTCCTTACTTTACCTAAAATTGACGTGGGCGATGGCGCGGGTAGCCACTTATTGCCTTCAGCGATAACTTCATAGCTGGAGGCATTCTGAATATGAAACGGGAAGTTATTTTGTAGTGAACAATCCGACATCGTCAGTTTCGCATAATCACTCACTACAATACCGGCCGTGTTACTGCCATCAATCACACAGGATCTGAGGGTCACATTGGCCTCGCCTTCAATACTTAACGCCGTAAAGCGGCTGCCGGTGATCTCGATAGCTTCCAGTAGTGGCTGGCCGGATTTCACCAGAATGCCAATCCCCGCCCCCGTCATTTTTACGCCGGAGATTTGGGTGGGCTTGGTATTGTTGATAACCAGGTAAGGTTCACGGCGTGCCTGTTCACCGCTCGCACGAATCTGGATATTCTGTTTCAGCCCCCAGAAGTAAGCCTCACCATTAATTTCAATACCCGCACCGCTTTCAAACTCCAGTACCACGCCAGGTTCCACATAGAGCTCGCTATCTTCAGCAAAGACCACTGCGCCCTTTACCTGATATGGACTAAAAGTCTCGGTGAGCGACAGGATCCCGGTGTAGTTGCCCTGCAACGGGCCACTGACGAAGGTTTGTTTTCCCACTTCCTTAATATAGGTCGTCAGAGTCAGCGCTTTAGCATCACTGGTGTTACCGGCCTCATCGATGGCGACCACTTCATAGGTACTTTTACTGAACGCTTCAGAGTCGATATCCAGGTTCACAAACGAGTCACTGCTCTGCTGCAATACTTCACTACCGTTTTCGTCGGTTCGGGTTACCTTATAGGCTGCCGACATGTCGGCGTCCTGCCAGGCCAGCTTAAGGGTGGTTTCGGTCTGACTACCAACCAGATTGGTCACCGCAGGAGGCGCTACGTTATCAAAATTGACCAAACCGGTAATACTCAGCAACGTATTGGTACTGCCATCGGTATCCTGCAGGATGCCGGTAACCGGCACTCGCTGCTCGTTCCAGTCTGGCTGAATCGGGATTTCACTGATATACACCCCGGGTTCCACTTCCTTAAGCTCGGTACGCAACTGATTTCCCAGCTCCACAAAAGCCTGCAAGCCGGCCTCACCTTTCACACCCACTTCTATCACGTCGCCATAACGCAGCCATTTGCCGGCTTTATCATGTATCACCGATTCAATAAGCGGTCCGGCACTGCCTTTATAAAAACGCGGCTGCGGAAACTCAAACGCGACTTTACGGCCCAGTTCATCGGCCGCCGCTAACAGATTTTCATCATCCAGATTCATGGCGGCGATGGCGGCGTTAAGTAACAGGCCCCAGGCTGTGGTGGATACGCCGCCGGCACGTTGGGTTACCTCATGCTCGCCGGTCCAAACCACATCGCCTTTGGTATTGTATAAAGACAGTTTAATCCCAAGCCTGATTTCTGAGTAAATACCGGCAAAGAATCTTTCGAAATCAACCACTTCACCAACTAACACACCTTCAACACCCAGATAAGAAGCCATTTGCGTATGATCCAGGGGCCCTGACGGCAGCCGTTTGTCCACTTCCCCCGGGTGCATAACAGAGAAATTCCGCCCGGAGAGCTGGCTATTGATAACCTGACGAAGCAGCGGCCCGGCGACCTTCTCTTCGGTAACGTTGCTGAACGGTAAAATGGCAATACTTGATGGAATGGCCTGTTGTTCACCGCTGGTGCCCGTATTGTTTTCTACCTCACTGCTGGTTGAACGTTGGGGAGGCCCCACCAGCACCGTATCTTTGGTACTTACCGTACAACCGGCCAGTACCAGACACACCGCGCCTAACCACAGGCGCACAGACAGCTTATTCATGACTCGGGTTCTCCTTCAACAGGCGGTTGCCCCTCGGGGCCGTACAGGGATTCATCAGGCGGGAATAAGCCATTATTTTCAGGCCGTTTGCCCGGCAGTGACACAGGCTCCCCGCCCTGTAATAACCAATGTTGACGTAACTGGCGGGTAAGGCCATTTACTTCAAATAATAAATTGTTCAGCAATGCCTGGGTTTCGGGCATTTCAGCCACAGTCGGCTCCATATTGACCGCGATGGCATTGATACTTTCAATCAGCTCAGCCGACTGTTCTGCCACGCCGGCAAACGTGGCAATGTTATCATTAACGGTTTGCGAGCCTTCCTGTAAGGTGGTTTCCATCACCTGCATGGTCCGCTGCATCTGCTTGAGCACATCCGGTAACTGCTGGCTGGCAGCGGTCATACTGGAGGTCAGTGCCGCCACATTTTCCAGGCTTTTGGTTAGCGAATCCTGGTTGTCGCTGACGTTAGTGACAATCTTATCGAGATTAACCAGAATGTCTGCGACCTTCTGCGAGAGCGCCTGGACATCCCATTCCTGCATCAGGTCCTGGAATGATCGGGGCTCTTCGGCCTGCAACAATGCGCCGTTTTTAAGCTGACCCGCCGTACCGGGAATAAAGGCAATGGCAGCTCCCGAGAGGACATTGTCGATCGCCAGTGTAGAATCAATTTTTAATCGGCTGCCGCCTCGATACAATGCCTCGTATTCACGCTGCATCACCAAATCCAGCGCAACCTGCCCTTGCGGACTTAACCGGATACTGTCTATCCGGCCCACGCTGACACCGTTTATTTTAACCGGCGAGCCCACACTCAGGCCAAACGATGAAGAAAGGTTAGCGCGAAAATGTAACTGGTCGGCATGCTGCTCCTGCAAATCCTCAAATAATAACCAGCCGGCCAGTAAAACAGCCACAATCACAAACAACCCCAGCAGTGTATCCTGCGCTCGGGAAGACAGCGACTGTGAGGGGGCAAAGCTCATTGTACTTCCTCCAGTTGGTGGTTGTGGATTGCCAGTACGCGGTCGGCAAAATCAGTGCGGTCGCCGGCTGTCACGGTCATCACTACGGCATACTGATGCTGTTGCTGTTCCCTGAGCAACACATTTAGCATATTTTCACGCATTTCATGTGACATACCACTTTGCACTTCATCCAGTAAGACCAGTTTAGGTCGAAACACCATTGCCCGTAATAAGTTCATCATCCGGGTTTGCACATCATTAAGCTGATGCGGCTCCAGTGCCAGTAACTCACTCATTGCCAACGCTTCTGCCAAAGGCTCAATGTGATTGGCAATTTCTTTCTCCGACATTCTGGTATGGTACAACATCGGAAAGGCAATGTTATTGTAGTTGGTAAATATACTCAGTAAGCCACCCGCTTCAAAGGCCATACAGGTAGCTTTAAACCGGGCTTGCTCGGTCATATCTTTAAGCGATAACCCTTCAATAATAATATTGCCGGCATCCGGTTCACATAAACCTGCGGCCAGTTTTAATAAACTTGAACCACCATCCAGCACGCCGGTTTCGATACAGATAATTTCACCGCTGTTTACCCGCAAATTTAACTGTCTGAACACGACATTATCGTTATAACTAAGGTCTACGTTGTCAAACTGCAAACAGGTCATAGGTACACCAGGTACGACAAGCCTACATTCAGGACAAAAAATGCAAACAGCTGAAAGGTATTCGAATTAGAAATGGCCCGGGACACATCGGTAAATCGGTCCTGTACATTGTAACCAAAAAACAAACTGGCCAGGCCTATCAGGCAACCGCCCACCAGCGCTTTGGTCATACTCACCACCACCTCGGTAAAGGTTAGTTGCTGGAGCAAAGCGCGGATAAAGGCCATCAGCGTAATCCCTCCCTCGTGATAAAGTTCAATCACCGCATAAGAGGTAAACACGCAAATCAGATTAAAATAGAAAAACATCAACAGTAAAGACAGCGGAAAAGCAAAGAACACCGGCAACAGGAATACTAACGCCGGACTCATATTCACCGCAGATAACGCGTCAAACTGACGGTATAGTTGCATTTGCCCGACTTCGGCTGTCACCGCAGACGCTGATCTGGCAATCAGAATGATGCCGGAAATTAACGGCCCGATTTCGCGAATAACCACGATATTAAAAAACTGCGCATAATAATCGATAAACTGCATGTTGTTGGGAATGACCGAATAGGCCTTAGACATGACAAACACACCCAGCAAAATGGCAATGATGGTGTTTATAGAGGCGGCTCTGAGCCCGGAATTATACAACTGGCGCTTGAACAGCAACCAGAAAATACGTCTGCGCTGAGGCTTTAGCAACTGCGGACAGGTGTTCAAGGCCAGTCCCAGCAGGCCAATAATCCCCACCAGCACACTGCCATAACGACGGGAGCGCAAACCAATGCTACTGAGCATGAACCATATCCCGTCGCCAGGCTCTTACCAACTCGGCTTTGGCCGACTCACCCAGCTCATTCAACAACAACGCGGCCCGGGAAGCATACTCTGCGGCAGCTACCGAATCGCCCTTATTTTGCTGTATTTTTGCCAGCAGAAAATAACTGTCGGCCATATTGTGCAGGGCATTGAAACGTTCAAACAACGACAGGGCTTTTTGCAGCGCCGGCTCACTGTTTGCCGCTTTGCCTGACAAATAGCATTGCAGCGCCTGCCATTCTGTTACCTCAGAATCGTCAAGACATCGCTCCACACTGAGTTCAAACATCGCACTGTAGGATGTATCCCCCGCAGGCAGTACCGCCATGGCCCGGGCATAATCCTGACGATTCCCCGTAATAAAGTAGTGCGCCAGATGCGCCCTTGCCTGAGCCAGGTCATCGCCCTGAATAATAGCTACGTCCAGCAATGCCGCACAGTCATTGGTATCGCCTGTGGTGGCTACGCCCCGCTGACATAGCTTCCACAACGCTTTAGCCATAAGTGGCAGATTTTGGTTCTGATAGGCTTCACTGGCGATATTACGCATCGCGTACACTGCAAAGCTCTGGTCCTGGGCAAGTTGCTCATAGCGTGCAGTCAGCGACGGAGGCGGCGGTGTGCTGCCGCAACTCCACAACAGGGCTGCACCACAAAGACTAAGTAGCCGGAGTATCGCCGTGTGCATAACTTAGCCTTACCATACGAGTGAGTGTATGGAGATTATCTTCCGTGTTTACGTAGCGGTTAAGCAACGTCATGATTTCGTCCTGCGTCATTTGTTCCTGCATAAAGTGAATACTGCGGCGCAGGGGTTTTAACTCATTGGTTGAAAGTTGAATTTCGAGTAAATCAACAAAGTCATCGTAGTCGCCTTTTAAAAATAACTTGCGACTACGGCGCATAAAATTCCAGTCAGAGAACTTGCGCAGATACTTCGACATCACCGTACCTAAGGCAAATGCCATGGCCATGGCGATCAAATCAAAAAGCTTATCAAGCGTAAGCTCTTCTAACTGCTGCGCCTGTTCGCTGACCGACGCATCGGAAATAGACCTTATCACTTCAATACGACGGGCCGCCAACGCATTAAGTGGATTGATCTCCAACGCCCGACGAAAAGCCACTTCGGCTTCCACTATCTGTTTATTCTCATACAACGCATCGCCGTATAGCGACAACAACATATCGTTGCCAGGGTATTGCACGGTGGCCTTTTCCAGATACCGGATGGCTTCGTCGTACTCGCCGCTTTCAATCAGAATTTGCGCTTCAACAATGGCTACTTTAGGCGACGCCAGTGCCTGTGGCTGGTATAACAACACCAGCAGCATGCACAATAAGAGCCCCTGGTAGCGGGTAACCTTTATCATCTTGCAATAACTATCATTACTTCTGCATTACCCAGCGCTTTTTGCAGGGTTTGTTGTGATTTCAGTAAAGCCACGGCGGCATCGCTGATCACTAAATCAGAACGACGCGACTTGTAAGTACCTTCAGCAGGAATAATAAACGGCTTTACGGCAATTCGCGCATTGCGCACTGCATCGTTAACATCGAAGTCGTAGGAAACCGGGCGGCTGCTAATGCGGCCCTGGGTTAAATCATCCGCTGTCGGATAAATGATATCGCCTTTCTGGTTTCTGATCCGCGGAATGGTAGCCAGTTCAAAGTTGCCAATCTGGCTTGCATCAATCAGTACCCCGGTAAAGTTACTGTTGCTTTCGTAAAACTCAATTTGTTGTTCCAGTTGAGCAATCACCTGGGGCTGGGTTTGCGATTTCAATAAACGGGTAATTTCCTTGACCAGCTCCAGCTGGTTAGGGTTATCAATAACAAAGTGTTTTTGCGTGGTCTCTGCGGCACCTGCCGTCGGGAACAACGTCATTGACGGCCACTCAATCTGCTCAGTCCGGGCCAGCACCCATTGTACCGGTTTATCGTACCAGGTAGCGGCGGTCATGCCATTTTTAGCGACTTCGGGGGCAATCATCTGAATAAAGCGACCATCCAGTGACATCGTCATTGTCACGGTTGCCACGTCGTTCTGATAATGGTCGGCCGTCATTGCCGCCCCTTTTATCATCGCTTCGAGGCTGGTTTTCACCGTATCGCTTTGTGCCACCATCTGTTCAACCACCGTTTCAGATGACACCCGCACGCCTTTAATCATTTCGGCGAGATTACGGTAAGCATCGAGCTGGGCTGCCCGACGAGCCAGCAAACGCTGTTTAACCAGTGGCACATCATCTGGCGCGACACCATACCCATAGGCAGAAATAACCCCGGATGACCAGTTGATTGAGCCTCCCGGCTTTTGTTCAACGACCTCTTCTGCATTGGCGAAACCGGTCAGGAACACACACATCAAAGTTAAATATCGCATTGTCTTCATCGTTGCTCTCACTATCAATCGGTTAGGCATCAAACTGCTTATACTTGGCCATTCGGGTTACCACCTTCTTAAGGTAGTTTTTAGTTTCCTGCGCCGGTAGATTTTCCATCAGATAGGCATAAACAGCTTCCGGCGCCATGCCATTAATGGTCTCTACTGCGGCGGTGATACTTTTGCGGCCGGTAAAGGTTTTGGCCACGTTACCCACCCCGGTGTTGTAGCTGGCTACCGCACAATAGAAGCGCGCCTGTGGATCGGTTATTTTCCGCAAATAACGGTGAGTCAGCAGATGAAAATACGCAGACCCCAGCTTCAGGTTATTATCTTCATTAAACAGATAGTCAGCACTTACTATCTTTTTCTCGCCATGCACAAATAGGTGGGCATCGAGCCCAGCGGTTTTTGGTACAAGCTGCATTAAACCAAATGCGGGAACCGGTGATACCGCTCTCGGGTTATAGCTCGACTCAGTTTCAATTATCGCCATGATCACAGAGACCGGCACATCATACTGCTCAGCGTAGCCTTTAATATCGTCGAAATACTGCTTAACCAGTTTTTCCTGATAACCGTTAACGAATTCAATTTTCAGTTGTAAGCGGGTTTGCCCGCCTTCTTCCACAACACTGAGCACCGGCATAGGCGCAGGCACAGGAAAGGGCTTAGCCTGTTCGGCAGGCTGCGTGGTTGCCGCTACCTCAGCTTCCGCTTCAGGTGGCTCCGGTATAGCAGGCTGCTCGACTGTAACGGGTGGTTTTTGTACAGGTACAGCGACGAGTTGCGGTGTTTGTGCCGGCTCTTCATTAACTTTAGGCTGCGGCCGGGGCTGTCCTGCATCCGCTTTGGTAAGTTGTTGCTTTTGAGCAACTTTACTTACTACCGCGCTGATATCCACCGATTCAGATTCAATTTCAAGTTGAGCCGCAGCAGAAAAGTCCTGCTGCAGGGCGTCCGCCAGGCCTTCGAGCTGGCCGCCAATGGTGTCGGGCAGCACACTGGCCAGAGACGAATCGGTAGATGATGTAATCTCTATCGGCTCTTCGGTGACCTCTGCCACCTCTTTAGTGACTTCCTGGAGCAGTACATCCTGCTCATCCAACTCGGCCGGTGTGGCGGTGGCAATGGAGGATGACATTTCCATCAGTTCAGCCACCCGTTGCTGCAGATCTTCACCTGGCTCTACCAGGGTTTCTATGATCAACTCGCCCGACTCAAAGTCGGCGATGGCCCGGCTGCTCATGGTTTTGTTATAGGTCACCCAGCGATGTCTTTCGGGTAGTGCGCCATCGGGCCACTTCACTTCAATCCGCTTGGTCAGGCCGCGAAAAGCGCGGTCGATTGCTTCATCTACCGCCTGGTAGATGTCGTCGATCCGTTTGGTTTGGTTGTCAAATTCAGCATCCATCCGGGCGCTGATTTCATCGAAATCATCCACCGACTGCGCTGCTGCAATCGGAGTTAAGGCCAGCGATACCGCCAGAAAACTAATACTGAGTACTGGCCGCATTACTGATCGCCTCTAAACTTTCCCGTTCTTTGCAAATCTCAGCTTCGTTGGTTAAACAAACTCCCAGCACCACTTCGGCAATCCAGGTGCCTTCCTGTTCGTAAACCTTTTCGTCTACCACTACCGTACCCTGCAACCAGGTTTTTACCCGTGTAGCAATGATGTCACTTTTGACTTCGTATTCTTCTACGGTAGAACCTGCGCGTAGCTCAATACCTTTAACCTGTTCTGACAACTGTCGTTGCGCATCAAGTTGTGCGGCGCGTTTAGCCAGCATCCGGGCCTGGGCATTGGTTTTCGCCATGGCCGGATCCACGGTTCCGAACCCTTGCGCGGTAACAACACCGGTTAAATCTTCCGCCTGGGCACTACCGATAAACCCGGCAACCAGCAGTACTAGTAGTTTTAACTTCATGGTTTGATTCCTTTTTGCTTAAGCACCTCGTTGTAGACATGATTGACCAGGTCAATCTCTACGCCTTCCCGCACTGAGTCCATAAGCTGATCAACCACTTCCACTTTAAACGCACCGGAAAGCAGAAACTGACGCACGCTCAATAGTTCACGCTTACAGGCTATCGGGGCATGAGCAATGGCAGAATTCACATCGTTCACTTTTAAATATAGCGTGCCTTTGGCTAATACACACTCACGATACTTGTCGCGTAGTCCTTCCAGTTCTTTTGACTCGCTGACCTTCTTGATAGCGGAATACTCGTTGGCCACTGCTACATTGAGACCGGAAAACACTGTTATTGCCGAGCACAGCAATATCAGCCTGGATAATTTGATCATTTTTAGTTCCCTTCTGCACGCGGTGCAGTGGTGATTTCAGCAGAAGCAGAGACACTTCCCTCTAACTCGTCTTTGTCGACCGCCGTTACCCGATAGCAGTAACTGCGGTTGCCGGAAACATCCGTATCGACATAATTTGCCGTACTAACGGCCGCCAGCTTTCTTACATTACTACAACTTGAGCCACGGTATACCTGATAGAAGTCAATGTCGGTTTCAGCAGACGCTTGCCACTGCAACACTACATTAGGGGTCGACTCAAGGGCGGTTAGCCCTTCAACCCGGGCCGGTACAGGCTTGGTGGTTGCCTCAGCCACTGCCGAGGCAATGCCGTTGGCATCATATAGATTATACGCCAGTATTTTATAGCGATAGGTTTGACCATCATCCAGTTTGCTGAAAAAGCTGCCTTCATCAACATAACGGCTTGCGGTACGACTACTCAGTGTTTCCAGTAAATCAAATTTACCTTTCTCTTCACGGTAGACTTTGTAGCCCTTGATGTCGTCGTCATTGGCCGGCTGCCAGGACAGTGTCACTCGTTTTACCTGATTACTTGTGGCAACAAAATTCTCAGGCGCTGCCGGTACCGCCTTGGTAGTGGCCGTCACGATATTCGACTTTTGCGTTTCCTTATCTCCGTCAACAGCACTAATGGTATATTCATAGCTCACCCCATCAGCGAGGTTGCGGCGGTCGTTATCAGAATAGCGGGTAATGCTTGGCGTAGTAATGGCGGTAACCAGCTCCCACCGGGTAACTCCCTGAACCCGTCGGTACAACTTGTAGCCATCAATATTCTTATGCGCCGACCAACTTAAATCGGTCCGTCTTAACATGCCCTGACCTGCAACGCTAAGGGTGATTTCATCCGGACTGAGAATACTGGCAAAGGCGGAGGGATCGCTGCGTAAACCGTCTTTATCCTCTGCCACAACATAATAAGAGGTCTGGGCATAAGGTTTAACGTTGGCATCAGTAAATACGGATTCGCTGGCGGGTACCGTTGCGATTTCCTGCCAGCTTTCATTATTCCAACGACGGAATAACCGGTACTGCTTAATATCCACCTCATTGGACGGCGTCCAGCTAACACGGAGGCTATTATTCTCTACTGCCAGCGTCGGGCTGGATGCCTCATCGGGACGAGGCTTGGTTTGTACGCTTTTCGTCTCGGAAACAAAGCCAACGCCTTTAAACTGATTTAATGCCACCACCAGGTAATGATAAGTGGTGCCATCTTTTAGCGGCTTGCCGTTGTCTACCCCGTCAACAAACTGCGTTTTGCTGGCGCCGGTTATATCGATTAATTCATCGAGCAGGGTATCCTGACTCAATTCGCCTTCGGTTCGATAAATCCGATAACCCATCACGTCATCATCACTTACCGCCTGCCAGTATAAGTGGGCTGATTTCACTCCGCCAGACACACTGAACTCTGACGGCGCTGCCAGTTTTTTGGTTTCCTTACGGGTGATATTGGAAGGAGCAGAAGCAGATAGCTGATCGAACAGGCGAACCTGGTACTCATAAATCAAACCATCATCCAGGCCCTGTTTATCCAAATACATACCGTTGTGGCCCGGGTTAATTTCACCCACCGTTTGCCAGGCATCGGTGCCTGCACCACGTCGTTCAATTCTGACACTGTATTCCGACGCGGCCGGTTGCCACTGTAAAGTGACTTCCCGGGTTTTCAACTCGTTAGCCGCATTGAGCACAATAATGGGTGCGCTGGTTACCATCACCGGCGGTGACTTGGCGCTTTCCTTTCCGCTAACGGTAACGGTCGCTACAGCAAACTCGTAACTCTTATCAGCTTCCATCAGATTGATGGCCGATACTGAATAGTTAATTTTACCGCTATCTTCAACTTTAACGGCCGGTGCCCAGACTCCGCCTACTTCACGGTAGTACACCTGATAAGCGGCGGTTTTTTCCCGGTTGGCAATAGACGGCACAAAGTCCAGTTTAACCCCATTGACATAAACCTGATGCTGCAGGATAGACGGCGCAGACACATCCGCACTGGCCTGGGCTTTCGAAATACTTGCTTCACTTACCAGCCCACCGTCCAGCTCATCACCGGTTTCCAGAATAATATCCAGCCGGTAATAAAAGGTACCACTTTGAGGGATTTTGGTATCGACGTAGCGCGTTTCCGTAGTGCTCTCAACAAATTCGAACGGCCCGGCCTGTGACTCACCGCGGTACAGGTTATAGTAAAACACCGCACCGATATCGGCCGTTTGCCAGTTCAGTACTACCTGTTCGCCCTTCGCCTCACTGCTAAATTTTGTCAGTGCGGCACTGGCCTGTGCAATATCCGGCTGCACCGACAGTGCGCGGCGGATCCGTCGTTCCAGTGATTCCACAATTTCAGGCGCCCGGGTGACTAATTCTCCCTGGGTTTGGAAACTTTCCTGCCATATAGCCGCCTCACGACTGTTAGACACATCAATGAGTTTAAAATCCACAATAATGGTGGCGCGCTTAATGT
>NZ_CAJXQY010000116.1 GCF_913058315.1 uncultured Alteromonas sp. | reverse complement strand
CACAGCCAGCCATAAAATTTACCCAACACTAACGCCACGATAGCCAGCAAAGAGGTGAGGGTATCGGCCAGCACATGAAAATACGCCGCTTTGAGGTTATGATCAGAGTGATGGTGGCTATGCTCCTGATGCTCATGCTCATGATGCCCATGATGACTGTGGCCATGTGAATGATCGTGACCGTGATGATGGTGATGATCGTCATGCAGTAAAAATACCGAGGCAACGTTCACCACAAAGCCAACGATGGCCACCACAATAGCTTCGTTAAAACTGATAGCCTGGGGCATGAACAGTCGCTCTGTTGACTCAATCAGCATGAATAACGAAACGGTTGCCAGGGCCACCGCGCTGGCAAACCCGCCCAGCGCATTGACCTTGCCGGTACCGAAAGAATAGGCACTGCTGTGACGATGTTTACGGGAATACCAGTAGACGAACATCGATACCGCAAACGCTGCAGAATGGGTAAACATATGCCAGCCATCAGCGAGCAGGGCCATTGAGCCAAACCAGCTACCGGCTACAATTTCCACTACCATGGTGACGGTAGTCAGTAAAAACACCAGGTTTACCTTGCGCTCGGATTCGCTGCTATCCACATAAAAGTTGTGCGAATGAGACCACTTTTCAGCGATATTTTTAGTCATAACAGGCTATCTTTTGAGTTTATTGATATACTATACCCCAGTATACCATTAAGCATCTAAATTGGCAGAGCAGACTATGGCGCATATTCATAAAAATCAGCAGGCACTACTTACCCGGGTAAAGAAAATTCGCGGCCAGTTAAATGCCGTAGAGAAGTCAATGAACGAGGGCAACGAGTGTCTGGCCATCCTGCAGCAGGTAACAGCAATCAAGGGCGCCGTAAACGGGCTGATGACCACGATTCTGGAAGATCATATACGCGAACATGTGGGCAAGCCGGGGCTCAGCGACACAGAGCGTACTGAAGAGGTCGAGGCGCTCAATAAAATTCTTAAGTCCTACCTGAAGTAGCATTGTGTGTTTATTGGGATTAACGATAGCTCTGCCAGCTAGCCAGGACTGCATACGCTGAACAGGGAAGAAGTGATTGCGTAATCAAAGTCGTTCGATTAGTCGTTGCGCTTGCCCGTAGGCTTGGCTAGTATTTGTACAGCGCTGCCGTTTAAGTGCAATAACGAACAGCGTTCCTCTTTTGGCATATTCCGTTAGTGGTTTTACTGCCTGTAATACCAGAAACCCTGTTTGTTCCTTCACAATAAATCAGGGATTCGACCATGCGTTTTATTATTCACCGCGCGTTACTTTGTTTGTGTCTGGTAAGTTATTTTGGCTTTGCTCAGGACGCCCCGGAAGAAAAACCACCTGTACCCGAAGCGAAAACTTCCGTCACCAGCCACAGCATCAAAATTAACGGTAAAAAACTCAGTTATACCGCTACCGCGGGTACCATGCTGATGAAGAACGACAAGCAGGAGCCCATAGCCCTGTTTGGTTATACGGCTTATGTAAAAGAAGATACTAACCTGCGCAAACGGCCAATCCTGTTCGCGTATAACGGTGGGCCTGGCTCAGCGTCGTTGTGGTTACATATGGGGATCCTTGGCCCTAAACGGGCAGTCGTTAAAGACGTTGAGTTTGCCAATAATGGGCCGTATGGCTATGTGGTTAATGAATTCACCATTCTGGATAAAGCCGATATTGTGATGATTGATCCGGTTGGCACTGGTTTTTCGCGCCCTGTAGGGGAGGGTAAAGGTAAGGATTTCTGGGGCACCGACCAGGATATTCGTTCGGTGTCTGCGTTTATCAAGCAGTATATTACAGAGAATAACCGCTGGCAGTCACCCAAATTCATTCTGGGAGAAAGCTATGGTGGGATGCGCACAGCAGGGGTAGCCCAGGCGCTTACCAACGAAATGATTAGTCTGAATGGCATTATGTTAGTGTCGCCGTTTTTGCAGTTTGTGAATGGCTTTGATTTTGGCCAGACCGACCTGCCCCATGTACTGTTTTTACCCACATTTGCTGCCACTGGCTGGTATCACGATGCCATTGCCAACAAACCCTCCACACTGGCCGAGCACCTGAAGGCGGCAGAAGCCTTCGCTGTGGACGAATATGCTCCCGCTTTACTGAAAGGGGTACGATTATCGGCAGATAAGAAAAAGGTGTTGGCCGATAAACTTGCCGCCTTAACCGGCCTTGAGGCGCAATACTGGCTGGATGCAGACCTCAGAGTAAATCATCAGGTGTTCACAAAAGAAGTGCTCAGTGAGACCGCACAAACGGTTGGGCGAATCGATTCTCGCTTTAAGGGAAACACCTTGTCGGTGCATTCAGAGTCGATGAGTTATGATCCGATGACCACCGCCATAGGTCCGCCGTTACTGGCTGCTTTTATGGATTATTACCGTACCGAGCTCAAATCTGAGCAGGAGGTGGATTATAAGGTCTTTGGTGATGTATTCGGCAGTTGGGATTGGGGGCATGTGCAGCCAAATGTTGGGTTTAAAATGCCCTTTCCCGACACCCTGATAGATTTATCTTATGCGATGATTCAGAACCCTAAAATGAAAGTGCTGTTTCAGCAGGGCTACTATGATTTGGCTACCCCGCATTTCACTACCCAGTACATGATTGACCATCTCAAAATTCCGCCAGCATTACGCAGTAATATTTCCACGGCCTATTATGAGGCAGGGCATATGATGTATGTGCATGAGCCTTCAATGGCGCAGTTTAAAGCGGACCTGGCTACCTTTATTGATGCGAGCTTGCCCTGAGAAAGGTCTGATAAAATACGCGGCCGGGGCAGTTAAGCATCCGGCCGCATACGGAGGAACGAGGGTCAGACGGTTGTTAAATAGCCCCTACCTTCACTTTGGAACCATCTAACAGTCGCGACAGACGATAGGGCTGGGTATCAATTTGTGATTGTCTGCCCATTACCAGATCGGCAGCAATATGCGCCAGACCAGGCCCCAGACCAAAACCATGAGCAGAACTACCTGCCGCCAGGAAGAATCCTTCTACACTGTCAATTTCTGAAATTACCGGAATGGCATCAGGCGTACAGTCTACAAAGCTGCCCCAGCTTTCTTCGATTTCCATTGCTTCCAGCGCCGGAAACAATGCCTTAACCGTAGCCAGGGTTTTTCTTAAGTTACTTTTTACCGGGGCCGGGTCCAGAATGCGCATCTTCTCAAACGGCGACATACTATCGTTGCTCCAGCTATTGAGGGCTTCCGGGCCTTTTAAGAAAGAACTGCTAACGCCAAATTGCACCGCTTTAATCCGTTGCATAAACATTGGCATAAACTGTTTAGCGTAACGAATACCTTGTGGTGTAAATTCCAGTCTGGCTGTGCCACTGATGGCCACCGTGTAAGTGCCGTCCAATCGCCGGGTTAATGCGACGCCATTGGTGTAAACCGCATCCCCAATACTTTTGATGGGTTTGGTACGAAACGCGGTTTGACGCACACTGGCCTGCGGAAAACTAATACCATGGTGACGGCAGAAAGCCGAGGCCCAGGCACCCGCAGCACACAGTACCCGGTTGGTTCTGATGGTACCGTGTTCAGTGATTACGCCTTCAACCTTACCGTTGGTAATATCCAGTCCGCGGGCTGCGCAGTTCTGATGGATGGTGGCGCCCAGCGCACGGGCACCTTCGGCAATCATCGGTGCGGCAATGGCGGGTTCGCCTTTGCCATCGTCAATAGAGTGGACGCCGCCAATCCAGGTGCGGCCGCGGGCCGGGAGCATTGCGTTGGCTTCTTTGGCATTGAGCATAACGGTGTTAACGCCATACTGTTTAGCCAGATCGCGCCACGAATCCCATTGCGCTAACTGTTTCGGATCGTCGGTGGCGTAGCGTAAACCACAGCGTCTGAAGCCCAGATCGAAGCCGATATCCTTAGACATCTCATCCCACAGGCGCATCGATAGCCCTGAGGTAGGTAACTCACGTTCATCGCGGTTTTGTTGACGACACCAGCCCCAGTTACGGCTGGATTGTTCACAACCCACCTGGCCTTTTTCTACCAGCGCAACTTTGTAGCCCTGTTTGGATAAAAAGTAGGTGGCTGCTGCGCCGATAATACCGCCGCCAATAACGACGACATCGGCTTCTGCAGGAATTTTTTCATTGCTGGGAATTTGTTTCAGTTGTGGTGACATGTATTTACTACCTACTCGGAAATTTTATGCTTCAACGTCGTAGCCAACAATGGCCTTGGTTTCCAGATATTCTTCGAGGCCTTCGATACCATATTCACGGCCACTGCCCGACTGCTTGTAGCCGCCAAAGGGCGCTTGAGGATCCCAGGTCGGGTAGTTTATCAGTACCTGACCACTGCGGATTTGGCGGGCAACTGCTCTGGCCGCGTTAAGATTTGCAGACTGCACATGGGCGGCCAATCCGTATACCGTGTCGTTGGCTATCTCGATGGCATGTTCAACGCTGTCATACGGGATCAGACACAGTACCGGGCCAAAGATTTCTTCCTGTGCAATCGCCATATCCGGGGTGACATCACTGAACACTGTCGGGCGGGTATAAAAGCCACGATCAAAGCCATCCGGGCGACCGGGGCCACCCGTTACGCAGCGTGCACCTTCATCTATGCCGCGTTGGATCATGGTTTGTACGCGTTCAAATTGCGGGCGGTTTGCCAACGGACCATGGGTTGCCAGCTCGTTGTCCGCCAATCCAATTACGATCGACTCCGCCGCTGCGGCAGCGAGTTGCTCTACTTCGGCGAGGCGCTCCTTTGGCACCAGCATACGGGTTGGTGCACTGCAGGACTGACCGTTGTTACGCATACCAGCCTGGACTCCGGGGCCAACGGCATTGGCAAAGTCGGCATCCGGCAGCAGAATATTGGGTGATTTACCGCCCAACTCCTGACCCACCCGTTTAACGGTTGGCGCAGCAGCCTGAGCAACCAGGATCCCCGCCCGGGTAGAACCGGTAAAAGACACCATATCCACATCCGGGTGACTGGCCAGTGGCTCACCCACGTCCATACCGTTACCATTGACGAGGTTGAAAACGCCAGCCGGAATGCCGGCATCATGGAGAATTTCAGCAAAGGCCAGGGCACTTAACGGTGATAATTCGCTGGGCTTTAACACTACTGAACAGCCAACAGCCAAGGCCGGGCCGACTTTAGCAGTGACCTGATAAAGCGGCCAGTTCCAGGGCGTTATCAGACCGGCAACGCCAATAGGTTCGCGGGTAATAGCCGTGGTGCCACGCATTTTGGTGAATTCATAGCGGGCCAGGTTTTCCCGGGCAACACGGATATGCGCGGCTGCCAGTGGTACTTGGGTGGATAAGGCATAGCCCAGCGTTGCGCCCATTTCCAGTGACATCAGGTTGGCCAGCTTGTCGGCACGCTCATCTATTAATTCCAGTACTTTATCCAGCACCGCAAGGCGTTCTTCTACCGGTGTGGCGGCCCATAATGGGAAAGCTTTTTTGGCCGCTGCCACGGCGGCATTCAGGTCCTGCTTGCCGCCTAAGCCGATGGTTGCAGCAGGCTCTTCGGTTGCCGGGTTAATAACATCAAACGGCTTATCCTGTGATAAGGCAACCCACTCACCATTGATATACGCCTGGGAAAGCCTGCGGGTATCAAGCAACTGTTCGACGGGTTGTATTGTCATGGGGTATTTCCTGTTAAAACTGATTGATGCAAACAGTCCCTGAACCAATGACATGTTCACGGCAGATTCTGCTGCAAAGAGTGAGAATGAATATGAATCCAGTATAGGGGGGATGGTGCAGCATGGGTTGCCGCTTTGTCATCCTGAACAGCAAATTATATTAAAAAATCAGGGTGAAACAGATCGAAAAGCGTGTGCTGAGCACGCTAAACTGACATCCTACGGCTAACTAACATACGTACACCCCGGCAGGAGAAGGACAATGGCAAACACTCACGACGTAGATGACTTACTGGACGAGTTAACCGCCTTTCGGCGCGACATTCACGCCCACCCTGAACTTGCCTTTAAAGAGGTGGATACTGCCAATAAAGTAGCCCGGCGTCTGCGTGAAATTGGCCTGCAGGTGACTACCGGAATAGGTAAAACCGGTGTGGTGGGGACGCTCAGGGTTGGTAATGGGTCACGCGCCATCGGATTGCGTGCCGATATGGATGCCCTGCCGATTGTCGAACAAACCGGCCTGCCCTACGCCAGTTGTCATCACGGCGTTTTTCATGGTTGCGGGCATGACGGCCACACTACTATGTTGCTCGGTGCAGCTCATCATCTGGCGCGCACTAAAAACTTCGATGGCACGGTACACTTTATTTTTCAGCCGGCGGAAGAGGGCGAGGCCGGGGCCAAAGCCATGATTGATGATGGCCTGTTTGAGCGGTTTCCCTGTGACCGTGTCTATGCGTTTCATAACTGGCCGGATTTACCGGCGGGTACTATTGCCACGCGCTCCGGCCCTATTATGGCAGCGGCCGATAAATTTTCTATCCAGGTAAAAGGCAAAGGCGGCCATGCTGCCGTCCCGCATCAAACACCGGATGCTATTCTGGCTGCCAGTGAGCTGGTTAGTCAGCTTAATACGATAGTTTCACGTCGTATTGCACCCACTTCAACGGCGGTATTGTCGGTTACACAGATAAGCGGCGGCAGTTCTCACAATGTATTGCCAGGGAGTGTGGAGCTTACCGGTACGGTGAGAACCTTTGATCCGGCAGTTCAGAACCAAATTGAAACCGCTATCCGCCAGGTTATAAACGGGGTGGGGATTGCAACCGGCACGCAAATCAGTATTGATTATAACCGCTACTATCCGGCGACCATCAACGCAGAAGCTGCTGCACAGCACGCGCTGGTGGTGGCCAACACGGTGGGTAATGCGGTTGAAGCGCCGGAGCCGGCGTTCACCTCTGAAGACTTTGCCTTTATGTTGCAGGCCTGCGAAGGCGCTTATATCTGGCTCGGGCAGGGCAAAGGAGGCGAGCATATTCCTCTGCATCACCCCGAATTCGATTTCAATGATGAGATCATTGCCACCGGCGTTAAACTGCATACCGCGCTGGTGGAGGATTTTCTGCCGCAATAGGGTAAGTGAAATAACAGATTCGACTTGCCTGACGCTGGGAAACAGCAAAATCTATCGTGCACAGCCGGTAGAATCGATGTCATTGAACTAACACTGCTATACAGGCCAAATTTGCTAATGAACAACACTGCTTTTACCGTTCGCGAGATGCGTGAAACCGACCTGCCAACCTGCCTTGAATTTACTCAGCAGGTAAAATGGCCGCATCGGATGGGTGACTGGCAACTGCATTATTCCCAGGGCAATGGCAGCATTATCGACAATGCACAAGGTGACATCGTGGGCTGTATCTTATGGTGGGATTATGGTCCTCACTATGCCACGGTAGGACTGGTGGTGGTGCCTGAGCACATGCAGGGGAATGGCCTGGGGCGCAAGCTGATGGATACCGTGATGAGCCAGACCGGTGAGCGTAACCTGCAACTGGTGGCGACGGTGGCCGGGAAGCGGTTGTATCAGCAATGTGGTTTTACCGAGGCAGCGTTTATCTATCAGGTTCAGGGTCAACTGGTGGGCGCAGTGCAACCGCTGCCCGTGGATGCTGTGATTAAACCGCTGGATGCCGATAGCCTGCCAGATCTGCTGGCCATGGATGCGGCTGCTTATGGGTGTAACCGGGAGGCACTGCTGACTGCTGTTGCAGAACAGGGCAAAGGGCTGGTGGCTTATAAAGAGGGTTCTGCCGTTGGTTATGCCATGTTGCGTACCAGTGGCCATGGTCAGACTCTTGGGCCGGTGCTCGCCGCTGACGATGACACGGCAAAGGGGTTGATCAGTCACTTGTTGAACGGTGAATCCGGGTTTATTCGCTTTGACTTAACCGAACAGGCTAAAGGGATTCAACCCTGGCTGGAGTCCTTAGGTCTGAGCCAGGTTGACAAGGTCAGCCTGATGATTAAAGGTGAGTTTTTACCGGCCCGGGGCAATGGCCCGCGCATTTACAGTCTGCTTTCTCAGGCATTTGGATAAAAGGCAAAGACATTGATGAGCCAATGGATTCATTCTCTCGTTCTGGTACTGCTGCTCTCGGTGAGCACGCAGGCATTGAGCGTGGTATTTGACTCCCATGCTGCTCATCAGGAAAGTACTTCTCATCTGTCAGAACCGTCCCATGAAGCCCCGCATTCTGAGCAGGCTACCGCTCAGGATAAAAATAGCGACAGCAGCGGACTGGACTGTCAGCACTGTTGTCATTGCCATGGGGCACAGCACATTTTTCTTCCCTTATTAATTAAAGCACTGCCGGTCGATGGCCACTATGCGGTGCGACACAACCTTAACCAGCCTCCCGCCACTGGCTTCTGGCGCAATTTGCTGCGCCCGCCCATCGCTTAACAAAGAACGTTTACTGCGTCCCGGTTGTTAATAACCGGATGATTAACTTTGTTAAGAGAATAACCTATGAAACTGCAATTCTGCGGTGCGGCGTTAATGACCGCACTAAGCTTTCCGGTTCTCGCCGGCGAGCAACCCTGGGCCAGTTGGCTGATGAGCACAGTGGAGCGCCACCCCATCATGCAGGCTTATCAATACGAAACGAGTGCCGCCAAATACCAGGCACAAGCCCTGACTAAACCCATTTATAACCCGTCACTGGATACCTCTGTGGAAAGGGAAGGCAGTGAGACCAATTTTCAAATCGGAATGTCTTCGGATATTGACTGGTGGGGGGTAAGGGAAGCCCAATCGAAGGTTGGCAGACTGCAGGCTGAGCAGCGCACACTAGCGGTGCAGATAGCCACTAATGATCTGCTGGCGCAAATCCTTAATGCTCAGATAAATGTTCAGCTGGGACAACAGGGATATGAACTGGCTCGCTTGCAGGTAGAGCAGGATCTGCGGCTACTCAGATTAACCGAACAACAACTGGCCGCAGGCGAAGTTAACCGTACCGAACTGGCCATGGCAAAGTCGGTAGTGGCACAGGGCATGGTGGCTGAAAACGAGCGCCTCAGTGCATGGCTAAGCGCACAAAAAACGCTGCGCACACTGGCTGGAGAGCAGGCGGCGAACGTTGTTGTTAATCAGGCATTCTTTCAGGCGCAACCACAGGTACCCGCGCCGCAAAAATTACTCTCATTGCCTGCTGTAAAACAGGCTCGGCTAGAGTGGCTGGCCGCAACCGCTACCGCAGAGCAACAACACACCGCCAATAAGCCGGTACCCAATGTAGGATTTGGTGTTGGCCGTCAGGAAGGCGAAGCGCTGTTTTCTGTTAATGTGTCGGTGCCTATTCAGTTTCGCAATGATTTCAGCGAAGTCGCCCTTGCTACCCGGGAACTGGCTCTGGCCAGCGAAGAGCGCCTGCACGCGCAATTGCGCGATACCCGTGAAGCAGTGCGTAACCTGGCTGAACAACTTCAGCAAACCCGTTTGCGGTTTGAGCAGTGGCAGGCATTGCACGATAACGAAATGACTGAGCAGGTTGCTGTCCTTCAGCAACGTTATGCGCAGGGCGATCTTAGTCTTGCAGACTATCAATGGCAGGTGCAGCAGCTTAGGGATGGCATGCAGGCTGGCCTGACGCTGCAAAAAAACTATCAGCAAACCTACGTTGCTTATCTGCATATCACCGCCGGGTTGGCGGATGTGGTTTCTTCTTTAATTTCACCGGAGCAGTAACATGTCGCACTTACACAATTATCTGGCAGTGCTGAGTATCACTGCATTACTTTACACACCTGTTGTGCCAGCCCAGGAGCATGATCATGCCCATGAGGAAGAGCACGAAACCGCAGCCCACGTTGAAGAACAGGCCCACGGTCATGATGACGAACATGGCCACGACGAGCATGGTGAAACCACTACGGTGAACCTCAGTGAGGGGCAACGGCAAACGGCCGATATTCATCTGGAAACGCTACAACCCATGACCCTCAGTGAACAGGTTTATGCGCCGGGCGAAATCAAGGTAAATGGCTATCGCAGCTATATCGTATCCCCCCGGGTCAGCTCTGTGGTGACTGCCCGCCATGCTGCACTGGGTGAAAAAGTGACGTCAGGTCAGCCACTGGTCACGTTATTCAGTGAAGAGATGATCACCGCGCAGAGTCAGCTCCAGCAGGCGTATGTGGAGTGGCAGCGGGTCAGTAAACTCGGGCAGAGTGCGGTGGGTGAAAAGCGCCTTGTCAGTGCCCGAACCGAATACAACGCCGCCAATCGGCGTTTACAGGCGCTGGGTTTATCTGGGGCTACCATTGCCCGCATAGAGCAAAACACTAATTACCCGCTGGGAGAATATACGCTCACGGCACAAACGCCGGGGCTTATCATGACCGATGAGTTCAATCAGGGGCAACGCATTGAGCCTGGCCAGCCATTGATGCTGCTATCTGATGAGGCGCATCTATGGGTCGAAGCCCGCTTGTCGGCCCAGAATGACCTGCATTTACAGCCGGGCGATCAGGCCAGTGTGGTAGTAGGCGATATCGCTGCAATTGGCACGGTTATCCAGGAGTCGCACACTATCGACCCAGTGAGTCGGACGCGTACAGTGCGCCTTGAACTTGATAACCAGGCGCATCGCTTTCACTCCGGTATGTTTGTCGATATTTATTTTAATGGCCCGCAAACCGACGCCATCCTGGCGGTGCCTCAGTCGGCGCTGATGCGCGACGGTGACGGCGAATGGCAAATCTATATCGCTGATGACGACGGTGATTTGATCCCACAAGGGGTGACACTCGGCCCGCAATACGGTGACTGGCAGGCCATCAGCGGTGTTAAACCAGGCCAGACCTATGTGAGTCACGGGGCCTTTTTTGTTGCGTCGGAAATCGCCAAGGGCGGTTTCGATCCACATAACCATTAACAGGGGCTTATGATGTTTGCATGGTTAATAAGCCGCGCGGTGAAGCTGCGCTTTGTATTGTTACTGGTGCTGGTGGGCCTGTGTGTGATGGCTGCACTGATGATCCCGCGCCTCAACCTCGATGCCTTTCCGGATGTCACCAATATTCAAGTGGCCATTAATACCGAAGCCCCGGGGCTGGCAGCCGAAGAGGTAGAGCAACTGATTACCTATCCCATTGAAGCGGTAATGTATGCGCTGCCCGATGTTGAGGAGGTACGTTCAATCTCTAAAACCGGGTTATCCGGCATTACCGTGGTGTTTAAGGAAGGTACGGATATTTATTTTGCCCGGCAACTGGTGTTTGAACGGTTGCAGATAGCCGCCGGGATGATCCCGGAAGGGGTTGGGGTGCCTGCCATTGGCCCCAACACTTCAGGCCTTGGCCAGGTGTATCAATATCTGTTGATTGCCGAACCGGACTCAGGCTTCGATAGCATGGCACTACGCAGTCTCAATGATTACCTCATCAAACTGATGTTAATGCCGGTTGATGGCATTACCGATGTACTGTCGTTTGGCGGCTATGTGCGCCAGTATCAGGTGAATCTTTATCCCAACCGTCTGCTGTCTTATAACCTGACCCAGCAGGACGTGGTGGATGCTTTATCCCGCAATAACAACAATGCCGGTGGCTGGTACATGCAGCGCGGACCCGAACAGCTGGTGATCCGCGGTACCGGCTGGCTGTCATCGGGGCAACAAGCACTGGAAGAGCTCAGGCAAATCCCACTGAAAACTGCAGGGGCGGCTATCGTGACAGTGGGGGACGTGGCTGAAGTAAGCTTTGGCAGCGAAATACGTCAGGGGGCTGTGACCATGTCGGTTAAAGATCCCGATGGCAACGTTACCCATCGGGGCGAGGTGGTTTCCGGCGTGGTGTTAAAACGCATGGGGGCTAACACCAATGCCACAATCGAAGGCATTAATGCCCGGCTGGATTTAATTGCTAAAGCATTGCCCGAGGGCGTTCACTTTGAACCCTATTACGACCAGGCCGATCTGATTAAACAGGCGGTGGATACCGTAGTAAAAGCCCTAATGCTGGCCTTTATGTTCATTGTCATTGTGCTGGCACTGTTTCTGTTAAGCGTGAGGGCAACGGTGCTGGTGTTGCTCTCTATCCCGGTTTCCATCGGATTGGCGCTGGCGATGCTCAGTATGTTGGGAATATCTGCCAACCTGATGTCACTGGGCGGAATGGCTGTTGCCATTGGTATGCTGGTGGATGGTTCAGTGGTCGTGGTGGAGAATATTTACCAAAAATTACCGAAAAACAGCACCGAAACCCATAAAACACCCACTTTGGTGGTGACTGCGGCGGGAGAAGTGGCAAAACCTGTCTTTTTTGCGACACTGATTATTCTGGTGGTATTTACCCCGCTGTTCAGTTTTGAGGGGGTCGAAGCCAAGCTGTTTCAGCCCATGGCCATCGCTATTATGCTGGCCCTCATTTGCGCCGTGCTGGTGGCATTGATATTTGTGCCGGTACTGGCCACGTTTTTACTGAGCGCAGGGCCGGTTAAGCAGCGCAAAAATCCCCTGCTGAGCAGACTTGAGCACGGTTATGCGAGACTACTCAAGGTTACTATGGGGCAGCGAAAATGGGTGACTGGCATTTCACTGGTGCTGATAGCTGTTGCCGGCGTGTTGCTGCCGCGGCTGGGCACTGAGTTTGCACCGGAGCTGGAAGAGGGAACCATTAACCTGCGGGTGACACTAGCACCTTCAGCCAGTTTGGAAACGGCGCTAAGCGCGGCCCCGAAGCTGGAAAGCATGTTGCTGGAATTTCCTGAAGTGACCTATGCGGTGAGTAAAATTGGCCGCGCCGAGATTGGCGGCGATCCGGAACCGGTAAACAATATAGAAATCTATATGGGCCTACGCCCGGTCAGTGAGTGGCAAACCGCAACCAACCGGGTGGCACTGCAGGAGGCCATGGCGCATAAACTGGAGGCGCATCCGGGGCTACTGTTTAACTTCTCTCAGCCTATTGCTACCCGCGTAGATGAACTGCTCTCCGGTGTGAAAGCAGAGCTGGCGATTAAATTATTCGGGCCCGAACTTGATGTACTGGCTGAGTATGGCCAGCAGATTGCTGAGGTAGTTGGCGGTATTGAGGGCGCTCAGGACGTAGCGATGGAGCAAATAAGCGGCGAAGCTCAGCTAGTCGTGCGGCCGGTGCGTAAGCAGCTTAGTCGTTATGGCCTGGACGTCGCGGATGTGATGAACCTGGTTCAGCAGGGGCTTGGCGGCGCTTTAGCAGGGCAAATTATTAACGGTAATGAGCGGTACGATATCGTAGTGCGTTATGCCGAGGCCTTTCGGGATGATATCGCTGCCATCAAAGAGCTACGGTTGCTGACCGATCAGGGGGCCTGGATCCGCTTGCAGGATGTCGCGTCTGTGGCGATTGAGTCGGGACCACCGCAAATTCGCCGGGATGATGTGCAGCGTCGGGTAGTGATTCAGGCCAATGTGGATGGTCGTGACATGGGCAGTGTGGTGGCCGATATTCAGGCCGCCATAGAAGCTGACGTTGCCCTGCCTGGCGGTTATGCGGTGCAGATTGGTGGGCAGTTTGAGAATCAGCAACGCGCCATGCAGCGCTTAATGCTGGTAGTACCAATATCCTTGTTGCTGATTGCTTTGCTGTTGTATTTTGCGTTTGCCGATATTCGCCTGGTTGCGCTAATTATGGTGAACATTCCGCTAGCCGCCATTGGCGGGGTATTTTCTTTGTATGTGAGTGGTCACTATTTATCCGTGCCCAGTTCAGTAGGCTTTATCACTTTATTTGGTGTGGCTGTATTGAATGGTGTGGTGATGGTGGAAAGCATCAATCAGCGTCGAGATCAAAGCACAGATCTGAGTGCTGCCATCTTCGATGGTGCCTGTTCACGACTTCGGCCGGTATTAATGACTGCGCTGACATCAGCGTTGGGGCTCATTCCAATGTTGTTGTCTGACGGACTGGGTGCAGAAATCCAAAAGCCGTTGGCAGCGGTGATTGTTGGTGGGCTTATCAGTTCTACCTTGCTTACGCTGGTGGTTATTCCGTCCCTCTATAGCAGTTTTATCAGGCCAAAATCAGCGGCGTAATTATCCGCTGATTTTGCTACACAACCCAACAATTATGCCCCGCAGCAAATCGCTTTCAGAGTAAGTTGCCGGGGCATCAATCGTATACTAGGCATGCTTTCATGTGTTCCCAGGGATGGGGTTCCCGAATTTATTTACATTGCCATTAACCGGAGTTTAAATGAGCTTATTGCAAACCGTTGTTCAGCATCCTTCAGAGGCACCTGCTACCAGCCACGCCGATTCTAAAATTTTATTAGAGGGTAATCCGTTACTGGAAAAGTGGGCGCATGTGGCGTCGGGCAACGACAAGATTAAAGTAGGTGTCATGACCTGCGAACCCAGTGTTAACCGCTCGGTGAAAAAAGGCTTCTTTGAGTTTTGCTATATTATTGAAGGGCTGATTGAGCTGACAGAAGACGGCGGTGAGCCAGTTACTTATAAAGCCGGTGATACATTTTTAATGCAGGAAGGTTTTGCCGGTACCTGGCGGACCATAGAAAAATACAAAAAAGTATATGTGTGCGTTTACGATTAAAAGTTTAGCGACACAAAAAAGGCAGCGAAAGCTGCCTTTTTTAATTAATTCAATAACCTCTGAGTTTATCCACTTCACCGGTCATAGTTTTATCGGCCAGCCAGAGTTGCAGGTTTTCTACCAATCGTAATGCCGCCGTGTCATTGCGCGTAACCGATGCTATGTGCGGCGTAATATGAATATTAGCGTGGTCCCAGAATGGGTGGCTTTTGGGTAACGGCTCAGGATCAAATACATCCATAATGGCTTCGCTGATGTGTCCGGCATCCAGATGAAACAGCAAATCGTCGGCTACAAGCTGTTCACCGCGTCCCGCGTTGATCAGTGCGGCGCCCTTAGGCAGTTTGGCCAGTAATTCTGCGTTCAGGATCCCTTTGGTGTTGGCCGTTAAGGGCAATAAACTAATCAGAATGTCGGTATTGCCCAGCATCTCTGCTGACGGCGTGTCACCAGAAAAGGTTAACACGCCTGGCAGTTGCTTGGCGCTGCGGCTATAGCCCTGCACGGCGAAGCCAAGTCCGCTTAGTGTAAAAGCCACCTGGCTGCCCAGTTCGCCCAGGCCCAGAATGCTGATAGTGCATTCATGGGGTAACTTAACGCTATGAGGTTGCCAGAGGTTCTGATGTTGCTGGCGCTGATAGCGAAATATGTCGCGATGGAGCATCATGACCGCCGTTAGCACCCAGGTTTGCATCTGGGTGGCAATCGAGGGGTCTATCATTCTCACCAGTTTCAAATGAGACGGGAGCGACGCCGGCGCGAATTGATCAACACCGGCGCCTACGGAGAAAATGGCCTTAAGGTTAGGAAACTGCTGCTGATAATTGTCGGGCAGTGTCCAGGTGATAATGGCATCTACGGCATCTGGCTCGGGTATTTCAGGCCAGGTAAACCAGCGAACTTCGGGTAATGCAGCACTTACGGCTTGCTGCCAGCACTCGCCCCGCTCAGCGGGGCCTTTATACAATAGGGTTAGCGCCACTTACTACTTTTCCGGTTTAAACAAAGTGGTTAGCGGATAGTGGAGTTTTTCAATTGGCGACTTCAGTACGATATAGCTGAAGTATTTTGCAATGCCAAAATCCTGTTCCAGTATCTCTTCCATCAGTGTTTGATAATGGGTTATCCCACGGGTAACAAATTTGAGCAGGTAATCATAACCGCCACTGATCAGGTGACATTCAATCACTTCATCAATGGTGCGGATATTACGCTCAAACTTCGCGAAGTCTTCCATGTGGTGATCGGTTAACGTGACTTCAGTAAAGACCGTTGCCGTTTCACCTAATTTATCCAGTGCA
>NZ_CAJXQY010000115.1 GCF_913058315.1 uncultured Alteromonas sp. | reverse complement strand
GCCTGTCTCGTGGGCTCGGAGATGTGTATAAGAGACAGCCCGTCATCCCCGCATGCTCTTAAGCGGGGATCTCCATGCACATCCTTTCCAACAGAAAGCATGTATCAGCCCAAATACACGAATCAGGAGTTCCTGGCTCAAGCTCAATCACGGGATTGTTACCTCTTAATCTGCGCCATAAAAGCATCATTTTTTCAGTGTACAAGTGTTCGCTGAAGCTTTACACTGAGTTGTATTAAAAGAGGAACAATATGACTTCACTACCCAAACGCGCTTATTCAGTGGCAGAAGAATGGCTCAATAGCATCAGCCACGGCCTCGCCTGTGTGGCGGCCATTGTGGGATTGGTGTTTATGTTACTGCGTGCCGAAACCTCGGTAAGTGTTACCGCTTCGGCAGTTTACGGCGGCACGTTGATTTTTATGTTTCTGTCCTCAACAATTTACCATGCAGTAACCCATCAAAAGGCCAAAGGCCTGTTAAAACTATTTGATCACAGCGCCATCTATTTGCTGATTGCGGGCACTTATACTCCTCTTACGCTGGTAGCCATTGGCGGCCAGCTTGGCGTAATCGCCACTGCCTTTATCTGGGTACTGGCGATTGCCGGTGTAGCCTTTAAGATGATAGCCAGACACCGTTTTCCTAAGGTATCGGTAGTTACTTACCTGATCATGGGCTGGATAGTAGTTGGGTTAATCTACCCGCTGTATCAGGCCATGCCAGGCTCCGGATTATGGTTGATTGTAGCCGGCGGCCTGTGCTTTAGCATTGGTGTGTTGTTTTATGTCGCCAAGTCAAAAAAATACACCCACGCTATCTGGCATTTGTTTGTAATTGGCGGCTGCAGTTGCCATTACTTTTCAATTTACTATTATGTGGTGTAGAGCACTTAACAGTAGTATTTCGTTATGACATCCAGCCTTTCGTGGTTTACCGTCGGCAACGGGCGCATTACCCTGGGCGCCAGGCCCACACCTGATTACCTCACGAAGTTACGCGGGCAAGGCGTTACCCATATAGCCACTATTCAGACATCAGAAGAAAACAAACCTGAGCTAAAAAATGACGTAGCCAATGCAGGCCTGCACTGGTTATGGCTCCCCTTCAACATCGCCGATATTTTTGTTAACGACGACACTGAAAAAGCCTTTATGCAACAGTACTTGCAGGAAGTAGCCGAAACCCTGCGCGAAGGCGGCAAAGTATACCTGCACTGCGACGGCAACTGCGAACGCTGCCGGTTATTTCTATACGCACTGTGCATTTACAAAAGGATCCCAGCCAGCAGCGCTTATAACATCATTCACAGCTTCGGCGGCGACAAAGCCAACCAACTATCCCGCCGCGAATTACAACAAGCCGCAGCAATAGTGGCGTAGTTAAGGATTTCTATTCTGTTTACCAGGGCTTAAGTTTTGTGGGCACAGCCGGTTCACGGCGTACCGGCTGTGCGAACTACTCACAATATCCGCAAGGAAATGCGCAGTTCCATTACAGATGCTTTTTGAAAAACGCACCTACTTTTTGGGTAACGGCAGGAATGAAAAACCGATAGCCACGACCTCCCCCCTGTACATTGTAGAACACCACTTCATGGTTATTCGTTCGTAGTGCCTGATACAACAACACGCTTTGATTAAAAGGAACAACGGGATCGGAATTAGCATGCATAATCAAAAATGGCGGCAAATTACGCTCAGTGGATATGTATGTGATTGGATTGTACTCGTCAACTTTTTGTGCATTTTCTGGCAAATGGGGCTGTCCACCGATGACCATGGATTCTGGTGAATTGGGAGCTTTGTGATCAAAAATGCTGGGGAACTTCCCCATCTCCACAAAGACAGTTGGTCCGTAGAAGTCGACCACAGCTTTCACTGTCGATTTGGCTTCATCATTCGGTTAATAGGGTATTTGACATAACACCAACACTGTTTATTATTTAACCACACCGCATGATTAACTCTTACAAGTTTGTCGCCAAAACATGAGGAAATTGCCATTTAATCTCCCTCATAGGAAGGCGGCTCAACACCATTTCAGCGTTACTTATTACGACAAGTTATATCACAAGGACAAGGCAATTTATGGCGCAGGAATACCCAAGCAACTCCGCATTAGAACAACGTAAACTATTGTTAGAAGTAGACTTGTTAGAACTACAAAAACACGAACAATTGCGCCGATGGTTCCAAAGACCTGTAATTTTGTTTGCAATTCTTCCGAGTATAGTTGCCGCTGCAACGCTGAGCTTTCAACTTTATACGGGTTACTACGAAAATTCAGCTCGACTGGCAACATTAGAAAAGAAAGAAGCAGAACAAGCTAAAAAGCAGCTTGATATAAAACGCAATGAACTAAAAACAATTGAAAACGATGTAGCAGCCCGGCAGAAAAAAATTACAAAAGATCAGGATGCAATTAATGCAATAAGAAATGAGATGGCTGTACAAGAAGCTGACTTGCAAGCTGAACTAGAGGCTATTGAAAAAATAAAAGCTTCCTTAGCCGAAGCTGAAGACAGTATCTCCCAAAAAGAAAAAGATGTATTGGAAAAAACGAAAGCGCTAGATGAAGAACTGGCGTTAATAGATAAGCAAAAACAAGTCGCTCAAGCCGAGATCGCCTTATTAAAAAAAGAGTTAGCTACGATAACGCAGCAATTCGAAACCGCGAAAAGCAATTTGAGATACGCTAGCATCGACGCATACATTGAAGCGATAGCTGAGGGCGATTCTACGCCGCACAATGAGTCAGCAAAAGCACTTATACGCTACCTTCAAAATACTGATGCGTTTACTTTTAAAGATATAGACACGTATTTTAATAAATTTAAGTCAGAGCCGCTTCTTTACATAAACCTCCTGCATGCCTTGTACCGCGCGTTTGAAGAGCCGCACCTTGTAAACCGAATTATGGATTTTGCAGAACTCAACCTCGATAACACTTCAGTCTGGTGGTTTTTAGGAACAGCCGATTGGTTTTCAAGCGATGAAGTTTCGGCATGGAAAAGGTACCTTGAACTAGCAAGAACGCATAAGCCAAGCAATGAGAGGCTATCTGCCATGTATTTGAAATTCGGCTACCCAAGTGCTGAGCTGGACGGTAAGGTACGCACACAGCTAAAAGACGATAACCTTTATTTTTACAGTGTTAAAACGGCATATGGTTTAGCTATGGATGAGCAAGCGGAAGACCATGAAAGAGGGAACGCAGTGTTGGCATTAAAAGGCCTTGCACCGTCGCTTGCTTTAGTTGTGATGGCTAAGTTATATGAGTCGAAGACCAGTTCTGAAACATTGAAGTTTGAAGTATATCAATACCTGAGTGAGGCAGCGGAAGCGATCATGTTTGACATCGAAATTGAGGAGTTTGACCCGTTAACAAACACCTTTGGTGACGCTCCAACAAGCGAAGCTTTATCAAGAGTAATGATTACCTACTCGTTTCCATACAATGACTTGTACAACACAGCAAAATGGGATAACAACATTAGGGCTAAAATTTTAACTGAACATGGTATTTAGCTGTAAAAATTAGGCACCTAGTGTAATGAGCTGCGTTGTTCTGTACAGCATTATGATTATTACGCAGTGCAGATATCTGATATCAGATAGACCAAGGATATTCCGCTTCCCATCCCGGGCAGCCAGCATACATATGCTGTCATCCCGGCCAAAAAATGACTGTCACCCCGGCCAAATAAATACGGTCATCCCGGCCAAATAAATACGGTCATCCCGGCCAAATAAATACGGTCATCCCGGCCAAAAATTTCCCGTCATCCCGGCCCCCGAGCCGGGATCTCCCAAACAGTTTGGCTCACCTTCAAAAACCTTTTTAGGAGATCCCCGCTTATTTAGGAGATCCCCGCTCAAGAGCATGCGGGGATGACGGAGGTGGTAGCATCCGCGGGATAATGGTAGCATCCGCGGGATAATGGAGGAGGTGCATGCGGGGATGACTATTTTTAATTCTGTCATCCCGGCCAAAAAATGACTGTCACCCCGGCCAAATAAATACTGTCATCCCGGCCTTGAGCCGGGATCTCCTAAACAGTTTGGCTCAGGTTAAATAGCCTTTTTAAGGAGTTCCCCGCTCAAGAGCATGCGGGGATGACAATATCATTCCCGTCATCCCGGCCCACGAGCCGGGATCTCCCTAACAGTTTAACTCAGGCAAAATAACCTTTTCAGGAGATCCCCGCTCAAAAGCATGCGGGGATGACAATATCATTACTGTCATCCCGGCCTTGAGCCGGGATCTCCCAAACAGTTTGGCTCAGGTTAAATAGCTTTTTAAGGAGTTCCCCGCTCAAGAGCATGCGGGGATGACGAAAGTGGTAGCATCCTCGAGGATGACGAAGGTGATAGCATCCGCGGGATGATGAAGGAGGAACATGCGGGATGACTGAGAAAGGTGAACAAAACCTCAGGCATGCGTTAAATCACAGTACAGCTTATCAATAAGGCCACTGAGTAACTGTAACTCATTCATGTCGAGGTTTTTAATCTGGCACAACAGCTCTTTAGGAATAGCCGCCGCATCGGCTTTAGCTGCTTTACCCTTGATGGTTAATACCACCTGTTTTACCCGCTTGTCTTGTTCTGATGGTTGAATATGCACATAACCCTTTTGCTCAAGCTTTTTAAGGATGAGCGTTAACCCCCCCGGATCGATACGGCTTTTTTCTACCAGTTCAGAAATGGTGAGCTGTTTATGCTCCCACAGTACTAACAGCACCAGGTACTGCGGATAAGTGATATCCATTTTCTGCAACAACGGCCGGTAAGCCCGGGTAAACGCATTGGATACGGAATAAAAACGGTGGCACAGCTGGTTGTCCAGCTTTAGCAGATCGTCATCTGTCATAACTAAAATACCTCTGCCATTATTTTGCATACAAAATAGTTGTCAGGCAACCACAGGTTTGCTACTTTTACTTTGCATACAAAATAAATTTCAGGAGGACACCCCTATGCATAAATTAGATGATGTACTTTACACTGGCGTAGCAACAGCAACCGGCGGTCGTGGCGGAAAAGCGGAATCTGATGATGGCCGTTTAACCACAGACCTTTCTGTACCAAAAGGCCTGGGCGGTGACGATGGCCCCGGCACAAACCCTGAGCAAATGTTTGCTGCTGGCTATGCAGCCTGCTTTATTGGCGCGCTGGGCTTTGTGGCGGGTCAGGAAAAAGTAAAGCTACCGGAAGACGTTAAGGTAACCGGCGAAGTAGGCATTGGCCCCATTCCAACCGGCTTTGCGATTAAAGTAAAACTGATCGTAGATTTAGGTGATATTGATACCGACAAAGAAGCCATGGTAGCCAAGGCGCACGAAGTATGCCCTTATTCCAATGCCACCCGCGGTAACGTTGAAGTTGAGTTTGAAGTACTTTAACCAGTCACTGAAAGCAATGATTTGAGGAGGTGGGTTTAACCCGCCTCTTTATCCACCGCTAAAAACGCCCGTCTACTCCACATACCACTTGGTATGCACATGCACATCATCGCGATTTAGCAATTCATCACTCGCCATCCAGGCATACTGATTATGCTGTTCTTTTGGCAACGCATCCAAACTGATATCCAGCTTAAGTTCGTAACCCAACACTACATAATGGGTAGATACGGTTTCATCAAACGCGCTGTCATCATATAAGTGCTCATAAACACCCATAAAGTTAGCTGCCGATCTTTCTATGGCCACACCTAACTCCCCCTCAGTGAGGCGCAAAAAAGCCTTATCCAGCTTTTCGTTTTTCTGCACCCGGCCACCTGGTACAAACCAATACCCCTGCGCCGGGCGATTAGTACGATATCCCAATAGCACCTCGTCTTTACCGTTTTTCACAATCAGATCGATAGAAACCAGTGGTGTGGCACCGATAATGGTTTGAAACGTACTCTCGCTTAAAAATGCCAAGTGATTCTCCTTGTGATGCTGGCTTTTATAGGGCTATAGTAACAATTCCTTTCCTTTTTTAATGCATGAATTCGGATGACAGTTCAGGAAGAACAACACACCAGGCCTCGCGCTATTGTGGGGTTAATCGCGGTGTTTGCAGTGCTATCAACACTTTTTTTTATACCGGTGCCCAAGGCGCTACAGCAAAGCCTGGGCGCTGCTTTACTTAACACCGGCCACATTGTCTTTTTCTGTTTGTTTGGTTTTGCCTTTTTCCGCTTTACCCGCGGCACACTCGTTTACCGGATTGTATTGTTTTTAATGGTGGTGTTAGCCATCAGCCTGAGTGTAGAAAGTATTCAGAGTATGGTGGGGCGGGCTTTTCAGTGGGGGGATATCCTGCGTAATGAACTCGGGGCGTCGCTGGGTTTATCGTTGTATTTATGTTTTACGGTTTCCAGTGCCCGTCAGCTATCTTTACGGCTTACCTGGCTACTGCTTGTGATGATTGCCATCGTTATCGAACGCATACCACTGATACATGAACTAATGCATAATCATACGTAATAGCCGGTTTGACAGGTCTTCTAACAGCACACTTATCATATTTAATACCATACCACCGCTTAACATGCTTAAAAGTCGCTCAGTCGGCGACATAATAGTAGTGTGAAAAAGCCCCTAACGTACGAAAATTACCTAGTCAGTTTTTTTTACAACTGCTATGAGACCTTGTCTCTAAAACAAAATAACATGTTGAAAATCAATGGTGTGAAATTATGGCACGGAATTCGCTGTATAACGAGAAGAAAGCAGTCAACCGACACAAGGGTAGTAAAATGTGTAAGTTATTTTCATCTCGTAAAGTTTTAACAATCAGCGCATTGCTGTTAAGCAGTGTTACTACGTTTTCACAGGCAGCAACTATCTCTTTTGGTGGGGCAACCGCTACAGACGGTTCAGGCTTAACCAGTCAGTACATCGATCCGATCACTGGTGCTACAGTGCCTGGTAACTATCTGATCGAAACCTTCGATGCAGCAACAGGCGTTCCGGGCTTCCCTGGTTCTACTGAATATACCACTGCCGGTTTTGAAGACGAGTGTGCGGTTAACAGCATCAACGATAGCCCGTTAGGCATCAATATCGACGGTAACGTTGGCGAAATCAACGTACGTAAAGGTACTCAGCAACGTGTAGCTGCGGCACCAGCGGGTGACAACACCTGTTACGGCTACCTGACTAACAATGGTTCAGGCACGTCAAGCGCGACTTTCGACTACACGCCAATGCTGGCATTTTTCGATAACCTGTACAGCGAACAGGCGCCGTTTGGTATTACTTACCTAGGCTTCTACTGGGGTTCTGTAGATACTTATAACAGCTTCGCGTTTTACTCAGGTCAGGATCTGATTGGTTCAATAACTGGTACTGAACTGCTGGCCGAATTAGACGGTAGCGCAGGCGACAGAACGGGCGACAGCTCAAACGTTTACGTTAACATCGATTTCACGCTCGAAGAACAGTTTGACCGTATGGTAGTTACTACTACCGGCATCGCGGGTGAGTTCGATAACATCGTGGTAGGCATTACTGGTCAGCCAATTGGTCAGGTTAGCGTTACTGCTCCGGCTACCGCACTGCTCTTCGTTCTTGGCTTAGTTGGTGTTGGCGCAGCCCGCCGCTTCAAGAAGTAACTAAGAACCCACTACCCACTACCCAATACCAAAAACGGCGCTTTAAAAGCGCCGTTTTTTTATGCGTGCTCTGCCTGTTCAGGCCGGGCCGGTTCAGGTACTGATTCGGCAACGGCATGGCGCATATAGTGACTGGTTATGCTATCCCACCAGTAATCTAATCCCAGCTTGTACATTACCTGCTGGCGTAAAATCGGTTCGTCGTACCAGGGCTGCAATACTTCTTTCCACTTGGCCAGCCTGGCCTCATTTAAACTGTCGGCCGACCAGTCATCCACAAACACCACCGGAAACTTCTGGTAAGCTGCCCGTAAACCAGGCGAACGTATAATGGGAATGGTACCGTTTAACAGGGCGTGCCAGGCTTTTGGTGAAGGATCGATGCCACCACCTTCCACACACAGCACAAAGCTGTGCTGATGCAGCGCTGTAAAATATTCTTCCAGGCTGACTTCCTCATCGATTACCCGGCAGAAAGCTCCCCAATAGGTACTCGCCAGCTTGCTTACCTGCTCTCGAGGCGCCCATTGTTCGCCGTCGCGAATGCGGTGAGCACAAAGCACAGTATTCGGGCGGTTCCTTAAGGGGACCGGGTTGGGATCAACCAGATCCGGCGTAGCATCAGACTCATGATGCACTAACCCCAATGGCAGCGGGCTCATGCCTGGCTGACTGGCATCATCCAGATTCTCGGCATACCAGTGAATGAGATTGGGGTGTGCGAGGATCGCTTCGATCATCGCCTGTTCCTGGTCATTAAAGACTCGCCAGCGCTTATCCGTTTGATTAGGCACGGTGATATCTTCCGAACCACTCACCAGAACAAAAGGCGCAGTGAGCTGTGGCAGTACCTCATCATAAAAATACTTAATCGCAACAAACGGCGCCCGTAGCGACAAAAACACAGTTTTAGGTGTATGGGATTTACGCTTTACCAGCGCAGTTTGGGGCGCCTGTAGATCCGACAACACTACCCAGTCACAACGGGCGGCAATGCCGTTAATAAGGTAGTTATCGGCTCCCTGATTTTTAGGGAACAATCGGGTTTGGTGGGCCACAATCTGGGCGCTCTTTAACATCTATACTTCTCAAATAAACGCAAGCGCCATAAGCGGCTTGGTTGTTATGTTATTTGTAATATAAACGATAGTGCCAGTGAGTAATGATGAATGCAAAAATGTTGAGCTTGGCAGGCGATGATTTTCGTTCAAAGGGTGGTAGATTTTTAATTTACTGTGACATTTACCGCACCATTTTCAACCTTGATTATTCCTCCGCCAATAGTACTATCGGGAGATATGAAACTATTCGTTCCACTCACAATTGCACTAAACCCAGATGAAAAAGATTTTGCATCAATTCTTGTAGAGTATACACCGCAGTTATGTACATAGGACTCTCTTCCACCGGCATTCCACCAGAATGCACTTCGAAAAGAGTCGCCAAGTTTAAATTTTTTTAAAACGAACCGGTTATTCATACAAAAATTTTCTGTTTCTTTATCTGCGACTTGAAAAGTGAAAGCATAGCCGGTGCCATATAAACTCACCCCATTAAAAACCTCTAAAGTGCAGTTCTTAGAGGAATTGAACTGCCCAATGGAACTATTAAAATCAAAACAATCACAATCTAAAGTTCTAAACTTCACAATGCAATTATTCGAATTTTCGTTAAAAGCAATTAAAGAAATATTCTCGCTGAAATCATTTTTTTGGTAACTTGCATTTTCAACTTCAACTACACTCTTTTTAGAGTTACCAGCCACATCGATAAACTTACGACTACAAACCATTTGTTGTACATAAATACTTGACTCGCAAATTGCATTTAAAAAAATTCCATTAGTTCCGCAAATTTCCGAAAAAACAAAATTACATCGAAACATCCCTCCTCTTTGCATAGCAGGCCCTTTTTTACTTCTAAGTCTTAATCCATAGATCACTGAGCTTTCGCATACCTGAAGACTATTATTATTCATAACTCTGAAGTTTGAATCAGATGCTTTGGCCATTAAATATTTGCCAGGAGCTAAGTCTACTTTGTTATCTACCTCAATAAAACTTCCATTTATCTCTTTAATTTTTAATAACACAGCTTCATAAGGAAACTGCCAAGACTTACGTTTATACCCGTCAATTGAAAAGAGCCAAACTAATTCACCTTTATCTATATTTAATTCTTTTTCAAAAACTATAGTATCTGAATTTAAAAGCTCCACTTCCCCTTTTGCCATTTTTTCAAAGTATGCTGGATGAAAAGTACCTGGATGAATACAAGCCCATTTCGACATATCATCTGAGTCATTTTGATTATAGATTTCTGCGCAACCGACCCATGTTGAGTTAGAGGGGACAACGAGTGGCCGCATTATTCTATAGACTTTATCCTTGCCGCCCCAGTCTAAAACAAAGCCTATCGAATCTTCTATTGCTCTCTCTACATTAAAAGTATCATCGTGGCTACCATCTCCTAATGCGCCATAATTTTCTACGTATTTAACTCTATTATTCAGTTTGAAGGGGAGTATATTGCTTACATTAAATTTAAATGGAAATAATGAACTTGAAAGAAGCGCTAAAAAATTTCTTCGTTCCAATTTAATCCCCTTTAAGATTAAGAGTCACCCAATATACGAAGTTAAATCACTTTAAATATTAATCTATCCCGCACAGGGCAGTTCAGCGTTAAGCTCAAATTGCTTTACCTCAATAAGCTGACAAAGCAGGCCCTGACGGCCGGTAAGCTTAGCGTAATTATACAGCTCAAACACATTATTGCTTTGCAAGGTACGCTCAACGTGGGTTAAGCCCAGCGCTGCCATTTCGGCATTAAACTTACGCCAGTTGTACAAGAACACCTTTGCAATACCTAAGTTTACATGTTCATTGTACGGGCCCATTTGAGTGGCCTGTTGCATGTATTCCTGCAGTTCGCTATCGAAGGCATCAAGGCGCACCTTAATGGTGATCATGTTGATCCAGGTTTCCGGCCAGCTGGGCCGCAAAGCTGCCGATTGCTGGTAATAGGCCAATGCCTGCTCCAGGTAAGAATCAGCCAGCTCATCCTGCCCGTAATAATAAAACGCATACCATTCCTGCCATTTGGCTGCCGTCACCAGATAGTGCGGATGGTCAGGGTGGTAACTCAGCATGCCATCCACGGCATTGCCCAATTCATCGAGTTGTTCCAGGCTTAATGAGTCTGATTGTTTTTCCCAGGCGGTGAGTTTGTTATACACCGTAAAATAATACACATTGGCAATGCCCCACTGGCTGGCAAACCAAATCACCACCAGGCTAATCACAACCACTACACCTTTAATCAGCCATTGCATGGGTATTTCCTTCCAGGATCCGCGCCGGATTAAGCCTAAACAGCTTTTCGGCTACAGAGTCACCCAGGTGCTCTGTGATCAAGTTTGACGCTGATGTCATGCGTGGCGGACGGCGTTTAACGCTGTGGCTATCAGAAGCCACCACCGTAGCGATGTTCTGCTTAATTAACTCAAAACCACGTTGCTGGGCAAGCTCCCCAAAATCACCGGTAATCGAACCGGCCGTAATCTGAAACAAACAGCCGCGTTTTACAAACGGCGTAAGCTTGGCAGGTTTCTTCCAGATATCGCGATTACGCTCCGGGTGGGCAATCATAGGTAAAATACCGTTGGCCAGTAACCAGTCGATAAGCTGTTCAGCCCCTACCGGAATGTGGCTGTGAGGAAACTCCAGCAACAGAACCTTCTTACCATTCCAGCTACCTAACAACGGAATATCACCGCTTTGCAGCATAATGGGCAACTCGGCACACATACGCACCTCGGCCGCAAAATGCAGGGTGATTTTTTGTTTCAGGTTGGCGGGCACCTGCGCGTAGAACTCACGGGCGATGCCAGCAATACCTACAGTAGCGTTATCAAAGGTGCCGGGGTTAATGTGCGGCGTAGCTATAAAATGGCTAATGCCATCATCTACCGCAGCTTCCAGTAGCTCAATACTGCCGGTAGGCTCTGCCGGGCCATCATCAATACCCGGCAGGTAGTGGTTATGCAAATCAATCATCAATGCTTAACTGGCTTTCGCCATATCTGAGCTACCCTCTTCGGTATAACCGTAATAATCGTAGTAGCCGTAGTATTGCGAAGTTTTGCTGTTTACATCTACCCGGTTAAGAATAACGCCGTCTATCTTAGCGCCGGCTTCAGTGAGTCTGGATACCGCATTTTTTACCAAATCTTTCTTCGTCGCATCCGACTTGATCACAAACAGCGTGTTATCCGCAATCTTCGACAGCACCAGTGCATCACTTACTGCCTGGCACGGAGCCGAGTCGATAATAATGCGCTCGTATTTATTTTTAAGCTGTTCAAGCATTGCAGCAAATTTCTTCGACGATAACAATTCCAGCGAGTTATGCGTAAACTGGCCGGCGGGCAGTAAATCAATGCCAGATTCCGAATCGTGATAAATACACTCCGCAAACTCGTTACTACCAGTTAAATAATTCGACAGCCCCGGCTGATAGCCCGGTAACCCAAAGCGCTTAGCCAGCGACGGGCGGCGCAAATCGGCATCAATCAGTAACACTTTGTTCATTTGCGATAAGCTAAACGCAAAGTTAACCGCCGTAGTAGATTTACCCTCACCTGGAATAGAAGACGTTACCAGGGTAGTAGTACGCGGCGTATTAATGTGGCTTAACATAAAGCTGGTGCGTAGGGTACGAATCGACTCGGTAAACTGCTTCTGCTTTTTATCAAAATAGGTATGCAGCGGAACGTTTTGCCCACGCTTAAGCTTAACTTTAGGCACCAGACCCAAAAAGCGCAGGTGAAGTTCATCTTCTACTTCATCAGAGTTGGTAAAGGTATTATTAAGCGCCGCCAGTAACAGCACTAAACCACAGCCAACAAATACCGAGAGCACCATGGCCAGCCCGACAATCAGTGATTTTTTCGGTTTAACCGGAATAATCGGCGGCTGTGCTTCATCAGTAAAGCGGGCGTTGGCCGAGTTAAAGTCGGAGGTGATATCCATTTCTTTAAAGCGGGTAACAATTAAATCATTAAGCTCGGTTAAACGCTCTACGTTGGCCTTTAACTTACGATACTGCGCTTCTTTTTCGCTGGCAGATAAAAACTGCCCTTCGGCCTGATTCAGCTGCTCCTGGATCTGCCGCTCATTTTCACGCAGGGCGCGCAACTGGGCATCCAGATCGTTTACTTCAGTTTGTAACTGCTTATCCAGCTTATCGCGAATTTGCTTAAGCTCGGCATTGGCCGCAATCATTTTAGGGTGTTTAGGCCCGTAGGTTTGGTCCAGCTCAGTCAGTTTGGTTTCTGCAGCTAATTCAGCCTGGCGTAAATTCTGAATTACCGGGCTATCATTGAGCACGTTTAAATCGCGCAGCGCTTTCATCTCGCCGGTTTCTAAATTGTTTAACTGCTTGATGGCATTTTCTAACTCGATGCGTTTGGTGCGGGTAGCCAGGTAGCGATCGTTAAGATTCTTAATGGTGCTGGAGTTCATCGACTGCACACCATCTTCCAAATCTACAATTTGTTCGCGGTTTCTAAACGCATGTAATTCCAATTCAGCCGCCTGTAAATCAGAAGACACGCTTTCACTACGCTCCTGCAACCAGCTCATGGCACTGTTGGTCATGGCCATTTTGGCAGACATATGGCTATCGATGTAGGCATTACCCAAGGCATTAGCGACTTTGGCGGCAAGCTCAGGATCTTCGGATTCGAAGGAGATTTTAACGAGTTGGGTGTTACGAACAGGACTGATAGATAGCCGTTCTTTAAATCGACTTAAAATAGCCTGTTGAGTAAGGTATTCAGCCCTTTCTTTGCTTACCGATTTAGCCCCATCATTACTACTCACAAGCCCTTTAACAAATGCCTTAGCACTATCCAGCAAGCCTGACTCTTTTTCGATAAGCGACGGATTAAACTCTGGTACTTTGGCTAACTCCAGTTCATCAATAACCTGTTGCGCCAGATTATCCGACTTTAAAATTTCAAACTGGGTAGTTAAGTACTCTTTTTTACTGCCATCAAGACCATACACTTCTTCAATAGAAACAGCTTTGGCTTGTTCTGTTTCAATTAAAAGAGTAGCCGTAGCCCTGTATTCGGGGGTTATCTGCATTACCCATACAGCGGTCAAAACAGTTACACCCAAGGCCAAAAAAGCTATTCGCCATTTATTAAACCAAAGCATTTTAATATATTGCGACAAATCGATAATATCTTCATCGCTGTTACTGGTGGTATTGGTTAATTCACTATTACTCATTGCCCTACTCTCTCATCCCTACTACTGCAATCCCAGGCGCTTTTATTACTATATTAAAAAAAGCTTTGGGCAATTGTAATGGTATCACCTGGCTCAATGGCCATATCTAACTGCACATTTTGTATAACGGTAAGCTCGCCGTTTACAAAGCGTTTTAACTCAATTTTTTCATCACTGGCACGTTCTGTCATGCCACCGGCAATGGCAATCGCCTGCCTAACCGTTAAACCTGGTTGATAGGCGTAATGTTGCGGATTCTTTACTTCACCCAAAATAAAAAACGAGCGGTATTCAATTACTGATACATTAACGCTGGGATCGTCCAAATAATCCCCTTTAAGTCCGTCTGCAATTAACCAACGCACCTGCGCCACTGTTCTACCGGTAACTTTAATATCACCTAAAAAAGGGTATCGAATAGTGCCATCACCACCAATGCGGGTTTCAAAACTTAAATCTTCTTCGCCGTGCACCTGAATGCTAATAGTATCACCAGTACCCAGGTTATAATCAGCAAGCTCCTGAGCAGAGCAAACTGACACGACCAAACTTAAAACTGTCAGCGCTGCTAATGAAATACTTTTGAGTAACTTCAACATTATATCGCTCCTTTAAAACCCAACATGATCACCTGATTGTCGTAATCAAATCCCTCAAGCGTTGAGCTGTTCATAGTAACACTGTATTCGGCGTTTACTGTTAACCACTCGGCTAACTGCCTGCTGTAAGCTAATCCGACGTAATTTCGCTTTTCAGTCCTTTCATTACTTCCTTCCTCATCCAAATTTAAAAATTGATAAGTAATTGCCGTAGATGTAATATCCGACCAAGCATGTTGCCAGTCAACTTCAAATGTTGTGTTAACTATTAAATTTGAAAAGCCAGATTCGCTGGTACGCCGAGTCAAGCTCATATCAACTGTTGAATACGTTTTGGGCTTCCAGATAACGCCAGCGTCTATTGTCAAACCAGTGAAATCTTCACGTAAGTTGCTATCAAAATCCCGATTTTCAATACCTAGCTTGAACCGCCCGGTTGTTTTGGCTAAGCCACTCCATTTAGCACCGATCAACGCCCGCGAAACCAGAGAGTCCCGGCTACCATTCACATCAACAATATCATAGCTAATATCCTGAGCGGACAAATCAAGAGTTAAACTGGTTACAGCACCAACATTATAATCAAACCAGGCATGTACGGTTGGCGCGCTGTAGTTTAATCGTTCGGTAAAGTCACTAAAGTTATCAAAACTATAATCAAGGTAACTAAGCTCTGCACCTAACTGGCCAATAGCAGCCTCGCTGCCGTATTCGTAAGCTAAAGAAGCATCATTTTGGGTATATTGCAGCGGCTCAGACAGAGGAACATCCAGATAGCGGGTATAACCAATACCCCTCTGCTGGTGAAAGTTTGTTGTGGACATTGATACGTCGGCACGATGGCGACTCGTTGGCTCATAGTGGCCTGCATAGCTCGCTGACCAGTCAGTAAAATCATCCTGCTCAGAATCAGTATAATGGCGGTCGTTAAATAAAAAGTCGAATACATGCTCCATTGCACCGGGATTTAAAGACAAACCAAGTTGTCCTTCAGTCTCCCAAAATGACGAGCTCAGTTCGTTTTCATTCATTAATGCAACATTGCTGTCGTAACCCACGCCAACTAATACTGTGGCGTTTACTTGTGCACCATTATCTAGAACAACACCATCAGCCATACATAGAGGTGTCATAACTAATGATGCTAAAGTTAATGTTCGCGTACTAATCAATCGCATTAAAATCCCTTTATCGCAGCTAAATCTGTAGATCTGCCAAATGATATAATAAGAATAAAAAACTAAACAGCATTGTCACTAAAATTCTCAGTCTGCCGTTGCTATCAAAAACCTGCCCCAAATCAACTTTCAGTATTATTCGTACCAACGTCACTCGAAACTGTGTTTATGCATTACCTGTTCCCAAATTACTTTACCGTGAATTGTTTTTGGTGTGTTTGCGCTTTACAGATTATCGCAAGGATAAGCACCGCAAGAAAGTTAACCGTGGTCGCAGGTGCCTGAAGCGGAAAATCCACCGCTATATGCATCAACATTGCGATTAT
>NZ_CAJXQY010000114.1 GCF_913058315.1 uncultured Alteromonas sp. | reverse complement strand
TTATTAATTAACGAATTTCCCTAAAAGACGTTCAAGCACAAAGACCCACCAGTATGAATCTAACGGAACTTAAGAATAAGCCAATCAGTGAATTGGTCGCACTTGCCGAAGAAATGGGCCTCGAAAACATGGCCCGGGCGAGAAAACAAGACATTATTTTCTCGATTCTGAAATCCCACGCAAAAAGTGGCGAAGACATTTTTGGCGATGGCGTACTGGAAATCCTCCAGGACGGCTTCGGCTTCCTGCGCTCTGCTGACTCTTCTTACCTTGCGGGGCCAGATGATATTTATGTTTCACCCAGCCAGATCAGACGCTTTAACCTGCGTACGGGTGACACAATCGCCGGGAAAATTCGCCCGCCGAAAGACAGCGAGCGCTATTTCGCGCTGCTGAAGATTCGCGAAGTTAACTTCGATAAGCCAGAAAACTCCCGTAATAAAATCCTTTTTGAAAACCTTACCCCACTGCACGCTAACTCACGTTTGCGTATGGAACGCGGTAATGGTTCATCTGAAGATATTACTGCCCGGGTGCTGGATCTGGCATCGCCCATTGGCCGCGGTCAGCGTGGTCTTATTGTGGCGCCGCCTAAAGCCGGTAAAACGTTACTGCTGCAGAATATTGCTCAGTCCATCGCGGCGAATCATCCCGAATGTGAACTGATGGTATTGCTGATAGACGAGCGACCTGAAGAAGTTACCGAGATGCACCGTCTGGTGCGGGGTGAAGTGGTTGCCTCAACGTTTGATGAGCCAGCCAGTCGTCACGTACAAGTGGCTGAAATGGTCATCGAGAAAGCCAAACGTTTGGTTGAGCATAAAAAAGACGTGGTTATCCTGCTGGATTCCATTACCCGTCTGGCTCGTGCTTACAACACGGTTATCCCGTCGTCAGGCAAGGTTCTGACTGGTGGTGTGGATGCCAACGCCTTGCATAAGCCTAAGCGGTTCTTTGGTGCTGCTCGTAATGTTGAGGAAGGCGGAAGCTTAACCATTATTGCGACAGCGCTTATCGATACTGGCTCTAAGATGGATGAAGTGATCTACGAAGAGTTTAAAGGTACCGGTAATATGGAATTACACCTGAATCGTAAGATTGCTGAAAAACGGGTCTTCCCGGCCATCGACTTTAACCGTTCAGGTACCCGTCGTGAAGAATTGCTGACCGGCCAGGATGAACTGCAGAAAATGTGGATCCTGCGTAAGATTGTCCATGAAATGTCAGAGATTGATGCCATGGAATTTCTTATCAATAAACTCTCCATGACTAAGACCAATGATGAGTTCTTCGATGCGATGAAGCGCCAAAGAAGTTAATCATTAGTTTATATTGTTCTAAAAACCGCTGTCTGACAGCGGTTTTTTTTTGTGATTTCTGAGCAGACGGGGTAGTGTAAAGTTATTGTAATTATATGGATAATATTATGCGTCGAGTCGTCCTTGCTGCCCTGGTCCCTCTTTTTTCACTGTCCGTGTTTGCCCAGTCCAATGAAGTGGACAGGTTAGCCAATGAAATCGAAGGTGAGGTCATAAGCTGGCGTCATCATTTGCATCAATATCCAGAGTTATCCAATCGCGAATTTAATACCGCTGAATATGTTGCAAAGTATCTGCGCACGCTCGATCTGGACGTTCAAACCGGTGTTGCTAAAACGGGCGTGGTCGCCATTCTGGACAGCGGGCGACCGGGACCGGTGGTGGCGTTACGAGCCGATATGGATGGTCTGCCGGTACCTGAAGAAAATGACCTGGCCTGGCGGTCAACCCAGCGAGGAGAATACAACGGGAACGATGTACCGGTAATGCATGCCTGTGGTCACGACACCCATATGGCCATGCTGATGGGGGCTGCGTCGGTGCTGACCTCCATGAAGGACAAACTGCATGGCAAAGTGAAGTTTATTTTCCAGCCAGCGGAAGAGGGCGCGCCAGCCGGTGAGAAGGGCGGGGCGGAAGTCATGGTTCAGGAGGGGGTGTTAAAAAGCCCGGATGTCGACGTGATCTTCGGTCTGCATATCAGCGCCAACAATGATATTGGTACTGTCAGCTATAATCCCGGCGGTACTATGGCTGCGGTCGATCCGTTTAAAATTGTTATCCACGGCAAACAGGCCCATGGTGCGTATCCCTGGAAAAGTGTGGATCCCATTACCACTGCTGCGCAAATGATTATGTCGCTGCAAACCATCGTAAGCCGCGAACTCAAAATTATCGATGATGCAGCGGTGGTCACGATTGGCTCAATTCACGGTGGCAACCGGTCTAATATTATCCCTAATAAGGTTGAGCTGGTGGGGACCATACGCACCCTTAACCATGCCGCCCGTGAACACGTTTATGAAGCCATGGCTCGCAAGGTAAAAGGGATTGCCGACAGCATGGGAGCAACGGCTGAACTGACTTTACCGCTCGATTACAATTACCCGATCACCTATAACGACCCGGCGTTAACCGCGCAAATGCTTCCTACCGTCGAACGCACGGCAGGCAAGCAAAATACGATTCTTGCCAAACCCGTTACCGGTGCTGAAGACTTTTCTTTTTATCAGGAAAAAGTGCCGGGGTTATTTATGTGGCTGGGCGGTAAACCTCTGGATGTGCCGGTTGAAGACTCGCCTGCCCACCACACTCCGGAGTTCTACGTGGATGATGCGGGCATGAAATTGGGCGTGCGGGTACTGACCAACCTGACGCTCGATTATATGGATGCTAACGCAGAATAATCAGCTATGGAAAACAGGTTGTTGCAGGCATTAGCTCTGACACTGGCCGGAGTGGTCGTTAATCTGCTCCCTGCGCCACTGGAAAGCGGTGGCGTGGTGTTTTTTGGTGGTGGCTTTGCCATTGCCGCAGCCCTGTTATTTTCCTTTCAACTTACGCTGCTAGTCACCACGGTGGTTTATGCCACCCTGCTGGTGCATGGCAACGATCCGCTGATGATCGTCTTTCTGGCCGTGCAACCCTTGCTGGTGAACGCGCTGTCCAGTAAAGAAGATGTGCTGAGCCCGCTCAAGCTGGGAATTGGCTGGTGGAGCGGACTGATCCTGCCCATTTATATTGTGTTTGCTTATGCAACTCACAGTGCCTCACCCACCATGGCATTCACCGCGTACTCAATAACCTGGCTGAGCGGTATTTTTTCCTGCTTGTTTGGTCATTTGCTGTTTCTTACCTTGCTGCGTTACCTGCCTGCAGGCAACGAACTCCGTTTTAATGTGGAAACTTTATTCCGCTATATGTTTGCCTCGCTGTTTTTCTTTGTGGTGCTGATTATGACCTATGTGCATGTCGGGCAATTGCAACGACAGCAGGCACAGCAGTTAACGTCTTATATGACACAGCGTGCGCAGGTCATGAGTACTGAGTTAAGTCGCTTCCTCGACGGCCACGCCGGCGCTATCAGTAACACCGCCAAATCTATGGCCATTGCGCAAAAACACGGCGCGCCTCTGTCTGCTATTGCGGCGGAAACGCTGACTAATCTGGCCCAGGAATTCCCTGAGTTTCTGACCTTTTTAATTGCTAATGAAAAAGGTGCAATCACACATTCTTATCCGACGAATTTACTGAGCCGGGCCAGGCGGCTGAACCAGGCTATTGTGACGGAACGGGAATACTTCGTTCAGGCCATGAAGACGGAAGCGACCTTTGTGTCCCAGGCGTTTCAGGGGCGCGGGTTTGGTAACGACCCGATAGTCGCTATTGCGAGCCCCTTGTATGACGGTGAGGGCAACCTGAGAGGGATACTGGAAGGGTCGCTTAACCTGAGTAGCTTTATTGAGTATGACAGCCGTAATTTGCCCGGATTCTGGACTATTTATCGCGATGAGGCAGGTAAGGTAGTGTACGCCTCGCCGGAACTCAGGCTCGAAGCGTTACAGCAGCCTGAATTACCCGCCTGTCTTCAGGAGATCTGCTTTTCACGGCAACCCGCGTTAAACCGCGACTGGTTTATCGCACAGTCGCGGGATCCCATTTTGGGCTGGACAGTGACTATGTTGTTTGAGAACAGCAGCTACATGACCATGAGCACTGACTATGTGCGTTGGGCACTGTTCCTGTTGCTTGCCCTGGGGCTGGTGGGCGTGGTTGTGGGAGGACGGGTTGCTCAGATCTTTGCCCGGCCAATCCGGGAACTGATGAAAACCTTCGCCGGTTACTCGCCGGAATCGCCGGTTCCTATTCAGTCCTTCAGTCACAACCGTTTGCAATTGAAAGAGATATCGGGCCTGGCAATAGAGTTCAGCGAACTGGGTGAGCGGTTGGTGAGTGCATTTAATGAGCTTTCTACCTCACGTCAGCGTCAGCGCACACTGAATGAAGAGCTGGAAAAACTTAATCTCACCCTCACCGAAAGGGTTGAGGAAAAAACCGCCTCGTTGATTCACGCCTTGTCTCAGGCGGAGGCGGCAAACGTATCCAAATCACAGTTTCTGGCCAACATGTCCCATGAAATCCGCACGCCGATGAATGGCATTCTCGGCACCTGTGAAAACCTGCTGGAACGGCCTTTACCTGATGAAGTCAGCCGGCGAATTCAGGTAATAGTGCAGTCTGCTAACAACCTGCTGTTGATTCTCGACAGCATACTCGACTGGTCGAAAATTGAAGCGGGTAAAATGAAAATGACCCGTCACCCCTTTTCAGCCCGACAGGTTATTCAGGCCTGTGCCGAAATTCATCGACAGGCAGCCAGCCGTAAGCAGTTGAGTCTGGAAGTCGACTGGGGGAACAACATACCGCCTTATTTGCTTGGTGATGCCGGGAAAATCAGCCAGGTATTGAATAACCTGCTCAGTAACGCCGTGAAATTTACTGCTATCGGTGGCGTAGTGATCCAGGTGTCATATCATGATGGCACGCTGATTCTGGCGGTGAGGGATTCTGGTATAGGTATCGACAAGACTGAGCAGCAAACCATTTTTGATCAGTTTGTGCAGGCCGACGCCTCAAGCTCTCGTCAGTTCAGTGGCACCGGCCTTGGACTGTCTATTACCAGCAAGCTGATTGAGTTAATGGGGGGCACGATTGCGTTGGACAGCGAACGCCAGAAAGGCAGTGAGTTTATCGTCAGGCTACCCTTGCCAGCGGCTAATCAGATTACTGAGGCCCCTGAGGAATCGGAAGTAACGCTGCCTCCCGGGCTAAAAATTCTGGTGGTTGAAGATAATGATATTAATGCTGAGATTATTCTCGATATGCTCAAGGATGCCGGAGTGAAATGTATCCGGGCCAGAGATGGCGGCGCTGCGGTTGAGATTCTGCCTAAAATCGATTTTGATCTGGTGCTGATGGATTGTCAGATGCCGGTAATGGATGGCTTCTCAGCGACCCACGCAATTCGTGACCTGCCGGGTGAGAAGTCAGCGGTGCCAATTATTGCCCTGACTGCCAATGCCTTCGAGGATGATCGTAAGGCCTGTCTGAGTGCCGGCATGAATGACTATTTAAGCAAGCCGGTGCGGCGCACCAGCTTACTTAAAATGCTGATCAAATACGTCGGTTATCAAGCAAAGACTGACGAAAAGCCTGGGCCGACAAGCTGATTGGGCGACGTCGGTTAGTCACTACCTGCCAGGTGCTTTGAATCGGGAAGTCTTTAATCTTCAGTACTTTTACACTGTCGGCAGCGGACTGGTCGAGTGTATGCTGTGATATAACCGCCAGCCCCAGACCGGCAGAGACTGCCAGTCGAATTGCTTCGTTACTTTCTATGACCATATTGTTACGCAGCGAGACATCATGCTTATCACAGTACTCATCCAGTGTCCGGCGGGTGCCACTGCCTTTTTCCCTGAGCAGGAACTTGGCGTTTTGCAGTTCAGTTAAACTACAATTATCCGGGCCATCGTAGTCCGCCGGCGCTATGACGACCAGCGGATTGATCAAAAACGGCTCGCAAACCAAATCTTCATCTTCAGGCGGGTAGGTGAAGATATACAAATCATCGCGGTTTTGCATAAGACGTTCGGCAATCTGTTCGCGGTTGCCCACGGTAAAGCGGACGTCGATATTGGGGTGCTCTTTGCAAAAAGGACTGAGCATTGGCGGGATAATATATTTGGCCGTAGTCACCACCGCAAGTTTCAGAGAGCCGACTTCTACGCCTTGCAGCGCACTTATCTGACTCTTTAGCTTATCTTGCGAAGACAGAATTTCCTGGGCACAGCGGTAAACGGCGGCGCCGGCTTCAGTGAGTTGCACGCTGCCCTGAAAGTGCTCAATAAGCGGTAAACCAATAATAGTATTTAGTTTTTTAAGCTGAAGCGAAACGGTGGGTTGAGAAAGTTGCAGCGCATTAGAGGCCGCAGTCACCGATCCGCAATCAACAACTTGCTGAAAAACTTCGAGTAGTCTGAACGTCAATGTATTCATAAAGCATCCCATAAAAGCATTTGTGTAAAAATATACTAAAAACTCATTTATCTCTATCTATAATCGGCCGCTTGCGTTGAAAGCGGGGAAATTTCCGTTTACAGACACTTTGCAATTGACCACAAATAGACGCTTTCTATGGGCAAACGAGGTAAAATGAGCTAATATCGGCCGCTTTTCAAGCGCTGCTCAACCACGAGTTAAGCGGGTTAGTAAACGCAAAGTCTGTGAGGACGGCAAAATGGCGAAAATCGCAATTGTAATGGGGTCGACTTCGGATTGGCCCACCATGCAAAACGCGGCAGTAATGCTCAAACAATTTGGTGTTGAATTTGAGGCTCAGGTTGTCTCGGCACACCGCACTCCTAATCTGTTAGTCGAATTTGCCGAGCAGGCAGAGCAAAATGGTTTTTGCGCAATTATTGCCGGTGCCGGCGGAGCAGCCCATCTGCCAGGCATGATTGCCGCCCACACGCATTTGCCAGTGTTCGGCTGCCCGGTCAAGTCCAAGGCATTAAATGGTCTGGACTCGTTATTATCAATTGTCCAGATGCCCAAGGGCGTTGCCGTAGGAACACTGGCCATTGGTGAAGCCGGTGCTGCAAACGCGGGTTTGCTGGCGGCGCAGGTTGTTGCTTTACAAGACCCGGCGGTCAGAGAAGCGATTATTGCCTTCCGTAAACAACAAACCGAAACGGTGTTAGCTAACGGTAAACTGGAGCTGTAACCATGCAGGTGCTGGTATACGGTGCCGGACAACTGGCACAAATGATGTATCTTGATGGCGCGGCGCTGGGCATCAATGTCATGGCGGTGGATGTCAATAACAACACAGTGGTACACCCGGTCAGTAAACTACCGCTTGAGTGTACCCTTGAGCAGGCCATTGAGCTGGCTGATGCACTTACCGTTGAGTTTGAGCATGTGCCCGAACCCCTTCTTGAACAAGCGCAGGCCTCGGGTAAGTTGTATCCGGGTATCGACGCAATTTTAGTGGGTGCAGACCGGGTACGTGAAAAAGCATTACTCAGTGGTCTGGCAATTCCTAATTGCCCCTATCAGGTAGTGGATGACCTTGCGCAACTCGACAGCTGTGTCGATAAGCTTGGTGAGCGGCTGATTATCAAAGCCAGTCGTGACGGTTATGACGGCTACGGCCAGTGGCGCTTAAAAACTGCCAGTGAGTTACCGGCACTGAAGTCTCAGCTAGCCGAGCTGGATCTGAAAAAAGTGCCTTTGGTGGTCGAGCAAATGCTCAGCTTCGACCGTGAAGTGTCGCTGATTGGTGCGCGCAGTAAAAGTGGTCAGGTGGTGGTTTATCCACTGGCCGAAAACCTTCATCACGAAGGGCAACTGCATGTTTCTGTTGCGCCAGCGATTGCCAGCAGCGCCGCGCTAAACGAACAGGCCAGAGACATTTTTACCAAGCTGGTAAATGGCATGGACTATGTGGGCGTCCTGGCGGTTGAGTTATTTCAGTGTGGCGATGAACTGCTGGTTAACGAACTGGCCCCGCGAGTACATAATTCAGGACACTGGAGTCAGGCCGGCTCACCCACCAGTCAGTTTGAAAATCACTTACGGGCGGTGCTCGATTTACCCCTGGGCCTTGCCTGTAATACCGGTGGTGAAGCCGCGGTGAGCGCTATGATCAATATCATTGGTTGCGACAATCATAATATGGCACTGTTAGGTGTGCCGGGCGTGCATTTTAACTGGTATGGAAAAACCGTGCGTCGAAAGCGTAAGATGGGGCATATTAACGTAACCGCGTCGAATTACGCTGAACTGGGCAGTAAGCTTTTAAGCCTCAGTGAGTATCTTTCACTGGCGCACTTTCCCTGCCTGTCAGAAGAAGCCAGTCGGCTGGCGTCAGAAAGCTAAAACAGACTACACGGCCTCACACCAAGTGGGGTCTTTTTTTGCGCAAAAGAAAGTGGAGTGACAATGACTATTAACCGTTACTGGCAAAGCCTTGTGTTGGCCCTGACGCTGCAACTGACGTTCCCCGCGACGGCGAGCATGGAGCATGATGCAATGGTACACAATGCCAACGCCCGGGCGACCTTCGCCATGGCGACGACCGCTGCAGTTTACCTTACCGTGATGAATCATGGAGATAGTGCTCTTACCTTAACCAGTGTTAGCGTTGCTGACGAGATTGCCGGTGAAGCGCAAATTCATACTACAGTGATGGAAGGTGATATGATGAAGATGCGACAAGTAACCGCTGGTATCGATATTGAGCCCGGCGCCATGGTTGAATTTAAACCGGGCGGCTACCATGTAATGCTTATGGGGCTGGTTAATCCCCTGGAAAAAGGCAATAAGTTTAGCCTGACGCTGCATTTTGCTGACGCAACCACCAAAACGGTGGAAATTGGTGTTGGTGCAGAAGGTAGTCAGGGTGGCCATCACCATCACTGAGAGCGGGTCGCTGTAAACGTAATGTAATCCAAATCAGTGCATTATTGCTATTAATAACACAGTTGGAATAAACCAAGGAGTTTATGATGAGCAAGATTGATATCGGTATTGCACAAGCAGATCGCGAAGCAGTAGCCCATGGATTAAAAAAATTACTGGCAGATTCTTACACCTTGTATCTGCAAACCCACAATTTCCACTGGAATGTTACCGGCCCGCAATTCCGCGAATTACACCTGATGTTTGAAGAGCATTATACTGAACTCGCGGTGGCGGTAGATGACATTGCCGAGCGTATCCGTACACTGGGGATTGCCGCGCCCGGTACTTATAAAGCATTTGCTGAGTTGAGTGCTATCGAAGAGGTGGAAGGCGTGCCGGAAGCCAGCGAAATGGTCCGTTTACTCACTCATGCTCATGAACAGGTCGTGAAGACCTCTCGTGAAGCGTTGAAACTGGCCCAACAGGCGGATGATGAATCGTCGGCGGCATTAATATCTGACCGCATGAGAGTGCACGAAAAAACAGCCTGGATGTTACGTGCGATGGTGCAATAACATTTTTTAAAACAACAAGAGACGACTATGAAGCGACCTCAACATAAGGTTGCGACGTTAACAGCACTGGCTTTGGCCGGTGCTGTTGCGTTTAGCAGCCAGGCGACAGAAACACTGCAAGTAAATGAATTAGCTACCGGACTGGACCATCCCTGGGGGATGACCTTTCTTCCGTCCGGCGATATGCTGATCACCGAACGTAGCGGCCAAATTCGGCAGTTCAATTTTGCCACCGGGCTCAGTAAGCCTATCAGTGGCGTACCAGCGGTGGCGGCGGACAATCAGGGCGGCCTGCTGGACATTACCGCCGACCCGGATTTTGCCAATAATCAGACCGTGTATTTTTGTTATTCGCGGCCAACCGAAGGCGGCAGCAGCTCAAGCGTTGCCAGTGCCACCCTGAATGGCACCAGCCTGACCAACGTGAAAGATATTTTTGTCGCAGACTCAGTGGTCGATAATGGGTTTCACTTCGGCTGCCGGCTGGCTTTCGACAATGACGAGCATTTGTTTGTTACCCTGGGCGACCGCTACAAGTACATGAAAGAAGCTCAGAATACTGATAATCATTTTGGTAAAATTGTACGCATTAAGCGCAACGGTGATGTGCCGGCAGACAATCCGTTTGTCGATGGTGATGCGCCGGAAATCTTCAGCTACGGTCACCGCAATGTACAGGGGTTAACCGTTCATCCTGAAACCGGGGAAATCTGGGCTATGGAACACGGCCCCAAAGGCGGCGATGAGGTAAACCTGATTAAGGCCGGTAAGAATTACGGCTGGCCGGTGATTACCTATGGTATTGATTACAACGGCAGTATCATTTCTGATAAAACTGCGCAGCCGGGTATGGAACAACCGGTGCTCTACTGGGATCCATCCATAGCACCCAGTGGCATGACGTTTTACGCTTCAGAAGTGTTTAAAGACTGGCAGGGCGATTTGCTGGTTGGCGCTTTGAAGTTTCGCCACCTGCGCCGCATCCGTTTTAATGAGGCCGGGGAAGTTGAATCGCAAACCGAATACCTGCGCGATCGCAATGAGCGGATCAGAGACGTTGAAGTGGGTCCGAACGGTTTGATTTACCTGCTGACCGATGACAGTAACGGCAAGTTACTGCAATTATCACCCGCCAACTAATAATAAGGGCTACCGAAGTAGCCCTTTTGCTTACTATTTCGCAGTTTCTGGCTCGGTGCGATACCGTTCAAACCAGGCCAGAATATTGCCCACTTTCTGAATCAGCCGTGAAGGCTTGGAAGCAATACCGTGAGACGCTCCCGGTAGCCTTAACATAGCTGTCTCCACACCGCGCAATTTAAGTGCCTGATAAAACTGCTCCGATTCACTGATAGGAGTACGGTAGTCAGACTCTCCGGTTAGCAGCATGGTAGGAGTCGTTACATTGCCAACCAGTGACAACGGGGAGTGGGCCCACAGATGCTGCGGAATTTCCCAGGGCATGCCAGGCATCCAGTACTGGGTGAAGTAAGGATAAGCATCGGCCGTTAAGGCAAAGCTCATCCAGTTAATAACCGGCTTGGCAACCACGGCAGCCGCGAAGCGATCGGTTTTACCTACTGACCATGCGGTGAGTACGCCGCCGCCCGAACCACCGGTAATGAACAGGTTGTTGGTATCAATAAAGCCCTTGCCGATAACGCCGTCTACCACATCCATCAGATCGTTATAGTCTTCAGACGGATAATTGTGGTGAATGAGGTTAGCAAAGTCCTCACCGTATGAGGTACTGCCGCGGGGATTTGACCAGACCACCACATAACCTTTGGCAGCCATGAGTTGTATCTCGGCACTGAAATTGGCGCCGTAGGCGGTGTGAGGTCCGCCATGAATTTCCAGAATGAGCGGGTATTTTTTGCTGGGGTCAAAATCAGGCGGCGTCACCATCCAGGCTTCAATCGGGCGTTCATCCACGGTTGAGGTAACTGTCATGGCCTCTATGGCCGGGATCGCAAGATGACCGAGCACGTCCTCATTGAGTGTGGTCAACTGTCTTACTTTGCCGCGGCTTTCGCGCACGTACAAATCTGCCGGGGTCGTGCCATCAGAACTGACAAAAGCCAGTGCGCCATTGTCTGCTACGGCAAATTCGCCAGAGGTATAAGGACGCCCCAGGGATTGTCCGCTTAAGGTAATGCTGAGCTTATCCATATCGCCATCGAGTTCAACCCTGGCGACTTTAGTCTGGCCAGCATCCTGAAAGCTGACGAACAGCTCATCACTGTCATCGCCCCAGTCAAATTGTCCGGTGGTACGATCAAAGGATTCGGTAAGGTTAGTCAGCTTGCCGTCTTTCCTCCGCATCACCCATAAATCACTGCTCTGAAAACTCAGTTTACGATCCGTGGTGTGTTTAAATGCCAGATATTTGCCGTCAGGACTCAACTGCGGATTGCTTTCCGGGCCTTCCAGGCTGGTGGTTTGACTTAACTCACCGGTGGCAATGTCCAGTGCGTAAATATCACTGCTCATCACTTCCATGGCGTAGTTGTCACTGGGATTCGTCGAGAAGAACAACTGTTTGCCATCGTTAGAGAAACTCAGATCACCATTGAGCGGATACTCGGTAAAGGTAAGCTGACGTGGCGTACCGCCTTCCACGGGCAGCAGATAGATTTGATTAAAGCCGCCCGGTACATAGCCCGCACCATCAGAGCGGTAGTTGAGGTCTTCGATAAACCTGCCGGTTTCTGCCCACTGGGCATTGGCGGGTTTGGCGGGCATGCCGCTGAATAAAGGCTTATCAGACTTTGGCGTAAACTGGGTAAAAGCCAGTGAATTGCCGTCTGGTGCCCAGACCACGTTGCCGGGCGCGAAGCTGGTATTGGTTAACAGCGCGTCTTCGCCGCTGTCCAGGTAGCGAACATAAAGTTGTTGTGAGCCTGAGCGGTCCGAGAGGTACGCAAGCTTGGTGCCGTCGGGCGATAACACCGGGCTGCGTACACTGGCATGCTCAGCTATCAGCGGGCGATGCTGGCCGCTTTTTACATCTACCCGCCATAAACTGATATGCATACGGTCGTTCATTATGTCGTTGCTGCGACGTTCGTAAATGATGTGTTTACTGTCAGGCGTAAACACTGGTGATGCGGCATACTCCAGAGCAAATACGTCCTTGTAATCAAAGGTGGCTGGCGCGCTGGTGTCGGCCGCGGCCATGGCAGACAAGCCCAGCGCAATGATGGCCGCCAGAGCTTTTACGGTATTTTTCATTATTATTTTTCCTTACTTACTGTCGTCAGAATTTAATCCTGCCAAGCAGGATATCTTTATACATTACCCAGTCACCCATTAAGCTATACAGCGGATAACGAAAGGTTGCGGGTTTGTTGTGCTCAAACTTAAAGTGACCTAACCAGGCAAAGCCATAGCCGGCGAACGGGACTAACCATAACAGCATTAACTGGCCGGTAAATAAACTCAATACCAGCAGGGCGAGTACCAGGGTTGAGCCGACAAAATGCAGCCGTCGGCAGGTGACATTCTGATGTTCACTCAGATAATAGGGGTAAAAATCCCTGAATGAGGCAAAGCGTTTTGTTGTTGTCATCATATCGCCTTAGTAATTTGTCAGTGATAGTGTAGCATTTGTGTTATCCGGACTTGTAATTAGGGGCAGCGCGCCCATATACACAAGCACAACAGAACGAAAGTAAACAGGCGAAATAAGCATGCAGCAATTGATGTCGAACAACATCGTGGATTTAACGGTAGAGAACTTTCAGCAGATTATTCTGGAGGTCTCCAAAGAAAAAATCGTATTAATCGACTTTTGGGCCGAAGGCTACGAGCCTTGCAAAGAGTTATCGCCGATGCTCGAAAAAATTGCCGGCGATTACCCGGAAACCTTGCTACTCGCTCGTGTCGACTGTGAGCGGGAGCAGCAGGTGGCGGCTCAGTTCGGCATTCGTAATCTGCCTACTGTAATGGTTGTGAAAGATGCCCAACCGGTAGACGGCTTTGCCGGTATGCAGCCAGAAATTGAAATTCGAGCCATGCTTGGCAAGTACCTGCCCAGCCCGGAAGATGAGTTTTTGGCCAAAGCGGCAGAACTTATTGCTGGCGGTGATTACAGCGGTGCTTTCCCGATGGCCAAACAGGCCTATGAAATTAACCCGGACAATATTGACAGTAAATACCTGTACATTGACTGTCTGATTGAAACGGGCGCGGTGCCGGCTGCCAAGGAATTGTTAGCAGCGATTAAGCTGGTGGATCAGGATCAGCGTTATCATACTCTGCAGGGCAAAGTAGAGCTTGCTGAGCAGGCCGCCGATACGCCGGAGATTCGTGCGTTACAGGAGCAGGCAGAAGCCAATCCGGATGATTTGCAGGTCAAAGTTGATTTAGCGGTGGCGCTTTATCAGGTACAGCGTTTTGAAGAAGCGCTGGAGTTGCTCTATGGCGTGTTGTTGAAAGACTTCGGGTTTGGCGAAGCGAAAAAGCTTATCCTGGATATTATCAACGCGTTGCCGGATGGCGATTCACTCAAGTCGGGTTATCGCCGTAAAGTCTACAGCCTGATGTACTAATTGCGGTTGCGTTCAGGGGTGATACCCTTCATCCCTGAGCCATTTAATTGCATTCAGGTAGTTAGTGAAGTACTCACGCTTATAGGCTTTTAAAATCGGGTCATCCGATTTCATCTGCGGATGAGTACGCTCTAACTGAGCATGTTTAATGTGGTTGGTATCCACCACATAGGCTGCCCTTTTCAAGCCGTTGCGGATATTATCGAAAATACCTTCGCGCACGATCCCCTGACACTCCGGTGTACTCATTACCCAGCGCCGGCAATCAATAATGGCTGCCCATGCTCGTTGTTCGAACTGTCTGGCCAGAGGCGCCATTTCATCATTCAGCATTTTTGCCATACCCACATCCCACGCTCCGGTGGCATAGACTTCCAGTATGTCATTAGAAACAGTCAGGCTGTACTGACCGAGGTTGGGAAATAGCATGTTCTGTGCTTAGTGGAATGTTGTACTTAATTATAGCCTGCCCTGCGTAGCAAGCGATGAATAATTTGCTATAGTGCGGGACAATTTCACGCATTTTTGGGACAACTATGCCAAATTGGTTTTGGGCAGCTCTGGCGATGGTACTGATTATTGAGGGGCTTGGTCCGTTACTCATTCCAAATCGCTGGCGGCAGTATATCCGGCAAGTGGCTGAATCAGAGCCTGGCCAGTTACGTCAAATAGGTGGCACTTTGGTGGTGATTGGCTCAGTTTGTTTATACTTTATAGTAAATTAGCGCCGAACAAGCCAAATATTCACTGGTCAGCTGAATATTTGTGCATAAAACAGATGATCCAGTGGCCCTAATTTTGATAGAATCCACGCCTAATTTTTTAACATACTCGACTCATGGCTAAAAATATTGTGGTCCTTGGCACCCAATGGGGTGACGAGGGAAAAGGTAAAGTAGTAGATCTGCTTACTGACCGTGCAAAGTATGTAGTTCGCTATCAGGGCGGACACAATGCAGGTCACACACTGGTAATCGACGGCGAAAAAACCGTTCTTCATCTCATCCCATCCGGCATTCTGCGTGACAACGTTACCTGTATTATTGGTAACGGTGTGGTATTGAGTCCGGAAGCATTAATGACCGAAGTCGGCATGCTGGAAGAACGCGGTGTACCGGTGCGTGAACGTTTGAAAATCAGTGAAGCCTGTCCGCTTATTCTGCCTTACCACGTAGCGTTGGATGTCGCTCGCGAAAAGGCCCGTGGCGCCAAGGCCATCGGTACTACCGGTCGCGGTATTGGTCCGGCTTACGAAGATAAAGTTTCCCGTCGTGGTTTACGCGTTGGTGATTTGTTCAACGCCGAAGATTTTGCCGCGAAGTTAAAAGAAGTGCTGGATATCCATAACTTCACGTTAACTCAGTACTACGGCGAAGAGCCGGTTGATTTCGACAAAACCCTGGCCGATGCCATGGCGGTGGCCGATATTCTGCGTGCAATGGTGGTTGATGTAACCGACGAACTGGATAAAGCCCAGAAAGCCGGTCTGCCTATTATGTTTGAAGGCGCTCAGGGCACGTTGCTGGATATCGATCACGGTACCTACCCTTACGTTACGTCATCTAATACTACGGTAGGTGGGGTAGCAACGGGTGCAGGCTTTGGTCCGCTGAACCTGGACTATGTTCTGGGCATTGTAAAAGCTTATACAACCCGTGTTGGTTCCGGCCCATTCCCTACTGAGCTGGATGATGCCGTAGGCGAACACCTGGGTGTTAAAGGACATGAGTTTGGTGCGACTACCGGTCGTAAGCGACGCACTGGCTGGTTTGACGCGGTGGCAATGAAGCGCGCGGTACAAATCAATTCAATCACCGGCTTCTGTCTGACCAAGCTTGACGTTCTGGATGGCCTTGAAACGCTGCAAATTTGCGTGGGTTACAAAGATAAAGACGGTAACGTTAAAGATGTTCCGCCAATGGCTGCTGACGGCTATGATCTGATCACGCCTGTGTATGAAGAAATGCCTGGTTGGAGCGATAATACTTTTGGTGTGACCGACTATGAGTCGCTGCCTCAGGCGGCCAAAGACTACATTGCCCGACTTGAAGTGATCACCGGCGTACCCGTGGATATTATCTCTACCGGTCCGGACCGCAACGAAACAATTGTTATGCGTCACCCTTACGACGCGTAAAACCACTTTGCCGTTAAAAACCCCGCTTATGCGTAATGCCGATCAGTTAAGAAATTTATACTGATCGGTTGACCGATCTTTCTACGGG
>NZ_CAJXQY010000113.1 GCF_913058315.1 uncultured Alteromonas sp. | reverse complement strand
AGGCTATAAACTTATACAGTAACGTTCTTCACACCGTACTTAAATAGCTCCAGGTAAATGGCCTGCCTGAAATCTATCTTGATTTACCTCTGATGATGAGTTGTTGCAACACTACACCTTCTTACCAGGCGTTTTGCCAAACCACATAATATAGCTACAGTTTTTACACACTAAGACTGACGCACTCTGGTTTGCCCAGTCCGCATTAATAAAGGTAAGGAAAGCAGTATTCAGTTGTGCCTTACCTTCATCAAAGTGTTGATGACCACAGTGAATACAATTGATATCAACACTATTGATTTGATATTCATCGCTACGTACTGCCTTTATAGCCCCTTTTAATCCCTTACCGAGCTTGTTTATAAACCCCATTTCATTGCCTCCCTGATAAACTGTACTCGCCTGATTAATTCAGTCTCAGCCTTTAAAAAAGCGCAGGATTTCTTGCGACAAAAGCGCCGGTGCTTCCTCTATCACCAAGTGACCGGTAGCAGGTATCGTTACCAGATCCGCCCCGGCAATTTTTTCCTGCAGCTTATAAGCTTGCTCAACGGGGATCCAGGTATCCTCTTCTCCCCACAAAATCAGCACGGGCGCAGTAATCTCATTAAAACGATGTTGGAATTCATCGGTAAACCTGGAACTTGCCTGGGCGATTTGCCGGTAAAATGCAGGCTTGCCCTGCTCTGAGCACCAGGGGGCCAGAATGCCATCAATGGTGTCTTGACTGAGCGGCTGAAAAGCAGCGGTTTTAATGTAAGCTTCCACAATTGCCCGATGAATATAATCAGGTACGCCGGCAAAAGCAGCTTCATTGGCCTCTACGTGTTTAAAGAAAGGTGAGCCCCAGGGTGACAGTGCAACCGGATCAATCACCACCAGTTTTTTGTATGGCCGCTGATTAAGAATATGATTTCTGAGCACAGTGGTACCGCCAAAGTCGTGACCCACCACCAGTGGCAACGCCAGCTTCCAGTGCGCCATCAGCGCATCGAGCAGTTCATTTTGTATGCCGAGCGACACGTCTGCATCACGCATATCTGACTGACCGTAGCCAAGCAAATCAAAGTAATACACCTTAAAATCTGCCGATAAAAGTTCAATAAGGTGGCGTAAATTAAACGACGACCAGGGTGTACCATGGACGATAACGAGCGGTTCACCCTCACCTTTTATACCGTACTTTACCGTTCGTCCGTAAAAATCAAATTCGTAAGGTAAAACCCAATCACTCATTCAGAAAATCTCCTTGTGTTGCAAGCTTTGCCAAGCCGGCCGCAATATGGCGGGCTTATTCTGCCTGTCCTAAACAATACTAATCCGTGTGATAATGACTTACAAAACACACCGCTCATTGATCACGATAGTGACATCGCGCGGCATCAATTTGCATATTAACATGGCTGCCAACCAATCGATCCGGTGCGCGCATGTCAAAATCAATGGATTTGCCCGACAGCAGAAGTTTTTTGAACGAGGGTTGGCTGCACACAAATGCCAGCAAGTATGGTTTATATTCTGTGGCCGGGTTTGGCAATTCTGTGGCCGGGTTTGGCAATCCGGTGGCGATAATGTCGATGGCCACCCCATCCGGGCTAGCAGAGAATGCACTCAGTTCAGTACTGACGCCGGGCATCGCAAAAAGTGTATCGTTAAACAGCGCGTTTAACTTTTCGGTTTGTGATGTATCGCGATAATAGAAGTAGAGGCTACTGACCACAAATATGGCAAATGAAATGCCTACTCTGATTAATTTTTGCTGTCTGGTTGCATCACTGGCCATTTTTCAATTCTATGCCTCTGCCAGCAGGCAAATCAGACCTTAGACTGATCGGTGAGACGCTCAAACAAAAACTGTTTAAACAAAACGCCGACCGCTTTCAGCGAGTCATTTAAGCGATGATCGCCGGGTATCAGATGCAAGGTAATGTTTAGTTGCTTGGCAAAATTCAGAATGTTCTCAGCCGGGATGATTTCATCCTGCCAGCCGTGTACACAGGTTACCGGGCACGTGACCGGGTATTCCTGTACCCGGTATCCCGGCATAGCCACTGCCGGTGCCAGCAGAAATACGCCTCGTACCTTATATTGCAATGCCGTGACTAACGAAACATAGCCGCCCATACTTGAGCCTACCAACAGCACTTCGGGATCCGCCTTGGGGATAGCTTCCTTGAGCATCTCCACCCTTTTCTCTGGATCCAGGGTATCACTGTAGTCGATGCTCTGGATCTGGCATCCCATTTCTTCTGCAATATTGGCCAGAAAGCGTATTTTAGTTCCCCATGGGCCACTTTCTTTACCGTGTGAAAAGATAACCTTCACGCACAACTCCTTATCTAGAAGCGTGATTATCCGATATTACGAATAAATAACAATGGTATTTATCTTACATTATACGGTTTTAGTAACAATTTTATGAAAGCCAGTCTCAGGCTGCATTTGCCCAGTCTTTGATATAATGACGTTGTACCAGGGCCTGCAACTTTTTACATGCTTTAACATATTTACTGTCGCGCTGATAATACACCTGCTCAACAATCTGACCGTTTTCATCAATTAAAAAACTGGCCAGCCGCGCTTTACGGTGAGGTAAATAAAACTGGTGTAGCGATAAACGACGACTCACCGGCAAATTCGTAATGATCTGATAAAAGCAAAAAGGCAGTTTCATTGTCATCGCACGGCTGTCACCACCGTAGAGATCCAATACTTGCTGAAAGGCATCGTGCCCTTCACCAACGGTAATACCAAAGCGTTCAATTAAGTTATCAATCGTTTTTAAACCTGTGTTCATCACAATACCCTCAAATACTGTATAACTAAACAGTACTGTATAATTTATCAGCATTCAAGCTTTTTGTGATTTATTTTAAACCGGTTCATTTTAAAGTGGCATTTTGTAAGCTCCTCACCAAGGCAACCAATAAAAAAGCGCCGGTCAGGTTTCCCTGCCGGCGCTTCTGTTCCTTACTCTAACTTGACTTCACGGCGCTATTATTTAGAAACCGCCTCCGCGGAAGCGTCTGCCGCCAGCGTTGAGCGCTTGTTTCGGGTCAGGCCGTTTTTAATATCATCCAGAATCACATACAGAGCAGGCACCAGTAATAAAGTGATTACCGTGGCAAATAAAATACCAAATGCCAGTGATATCGCCATCGGTATCACCACCTGTGCCTGTAAGCTACGTTCAAACATAATCGGCACCAGGCCCATAAACGTGGTCAGCGAGGTCAGAATAATCGCTCTGAATCGCTGTGTACCGGCGCTTATCGCCGCATCCATCAGCCGATGCCCTTCCTGACGTGCGCGGTTAACAAAATCCACCATGATCAGACTGTCGTTAACTACCACCCCGGACAGAGCGATGATGCCACAAATTGATAACACGCTCACCGCATGCCCGAGCATAAGGTGGCCAAGAATCGCCCCCACAATACCAAATGGGATAACCGACATAATAATCAGTGGTTGGGTGTAAGAACGCAGCGGAATAGCCAGCAACGCGTAAATAGCAAATAAGGCAAATAATAAGCCCTGCGCCAGCGATGTCATGGCTTCCATTTGTTCACGGGAATTGCCCTGCAATTTAAACTCCACCCGTGGGTACTTTTTCATGATTTCCGGAATTACCCGGGTGATCATTTCCATGGTGACTTCGTTAGGTTCGGCAATGTCTTTATCTACCGCAGCCGAAACCGTTACCGAACGCTGGCCGTCTACCCTGATAATTGAGTCGTACCCTTTGCCCAGTTCGATATCTGCCACCTGTTCAAACGGCACATCCTGCCCCGCCGGTGAACGTACCCGCATAGTTTCCAGGTGACCAATGGAATTACGCTCTTCCTTGGGGTAACGCACCATCACCTTGACTTCTTCATCGTCGCGCTGAACCCGCTGTACTTCTGCACCATAGAAGCCATAACGTACCTGCTGTCCTAACTGCTGAAGAGTAATCCCCAGCGCTTCCGCCTGCGGTTTCAGTTGCAGCTGAATTTCATCGGCGCCGCCGGCGAAGGTATCGTTAATATCCGACACTCCGTTATATTCAGCCAATGCGGCCTTCACTTCCTTGCTGATCAGCTCAAGCTGGTTAATATCGCTGGAACTAAACTCAAAACTTAAATCTGAACCGCCACCAGGACCGCCTGGAGCATTAAAATTAAGCGTTTTCACGCCAGGGATTTCTGGCATTAATTCCCGCCAGCGGCGCTGAATTTCGGTATCGGTAACGTCCCGTGACTCACCTTTACTCAGTTCAGCAAATACCTGCCCGCCCAGTGAGCCCTGATCAAAGGCCACTGCATGGCTAATCACCCCAGAACCGGTTTCCCGGCTGATTTGATCGTTCATGCGATACATTGCATCAAGCATAGTATCCAGCGCTTTATCACGCTGCGATAACGACGAACCAGGCTCCAGTTCTACCGAAGCCATCACAAAATCACTGGGGATCGTAGGGAAGAACACAAAGCGCACCCAGTCCCCTTTAAACATGCCGTAGGTTAAAATCAACATGCTCACAAACGCGGCTAGTGTGACATAGCGCGCCTTAATCGCTTTCACCAAAAATGGCGCATAGATGTTTTTAATAAACGACTTAATGCCTTCACTGAAGAAATCGCGGAAGCGCTGGAAACGGTTGGCTTTGGCCGGATCGTACGGCTTTAAGCGCATATGGGCTAAATGTGCCGGCAAAATCAGTTTTGATTCAATCAGTGAGAACGTCAGACACACAATGACCACTAACCCGATGGTTTTCCATATCACCCCAAACGGTCCCGACACCATCAGCATGGGCGAAAATGCGGCAATAGTAGTAAGTACCCCGAAAGTTGCGGGCATAGCGACTTTTTTCACCCCTGCAATGACGTTATCGGTGCTGTGTCCCTTAGCATCAATTTCAGAATAAGCTGACTCGCCCATAATAATGGCATCATCCACCACTATCCCGAGCACCAGGATAAAGGCAAACAAGCTGAGCATGTTTATCGACACCCCCATCATGTCCAGTGGCAACACCATCAGCGTGCCTAAGAAGCACACCGGCAAGCCCACCATTACCCAGAACGCCAGTTTAATTTTCAAAAACAATGACAGAACCAAAAATACCAGCACGCCCCCCCAGAACATATTCTCCAGCATCATGTTAAGCCGGTCTGCCAGGTAAAACGACGAATCGCCCCAGGCATCGGCCTTAATATGGGCCGGAAAGTCCTTCTTGTTCTTAGCCAGGTACTGATTAACTTCTTTGGAAATTTCCAGCGCATTTTGATCGCCAACCGCTTTCACGCGCACATTCACTGCCGGCTGATTGTCAAACATGGCGTACTGGGGATCTTCTACAAATCCATCATCAATGGTTGCAATATCACCTAAGGTTAATCGCGAGCCATCCTCTCGGGTTAACAGCACAATTTGTGCAAACTCCCAGCCGGTATATGCCTGACCTTTGGTGCGCAGCAGAATATTGCCATTATCGGATTTAATGGCGCCACCGGGTAAATCAATAGACGACTGACGAACCGCATTCACCACTTCGGAAAAGGTCAGATTGTATTTTTGTAAGGTGTATTCCGACAGTTCCAGAGAGATCTCATAGTCGCGATCGCCCACCACCTGAACGCTGGAAATACCGGGTAAATTGGCTACATCGTCACGCAGGTTCTTGGCAAATTCTTTTAATTCCCGTTCGCTGGCATCGCCATAAACGGCAATCCATAACACATCCTGCTGAAACTTAGTGCGATAAACGATGGGTTTCTCGGTGTTGCCAGGGAAACTAGGAATAGCGTCGACCTGAGATTTAACCTCATCGAGGACAACCTGCACATCGTAGTCTTCTTCCACCTCGATGGTCACCGAGCCCATGCCTTCCGAAGCGGTAGAAGTAATCTGCTTGATGCCGTCAAGGTCTTTTATGGCGTCTTCAACTTTTAACAGAACGCCTTCTTCCACTTCCTGAGGCGCTGCACCAAGATACGGTACCCGCACGGAAATAATATTCACCTCAAAATTAGGAAATACCTGCTTTTGGATACTAAAAGCGCCAAATACTCCGCCAATCAGTAAAATCCACATTAACAGATTCGCCGCCACGCTGTTACGGGCAAACCAGGCGATCAGGCCTTTATGGGTGTTATAAGATTGCATGGTTTACACTCCGGTATCTAACGCAGATTCTTCATCTTCTACGTCCTGCTCAGCAGGATCCTGCTCCGGCAGGCGTACCGGCATACCATTGTAGGGATTAGGCACGGCACTTCTTACTACGTTGTCACCATCACTCAGACCGCCAGAGATATACACTGATTCCGGACTAGAGCGGGCAACATCAACCTGTTTAATCTGCAATTCATTATTTTCATCTGCCACCAGTACGGTGCCATCGAGGCGCATCAGGCTTCGGGGAATAACAATCAGCGAACGGGCATCCGTGCCGCTGATTACCGCCTGTACAAACTGACCAAAGCGCAGGGGCACAATATATTCACCGCTGTTTCGCAGGTAGGGATCGAGCACTTCCACCACGGCGTAAATCAACCGGTTGGTGGTATCAAGAACGCCTTCGCTGCGAACTAACGTACCTTGCCACTGCTGCAACTTACCGCCTACCATGGCGCTAAGCGTAACCGGGTTGCGATGCGAGATACCGCTTTCCAAATCAATAAAAGCCAGATCGGCATCGGTCAGTGGCAATCGCACTTCCGCCACCTCGGTAGAATAGAGTTCGCCAACCAGCGCGCCGGTGCCCACAAACTGCCCTAAATCGGCGTTGCGCTCAATGACAATGCCATCATAAGGGGCAATAACCTGAGTACGGTCGAGGTTGCGCTGGGCTCTGGCGAGCTTGGCTTTTGCCGCTTTAACATTGGCCTGCTCTTTGGCCAGCTGCGGTTTTCTTAAGCCCAGTTCCGGTGGGACTACCCCGTTTACCGAACGCCACTCTTCTGCGGCAACCTTACCGCGTGCCTGCTCTTCCTGCAGCGCGGCCTCAGCCTGAGCCAGTTCGGCTTCAGCCAGACTCAAATCCGTTTGATAGTCATCCTGCTCCAGCGTCAGCAATACGTCGCCTTTACTGAAAAAACCGCCCACCACAAAATTGTCGGCAATATCGATCACCCGGCCACTCACCTGGGTGGCAATACTGGTTTTGTGTTTTGGCTGTACGTTACCCTGGCTGGTCACGGTAAATTCGACATGCTCGGTAAACACCGGCTGTGCATCCACCAAAAACGCCAGCTCTTCTACCTCTTTCTTTTCCGGCGGTTTTTTCGACATGATCATAATACCCGCCGCGACGACTGCCAGCCCGAGTAAAATAATCGGAAGACCCGATTTCGCTAAAGACGATAACTTCATGAATGTGCCACTCTGATTGTGTTGCTGATCTTCGCCAGCCTGATAAACATAGACTTTTCTGATGCTAATATTACGAAGTATCGCGACTATTAGCTTTATTTCTTTTGTTAATAAATGTAACGAATTTCGAATGCTTTCGTGACCTTGGTCAACGGTTGACTTCAAAAGGTCATTTATTGTCTATTTATGACCAATTTTCAAACAAAAGCCCTTGAACCGGTGACTTTTTGAGCGTAAATTGTAATTTAATTACAGATTGTTGAGCAGGAGAGAAACAATGAGTCTGAAAAAACAATATTTAAAATCCAAGCCGATTTGCAAAGTCACGTTTAAGCTTAAAGCGAGTGAAGCCAATAATGCGGACTCAGCGAAGCTGGTTGGCGACTTTAATGCGTGGGATGTTCAGGCCGAGCCAATGAAAAAGCTCAAGAATGGCGACTTTACACAAACGGTTAGCCTGCCGGCCGAAGCAGAATACCAGTTCCGTTATTTACTCGATGGTGAAAGCTGGGAAAATGATTGGGAAGCAGACGCCTACCTGCCCTCGCCGGTCAGCTTCGACGATAACTCGGTAGTGCGCGTTTAATTAAATATCCGGTAGCCAGGTTGCCTGGCTGCCGGATGTTACTTACAAAGTTTGAAGCTAACCCGCCAGGGCCGCTTCTATTTCAGGCAACGCCTCAAATAAATCTGCCACCAGACCGTAATCGGCTACCTGAAAAATGGGCGCTTCGGGGTCTTTATTAATGGCGACAATCACTTTTGAGTCTTTCATTCCCGCCAGGTGCTGTATTGCGCCAGAAATGCCCACCGCGATGTAAAGTTGCGGCGCAACAATCTTACCGGTCTGCCCTACCTGCATATCATTAGGAACAAATCCCGCATCAACGGCGGCACGGCTTGCGCCTACTGCGGCACCCAACTGATCGGCTATGCGCTCAAGCATGGCAAAGTGCTCGCCATCCTGCATCCCGCGACCACCTGAAATCACAATGCCAGCCGCAGTCAGTTCCGGGCGGTCAGACTTGGTCATTTCATCACTTTCAAAGGTCACCTGGGTGTTTTCAATTACCGTGTCGAGCGTTGCTACGGATGCACTGTTGCCTTCTTCTGCCGCATCAAAAGCGGATGCCCGCACCGTAATAACTTTTACCGTATCGCTACTTTGAACAGTGGCAATGGCATTCCCTGCATAAATAGGCCGGATAAACGTATCGGCACTTTCGATACCAATAATGTCCGACAACTGGACCACGTCGAGTAAGGCCGCCACCCGTGGCATAAAATTCTTACCAGTGGTTGTCGCTGCCGCCAGTATATGTGAATACCCTTCGGCAATACTCAGCACCAGATCGGCGGTATTTTCGGCCAGTTGATGGGCATACGCATCATTGTCTGCCAGCATCACTCGGGCTACGCCGGCGATCGCCGCTGCCTGTTCCGCAACTGCCGCACAGCCTGACCCAACAACCAGAATATGAATATCATCACCGAGCTGTTTAGCAGCCGTTACCAGTTTATGGGTTTCAGTTTTAAGGTGGTTGTTATCGTGTTCTGCGTAAATCAGTATGCTCATGAAATCACCTTTGCTTCATCGCGAAGTTTTGTCATCAGTTCAGCGACGGTTTCAACTTTAACGCCAGCACTTCGGGCCGGCGGTGGCGTGACTTTCAGGGTGGTCACCCGGGGCGTAATATCAACGCCCAGCTCGTCAGCGGTCATCACTGCCAGGGGCTTACGCTTGGCTTTCATGATATCCGGCAATTTAGCATAGCGTGGTTCGTTTAAGCGCAAATCGGTAGACACCACCGCCGGCATGCTGAGTTTCAGAGTTTGCAAGCCACCGTCGATTTCGCGGGTCACTTTCAGGCTGTCCCCATCCACTTCCACCGCCGAGGCAAAGGTCGCCTGGGGCAGTTTAGTCAGCGCAGCCAGCATTTGGCCGGTTTGATTATTATCCGAATCAATGGCCTGTTTACCAATGATAACCAGACCCGGCGATTCCTGTTCAACCAGGCTGGCCAGTATTTTGGCCACCTGTAACGACTCAGGAAACGTGTCGCATTCCACATGAATACCGCGGTCTGCTCCCAGCGCCATAGCATTACGGATCTGCTCCTGACAGGCTTTAGGACCAATGCTGACGGCGATGATTTCTGTAGCAACCCCTTTTTCTTTGAGTCTGACCGCCTCTTCCACTGCGATTTCGCAAAAAGGATTCATGGCCATTTTAGCGTTGGTTAAATCCACATCGGACTGATCCGACTTAACCCGCACTTTGACGTTGTAATCTATTACCCGTTTTACCGGCACCAGTATTTTCATATAAGCCTCTTTCATCCTTAACGGTTTAATCTGCTTAGATCGTGCTCCAATAAGTATGGCACTTTAATGACAGCGACTGTCAATTTGTCGTAACAACACTTTTGCAACATCTTTAGCATAAAATTTACTTGCAGTTGACGTTAACGTCAACCTGGTTTAGTTTGACGCAACGCAATAAAAGCCATGAAAGTGGCAAATATGGTTGCCAGTCAGCGTCCCTACAGAGAACAATAAATCAACCCAGAATTTGAGGAGAAAGGCCGTGGAAAGAGAATCAATGGAGTTTGACGTTGTGATTGTTGGCGCAGGCCCGTCGGGCCTTGCCACTGCCATCAGACTCGCCCAACAAGCTTCGCAAGCCGATACTGAGTTATCAGTGTGCGTGGTGGAAAAAGGCTCTGAAGTCGGCGCGCACATCCTATCCGGTGGCGTAATGGAAAGCGCGGCCCTCAGCGAACTCATTCCCGACTGGCAGGAGAAAGGCGCGCCGCTTAATCAACCGGTAACCGAGGATGCCACTTATCTGTTACGCAGCGAAAGCGCCAGTATTAAGCTGCCGGATCTGATCACGCCTAAAACCATGCATAATAAAGGCAACTATATTGTGTCACTGGGGAATTTGTGTCGCTGGCTGGCTGAGCAGGCCGAAGGCATGGGCATTGAAATATTCCCCGGCTTTGCTGCCGCCGATGTCCACTACAACGACGATGGCAGCGTGGGCGGCATCATCACCGGCGACATGGGCGTCGCGGCTGATGGCTCTGAAAAAGACAGTTACATGCCAGGCATGTTACTTAAAGCTAAATATACGGTGTTTGCCGAAGGTTGCCGGGGTCATCTGGGGAAAACCCTGATAGAAAAATTTGCCCTCGATAAAGACGCCACCGCCCAACACTATGCCATTGGTTTTAAGGAAATCTGGCAGGTCGACCCGGCAGTGCATCAGCCAGGCCTGGTGGTCCATACTGCCGGCTGGCCTCTTACCCAAGCGTCCGGCGGCAGTTATTTATATCATGCCGAAAATAATCAAATTTATGTGGGTTTAATTGTTGATTTAAATTACGACAACCCTTACCTAAGTCCCTTCGATGAATTTCAACGCATGAAACATCACCCGTTGTTTGCACAATATTTAAACGGCGGACAACGCATAGCATATGGGGCACGGGCGATTACCAAAGGCGGATTTAATTCGTTACCGCAAATGGCTTTTCCTGGTGGATGTTTAGTAGGTTGTAATGCCGGCACATTAAATTTCTCAAAAATTAAAGGTATTCATACGGCCATACAATCAGGAAAAATGGCAGCCGAGGTTATTTTTAAACAATTAGCAAATAGTAGCACCGCTGATTACTGCTCAGATTTTAATCAGACCTATCAGCAAAGTGATTTAAGAACGGAGCTATTTAAGGCGCGTAATTTTGGTCCGGCGTTGCATAAATTCGGCAATTTACTCGGCGGGGCTTTTAATACACTGGAACAGAATATTTTTAACGGCAATCTTTTTATTACATTAAAAGACACAAATGCCGACTATAAAAAATTAAAATCTGCGGGCCAATGCCAGCCAATAAACTATGAAAAACCAGACAATAAACTCAGTTTTGATAAATTATCTTCGGTTTATTTAGCCAATACCAGTCATGACGAAGACCAGCCGTGTCATTTACAACTTAAAGACCCTGAGATACCGGTAAAAGTGAATTTACCCAGTTACGCGGAACCGGCGCAACGCTACTGTCCTGCTGGTGTCTACGAAATAGTCGAAGGCGATGAAAAGCAGCCGGTGTTCCAGATTAATGCCGCTAATTGCATCCATTGTAAAACCTGCGACATTAAAGATCCGGCGCAGAATATTCGGTGGGTGGTGCCAGAGGGAGCCAGCGGGCCGAATTATCCGAATATGTAATACATTTAATGTTTTTTAAATATAATTTTGAAAAAGCACAACTATAAATTAGAATTGTCATAGTTTTTAAACAAAGGCAGGTAATTAATGAGTGAATTTTTAGAAATTTTAACTCATGGACGACGTTTACAAGGTGCCGTAAAGGATTTATCGGTAGAAGAGTTAACGAGTGTTCAGGAAAAGCTGAATAACATTATCGAAAAAAGAAAAGAGCAGGAAGCGGAATTAATTAAAGCGCAGCAAGAAAAACTTGCCAAGCTTGAAGAAATTAAAAAACAAATGGCGGAAGCTGGCATTGATGTAGCAGATTTACAGGATGTGACAGAAACCAAGCCAAAACGTAAATCAGGCAAAAAACGCCCGGTAAAATATAAAATCACAGTTGATGGTGAAACCATTGCCTGGACCGGCGTAGGCAGAATGCCTGTGGTATTTAAAGACGCCCTTGAAAAAGGCCAGTCTTTAGAAGATTTCGCGATTTAATCTTTATTAGCGGGGCCTTCCCCCGCTTTTTTATTCTCATGCCTATATCACTAAATTTCGAGCAGTATCACTGCAATAATCAAGGCGCCCCCTGGGTGGTTTTGATCCATGGTTTGTTTGGTAATCTGGATAATTTAGCCGCACTCAGACGCCACCTCACAGACGCCTTTAATGTAATCGCTATCGACTTACCTGACCACGGTGAATCGCCCTGGGTAGACACCTTTACCCTGGCGGATTGTGTTAGCGCACTCGTCCAGGTGTTGGATGATCAGCAAATTGATAAGTGCCATATTGTGGGCCATTCGCTGGGCGGCAAAGTGGCCATGCTAACCGCTCTCACCCATCCTGACCGGGTGGATACACTGGTACCCATGGATATTGCACCGGTCACCTACCCGCCCCATCACCAAGCGGTGTTTGCCGGGCTGAAAAAGGTTGATCTCAGCGCCATCAGCGGACGTAAAGAAGCTGATAATGTCATGCAGTCCGAGATCAAAATACCGGGCGTCAGGCAGTTTCTGCTGAAAAGTCTCTACCAGGATGACACCGGTCACTGGCAGTGGCGCTTCAACGTGACAGGGCTGGAGAAGGACTATGCCAATGTGGGCGGCTTCACAGTGCCCGATAACGCGCAGTTCACGGGCAAAGTCACCTTTATCAAAGGCGGCGAGTCCGACTACATAACCCGGGCACATCAAACGGTCATTGGTCAGTATTTCCCTAACGCGAAAGCAAAAATTGTGGAAGGCGTTGGTCACTGGTTACATGCCGAGAAACCGCAGGTGGTTAACGGCCTGGTTGAGCGGGCGTTATTGGACTGACATCAATTTTGTAAATGATAAACATTTGCATTTGAAAAGGTCGGGTATGCTATACTTCGCGCCAGCCTGATTACGTAAGGTTTGGGTAGCGGCAACCGCTCTGATACAACAGTCAGCCGTTCGTCCGCCCTAACACAAAAGTCAGTAAGAATGCCTGCGATAGCCGCATTACTGTGGTATAGTTTGCGCGCGAAAATACAGTAAAGGTTTTTTATGCTTGCGAAGTATTACGAACAAATAGAATCTATCATGCTCGACTTAGGGCTGGTGATATTGTTTGTTCTGATGATTTTTGCCGTCCATGACGTATTGAAAAAGAACGATGTTCCCATGATTGGCCGGGTGGTTGCCTATGGTGTGCTGGGTCTGGGAGCCATGGGTTTTATTGCAAAAGGGATTATCCAGCTGTTCTGGCAGAGCAGCGGCGTATCCGGATAACCATTTTCAGAGTAAGTAGATAGAGGTTAGATATGGCAAGTGTTGGCCTGTTTTTTGGTAGCGACACTGGCAATACAGAGCATGTTGCCAAGTTAATTCAAAAAGAATTAGGTAAAAACCTGATTGACGTTCACGACATTGCAAAAAGCTCTAAAGAGCAAATTGCAGAGTTCGATTTACTGATCTTTGGTATTCCTACCTGGTATTACGGTGAAGCCCAGTGTGACTGGGACGATTTCTTCCCGGAACTGGAACAAATCGATTTTACCGACAAACTGGTGGCGATTTTTGGTTGTGGCGATCAGGAAGACTATGCAGAGTATTTTCTTGATGCCATGGGCATGGTTCGCGACATCGTGGAAGCCCGTGGGGCTATCCTGGTAGGCCAGTGGTCTACCGATGGGTACGATTTTGAAGCGTCTAAAGGCATGGCCGATGACAACCATTTTGTGGGTTTGGGTATCGATGAAGATCGTCAGCCAGAACTTACCGACGAGCGTATTCGCGCCTGGTGCCATCAGTTAAACGAAGAGCTTTGCCTGGCAGAACTGGCCTAAGTTTTTGCCAGTAAACCAAAAAACGCAGGTTTTCCCTGCGTTTTTTTGTGCCTGTAAAATGCTACCTGATGTCACCTACCCCCGGCGCACCCTCATCCCTACCGAAGCAATCATATCGCTGCCGCTACACTGGGTTCTGTCTGCAAGCTTTTCCAGTTGACATAGTCCTGAGCCATCTTCAAGACAAAACTCAAAACGCGTTTGGGTTTTAACCGGTTTGTCCACCATACCAGATGGCAGTGCCGACCACTCCCACTTAGCAATCACCTGTTCAGCTTCCTGTGCAAAATACCGACTGCTCGAGTCCACTACACGTAAGCTTGTCACAGTATTATCTGGCTGTATTACGTACTCAATGGTGGCGCAACCCGTATTCGCCGCCATCGCTTCTTTTTTTGGATAGCGGGGCGGAAAACGGTTGAGCGTCTGCCACGCAGGCATCGCTAACACATCGGCCGTTAGCGGCAGTTGTGCATATTCACCGTTGTCGGGCAAGGTTGTCTGTTCGGTGGCCCCACAGGCCGTCAAAACCAGTGGAGCTAGTAGCCAATAAAGCGGATATTTCATTGTTCTTCCTTGAAAATGCGGTGCGGATTTATACTAAAGTCTAAACTTCGACACCGCCCTTTTCAAGTCGGCAATTTCCACGTCTATTTTTGATGTGGACTGGTTTGCCCGCTCAGTACTGTTGGCACTCAGCTCAGCCAGTTCAACAATTCGTTGCAGACTCACAGCCACATCAGCAAGCAGCGCATCCTGGCGTTCCGTATCGGTAACAATTTCACGGTTTATACTGCTGAGCTCCTGAATAATCAACGATATCGATGCGACCTGCTCAGTGACCTGTTCAGTTGCTTTAGCGCCCTGCTGGGCCTGCTCGCGCCCGGTATTAATGGTTTGCACCGCCTGATGCGCATCTTTTTGTAAGCTGCCAATCATGGCTTCAATTTCTTCGGTAGAGTTGTGCGTGCGGTTTGCCAGCGTTCTGACTTCATCTGCAACTACCGCAAATCCACGCCCCTGCTCTCCGGCTCTCGCAGCCTCAATAGCGGCGTTCAGAGCCAATAGATTGGTTTGTTCAGCAATGGTTTTAATCACATCCAGAATACTGCCAATATTGCGGCTGTTCTCATCGAGGCGGTGGACAACCTGCGCCGAAGCTTCAGCCTGACGCGCTTGTTCAAGCACTTGCTGACGATTATGTTCAGCCAGCTCGGCAATACTCTGACTCTGCCGCTCTACCTGACTGAGCTTTTCCATGGCTGTGGTGATCTGGTTCAGGTTGTGATGACTGGTTTCACGCACATGATCGGTATTGGTGGCAGTCACCTGTACCTGCTTACGCTGCTCACCAACCTGCTGCAGGCTTTCCTCACCTAATGCAATACTCGACTGAGTGACTTCCTCTAACCGATGCTCCTGCGACAGGATATTCCCCACCAGGCTGCGCAGACTTTCGGTCAGGGCATTAATTTTAGACGCCAGGGCCGCAAATTCATCACTGCCGTTATCGTCCAGCTTGCGGGTTAAATCCCCTTCACTCAATTGAGTCAGGCCACGATTTATTTTAACCAGTGGACGGGCAATACTGCGAGTTGTAATAACCGCCAGTACCACGGCCGCAATTAAGCCTATAACAAATACAGCGCCCGTTTTAACTAAGGCACCCGTTACCGTATCGAGGATTTTTTGCTGTGCGCTGAGCGTGCTTTGGTTAACTTGCCCATACAGCGTTTCAATAGTGGACTGGGCTGAATTAAGTGCTTCATTCGCCGCATTCTGACGTGCAGCACTCTGACTGGTAAAAACCAATTTTTGTTGCTGCATCCAAACCAGCCCCTCCTCACCTGCCAGGGCAACTTTAAAGGCTTCATACTGTTCATTAAACAGGGCTACCGTGCCTTGCGTATCAACAGTTTCAGCCAAACGGTTGAGGTAATCCTTATCCACTTCCAGATTGCTGATCTGGTACGCCAGATCTTCTTCAATAACCGTGGTGGCATCAGCATCACGACTATTCACTAAGTCTTCGATGGCAGTGTTCATGGTCAGTAGCTTATTATCGATGTTGTTACCCGTACCAATCACCGTTTCGATGCCCGGATCGTTACTGTCCAGATAACTTAAATCCAGCATTAGCGCACTGGCTTCATCGGCAATCATCAGTACTTTTTCTGATTGTTCAGCGATACGCTGTTCAAATACGAGCTGTTGCTGCAGCGCCTGATACATGCCATGGCTCTGTTCTATAT
>NZ_CAJXQY010000112.1 GCF_913058315.1 uncultured Alteromonas sp. | reverse complement strand
GATGCTGCGGCTTAACTGAGCGTTAAACTGCGGGACTTATTCGCAGTTTCCCTAGACGAATAAACAAAGAACTCTCTGCAATTATATTGATGAGGCGAAATAAATAGTTGTGCATCATATTTACTTTTTTTGAAATGCCCACCAAATTGAAGAGTGCCTGAAAAATGTTGCAAGTCTTGATCATTCAATGCGCACAACAATAAATTATTGAATTCGAAAGCCAGTTGCGGGTATGAACTCTTGGGCTTTTCGTGCTCAATATGGGAGCCCATGTTTTGTTCATTAGCAAAATCTGTAAGATTTAGTTCCGTATAGCAACAAAGTCCAAATTGCATTTCTATCAAAATCTTACTTACAGTGTAAATGGCAACTTTTTCATAGCTGAATCTATACTGAGCGTATTTGGACATGTGCCGAGAAGCACATGTCCATCAGTTTCTATTATGCCGCCTTTTTGTTTAAATCTGTGCGTATAAAATTAGCCAAGTCGCAGACGGTTAATGCCGTGAGTTTTGGAGCTGCATGCCGATAAGAATTTAAAAAGCTAACAGCTCGATCATCCTTTAAAAGCTCGCTACCTCCGCATACAACAACGTAATCGTCGTAAGGAGTTCTAGCAGCATCCATAACTGTATATCCAAGTTTTTCTATGGCGGTGCCATTGGTTTCCTGGAATTTGGCTACTATTTGAATGTTTCGTTTTGGCGTGTGAACTACGTAGTGAGCATAGTCATTTTTGCTTGGGAATATGCTCGGATATTTCACATTTCTCTGATAAGTCATTGGCTTCTCTGATGTAGTTTCGATAAAGCCCTGCTCTCGAAGTACACAGGAAATATCATCCAGTAAAATTTTTCTGTTCATCACTTTTCTCTCAATAATAATTGATTAACTAGATCAAACTCTTCGGTAAACATGTCATTTTTTATTTTGTTTAAGAAATGACAATCAAGATTGAGGTGAACATCAAAGAAAGGTACTATCGTGTTTCTAACAGGTAGACAGTCTATTTCTTGATGGACTTAACACCTAGGTGTCGTGCCTTATTAACTATGTTTCAGCATGGTTGATAAATCACCTCACAGAAAAGCACTATTCAGTTAACTGATAGTGCTTTTTATTTTTCTTTTCGTACCCCCTTAAATGGTTTTCCATCGCTTTTTACATCCATAAACCTGCCTGTATTAGCATCATGTTTTACCCAGTGACCTGAGCCAGATTGAGTTTGTGAACGCTGTCGTACAGCACCATTTCGGTGGTTATCACCAACTTTGCCGTTCTTGGCCATAGTTAACTCCCGTTATCTATTTTCATGGTTGCGGACCTATTCCCCAACCTTATCCAATAGTATGGTTAAATTTTAATCTTGTCAATATTGCGTTTAGTTTTTATAAGTCAAATTAAAATACAAAATGATTAAATATAAGTTTAATTTTCTTTTGATAATAAATATTGCTCGTGTGGGTGCGCTAGGGTAATGTTAAGAAAAAGTATTCGAAGGCTAAGACAATGCTCACTTATCGAGAATTGAAGGAAGAACACGGGAATATCGCTGATCGGTTTGCTTATATCGACTTCATGTTACGTTTTACCGGGGTGGTAAAACGTGCAGATATTGGTGACATGTTTAATTTGTCAGATGCTGCAGCTTCGAAGGTTTTGGCGAGATATGGCGAAGTTTGTGAGCATAATATTGAATACAACAGAAGCGTTAGGGCGAATGCCATTGTTAGAGAAAGTTTTAAACCTCTAATTGATTTTGATGCTGAAACTGCACTAGGTATGCTTGCGCATGGATTTAATAAAAACAAACTATCTCAACCAGTTAAAACAAGTATTCCATTTGAAAAAATCGGCAGGCTACCAAATAAGCTTTCTGTTGATTTTATAGCGAGAATTACCCGTGCCATCACCGGCAAATATGCCATTAGCTGTGAATACCGTTCTGAGAACAGTAATAATCATGAAAGGCGTACAATTATCCCGCTAGCAATAATGCATGATGGGGTGAACTGGATGTTTAGGGGCTACCATCGAGAAGCTGACGGTAGTGTATTTTTTAAGAACTTCCATTTTTCTCGTGCAAAAGAGGTGGATGAATTATTTGAAGTAAATGAGTACAAAGCAAAATCATATGAAACACTTCAATCAGACAAAGAATGGAACTTGATCTTACCTTTGCAGTTAAGAATTCATCCTGATAGAGATGCTACCCTTCAACAAAGGATTAGAACGGATTTCGGAATGTCTGAGGGGCAAGATGAACTTACAACTTCTGTACGTTGTGCGTTTATGTGGATTATAGAAAAAGAATGGTTCATCGATGTCAGAAGCGCTGAGGAGAAAAAGGCCTCGACCAATCAGAGGTTCTATAAATTCGAGCTGATTAATTCAGAAATGCTGAAGCTTCTAAAAGAAACCAATTTATAGATTAAACGAATCTTAGCCACTGATTACAGGCTTGTTACACCTCATATATCTATAGAAGGCTCAGGGACATGAAAATTCTCCATACATCTGACTGGCACTTAGGTCAGTCATTTTTTACTCAAAGCCGCAAATACGAACACCAGTGTTTTCTTACATGGCTCCTCGAGTTGATTGCCCGTGAGCAAATTGATGCGCTGATTGTGGCCGGTGATATTTTTGATACCGGTACGCCACCAAGCTATGCCCGTGAAATGTACAATCAGTTTGTGGTGGATATACAGCAACTTGACTGCAGGTTAGTTGTGCTTGGCGGTAATCACGACTCTGTTGCAATGCTGAATGAGTCAAAGCCCTTACTTGCGCGGTTAAATACCTATGTGATTGCCAGTACTGGCTTAGCCTTAGATGAACAGGTTGTCGATTTGCCTGCGCGCGATGGTAACTCGGGCGCAATTCTATGTGCCGTGCCTTATATTCGCCCTCGTGACGTTTTGCAAAGCCAGGCCGGTGAGTCCGGTGCTGATAAGCGCCAAGCGCTGGGGGAAGCCATTAAAGCGCACTATGACTCGTTGTATACACTGGCAATAGCTAAACGTCACGCGGCAGGTGGGGATTTACCCATTATTGCTACCGGCCATTTAACCGCTCTGGGCGTGACTAAATCAGAGAGTACCCGTGATATTTATATTGGTACGCTTGAGGCTTTTGCGGCAGATGGCTTTCCGCCAGCTGACTATATTGCGTTGGGGCATATTCACCGCCCTCAGATAGTGGCTAAGTCTGAACATATCCGTTATAGCGGCTCACCCATCTATCTTAGCTTTGATGAATTGAGCTCTCGCAAACAGGTAGTGATGGTTGAGTTTGATGGCGCTGAGCGAAAATCCATTACACCAGTCGATATTCCGGTGTTTCAGCCTATGACAAACATTACCGGCAGTCTTGCTCAAATTGAACAGGATATTAAATTGCTGGATACCTCAGGCGAAAGGCCTACCTGGCTATGTTTGCAGGTGGATAGCGACGATTACCTTTCTGACTTGCAACAACGTGTACAGGCAATGATAGACGGGGTAAATGTTGAAGTGCTCCAGCTTCGTCGTGTTCGTAATAAGCAACGTCAGATGCTATCGCAACAACAAACCGAAACCCTTGCAGAGCTAACGCCAACAGAAGTGTTTGAAAAGCGACTGGAAATGGAGAGTTTCGATACTGATGAGGCAACTGCCCGAGCTGAGCGAATAAGAGCGCGTTTTGCTCAAATCCTATCGGAAGTAGAGCATCAGGAGGTTAACGTATGAAGATTCTGTCGCTACGGTTAAAAAACTTAAATTCCTTAAAAGGCGAATGGAAAATTGACTTTACTTTATCGCCCTTCGCCGATAACGGCCTTTTTGCGATCACCGGACCAACAGGGGCGGGTAAAACCACTATCTTAGATGCTATCTGCCTGGCGCTTTATCATCAAACTCCGCGACTGGGGCAGCTTTCTACCTCTACCAACGAGATTATGACCAGGGGAACAGCCGAGTGTTTGGCCGAGGTGGAGTTTGAAGTGAAAGGCAATGCCTATCGAGCGTTCTGGAGTATGCGCCGTGCGCGCAATAATCCTGAGGGGAATTTACAGCAAGCTGAGACAGAGCTGGCGGACGTTGCCTCTGGTAAGGTAATTACCACACAAATCAGGCAGAAAGCCGATGAGGTGAAACGCTTAACAGGGCTCGACTTTGGACGCTTTACCAAATCCATGATGCTATCCCAGGGCGACTTCGCTGCCTTTCTTAATGCAGAAGAAAGTCAGCGTGCTGAGTTGCTTGAGGAGCTTACCGGTACTGAAATTTATGGCCAGATTTCTAAAAAAGTACATGAGCATCATTCAGAATGTAAAAAAGAATTAGAAATCCTGGAAGCAAAAGCGGGCGGTTTTGCGCTATTAAGCGAAGACGAGAAAGTACATCTGGAGGGGCAGAAAGTTGAGTTGCAGACTGCTCAAACTACATTAGTTTCTCAATCTTCTGCGTTACAGGCACAGCTAAAGTGGCTGGAAAACATCGAGGCCGCCAAGGCTAAAGTGCAAGCGGCAAAAGAGAATAAAGCGCTGGTGGATGAGGCGATTAAAAACGCAAAAGGTGATTTGGCTAAACTGGCCAACAGTGAGCCTGCTGAGCAATTGCGTTTGCCGTGGGAAATGCTCAAAACCACCAATGCGGAAGTATTAAGATTACAGGGTGAAGTTGAGAGTAAAACGGCACTCAAACCGACCTTCGAAGCTAAGTTAAATGCCGCAACCTCAGCGTTATCTGAGACGGAACAGAGGCTTGCAGCATCCAAAGATAAAGCCAGGCAGCAAGAGCTCCTAATCACTGAGAAGGTTCTGCCCCTGGATTCCAATATTGGATCGCAGCAGGAAAAGCTTGAAAGCCTTCAGCTACAGTTACTGCAAAGCAAAAGCGAAGTTGCCAGGTTTCAAGATCAGTTAGCTGATGCCAGTGCCGCAGTAAAACGCCTGCATACCATTCGTGACAGTGCTAAGCAGTATTTAGATGAGCATAAGACAGACGAGGTATTGAGCGACTGCTTACCTGATTGGACGTTAGAGCTACAAGCTATCAATAATACTCAACTACAGGCAGAATCTTTTGCAAACGAGTTGACTCAGTTGCGGCAAAAACAAAAGGCCTTAAGTACAGAGAGGTCAAAGCTTACCGCTACACAGAAAGCCACTGAGGAAAAGTTCTCAGAAGCTAAAACCTACATGGAAGATAAGCATAGCGTATGGCAAAACCTGCTAGGCAATACAACGGAAGATGCACTTCAAAATGAATTAGATGACGGACGTAGCAAGTTAAGTGCGCTTGATAGAGCCAAAAATATTCAGCAAAACTACCTACAGCTCCATGACAAAAAGCTATCGCTTGCTGAAGCCTTGGAAAACGTTAAACAAAGCGTTGAAACCTTAACGGCAAAACGCGAGTCGTTCGCTGCTGAATATAAAAAACAAAAACAAAGTTTGCAGGATATTACCCGGCTAATTGGTCAAGAGGAAGCGCTGGGGGAGTATCGTGCGTTACTTCAACAGGGCGAAGCTTGCCCCCTTTGTGGTGGCAAGGAGCATGCTATGGATGTGGCCGCGCTGGATATACCCGAGACAGTAGATCGTAAGAAGCAGGCCGAACTGGAACTCCAACAGATAGAGACTGCCGGTACACAAGCAAGGCAGGACCTGGAGGCCAGCGCCAGACATCAAACCGAACTTGAATCAAATCTGGAGCAAACAGCTCAAAAGCTGACGGAACAATCTGAATTGTGGCAACAGGTAATAATTAACCTGAATGCGTCGCTAGCTGTTACCGACAAAGACGGTCTGACTGCGCTTGAGGCAACCATCAATAGCGATGTCGAGTTATTACAAGACCGAATTAAAAAAATCAGGCTTGCTGCTACCGAATACCAAAACGCAAAAGAACGCTTTGATGTTCAGCAGCGAGAAGACCAGCGGATTTCTACAGACTTTAAGGTTTTAGCTGAGAAGGAAACTACCAACAACGAAGCTATCAGTTCGACGCAGGATAAGTATGAGTCTACAGTTACGGCTAAAGACAATGCTTTTACTACATTGCTTCAGCAAATTAAAGCGAATGGGTTTACGCCTGACGAACAAGCTTTGTCTGATTGGATAGCATTGAAAAGGGCGGATAGTACTGAATACGTACGCCAAACGAAATCCTTTGAGCAGCACCTGAATTCGATTGTTATTGAGGAAAATAAAGCAAATTCGCTAAGTGAAAGACTAGCTGAAGAAACTACGCGAGTTAACACTCAGCAAGGTGAGTGCAACGCAGCAAATGCTGCTTTAAGCAAAATGATTGCAGAACGTAATGGGTTATTTGGCGATGCGAGTGTTACTGATGTTCGTACAGCTATGAGCAACAGCGTTCGTTCACATGAACAAGAAAAAGAACAAGGCCAACAAGAACGAAATCAAGCAGACAAAGAATACTCTGCACATATAGCTTCACTAGAATCATTGTCGAAGAGCTTAGCGCAGCAATCTGACGCTCAGGCTAAAAAGCAAGAAGAGTGGGATGCCTTGTTTGCAGCCAGCGTATTTGAAACGCATTCTGACTTTGAGAATGCATTGTTGCCTAAGGACGAACGCGAGCGTTTATCTGCCATTAAACGTGACCTCGACAGTAATCTCGCCAGAGTAAATACAATACTGGACGAATCTGCAAAGCGGCTGGAAGAACTCAATGGTGAAGAAAAAGCTGCTGAGTGGTCAGTAACGTCCAAAGAGCAGGTGTCATCTGAAATAACTGCTCTACAAGCAAAACGTGATGAATTGAGTGCTCAAAAAGGGCAGGTTGAGCAGCGTTTACTTGCCGATGCCCAGCAGCATGAAAAATTTAAAGACCTGACTGCAGAAATTGACAAGAAAAAATCAGAGTACGACGATCTCAGCTACCTACAGGGTTTGATTGGCTCGGCCAGCGGCGATAAATTCCGTAAATTTGCCCAAGGGTTAACACTGGATAACCTGGTGTACTTAGCCAATAAACAACTCGATAAGTTGCACGGCCGATATATGCTAAAACGAAAATCCGGTGAAGGGCTTAACTTAAGTGTACTAGATACCTGGCAAGGCGATGTTGAGCGGGATACTAAAACCCTATCAGGCGGTGAGAGTTTTCTGGTTAGCCTGGCTCTGGCATTAGCACTTTCAGACCTGGTCAGCCATAAGACCAGTATCGATTCACTTTTCCTGGATGAAGGTTTCGGGACGCTGGATTCAGAAACCCTGGATATCGCACTTGATGCTTTGGACAACTTAAATGCGACTGGCAAGATGATTGGGGTAATTAGTCACGTTGAAGCAATGAAAGAACGCATTCCCGCTCAATTAGTTGTTACTAAAAGGTCTGGGTTAGGAACAAGTGTTTTGGACAATAGATACAAACTACTCTAAAAATTGTAAATACTTAGGGGTTAGTCGTCATTATTATGGAGAAGGCGTGAAGATGCTAGGACTGCAAAAGATTGTATTATCCAACTCTATTTATAAAAATAAGATAGTGGGAATAGATGTAAACGGCCATACGAACCTCTCTGGTGGCAATGGCGCTGGTAAGACATCCTCGCTCAATTTAGTGCCGGTGTTCTATGGGACGGATCCCAATAAGTTGGTCATTAAAGTCGCTGGTAAAGTTTCTTTTCTTGAATACTATCTCCCTAAGCAATCCAGTGCGTTGATTTTTGAATATCTTCGAGATGATGGGCCACGTTTAGCGGTGCTTCATCGTCATGCCAGTGGCAGTAAGCATGTTTATCGATTTATTGCTGGTGGTTTTGAGGAAACTTTTCTCAGTCCATCAATAAAGGCGCTGGTGGAATCTGGTGCGAGCATGGGGGATGTGCTTCGGGCTATTAGCAGTATGGGATTTGATGTCAGTCGTCAAATTGACATCATTATTGATTACCGAGCCATCATCCAACATGATAAAAAACTCCTTCAACGTCATGGTCGGGGTAAAAACTTTGAACGCGAGCTTGCTTACCAATATTGCTTGGGTGGCCGAAATAGCTATATGAGCAATTTGGATGCAATGGCTTATTCAGTCTTAAGTCGTAAGGATATGTTCGACCGTTTTAAAACGATGATTGCTGAAACGCAGTTTAACGAACTGTATATCGAAGAGCGCTCGGATATGCTCAAGGATAAATCTTTGCGAGAGGACATTGGTTCTATTCGCACGTTCACGCAATCGGAAGATGCAATTCGCAGTTGTATTGCCAGTTACTATGATCGGGAAGACTTGTTATCTCAGCGAGATTCTGTGGCCGGTCAGCTTAAATCGCGGTTGTTAGAAGCGCATGAGACCTGCGATGAACTGGCGTTCAAGATCCGCGAGAGTGATGACCAGTTAAACGATAAGGAATTGCAGTATCGCGGCCAGTCCATGACCTTAAGGGAGCAGGAAGATGCCTATGCGAGCAGAATCCATCACCTGGAACGCGAAATAAACGCTATTCAGGATGATCGTGAGCGATATGATGAACTTAATATTCCCCAGATGCGTGCTGACTATGGCCAGTTAAAGTCCTATCGAAGCGAATTGACGCAGTTAGAGCAGTTTTATACGGATATTACTAAACAGGTTCAAAACCTTGAATCTGAAAAACAAAAAAGTATAGCTCATGCCAGAGAAGTGCGTGATGAAGTACGCGTTGATATTGAAAAACAGCGAAGCGAATTAGGTAAGAAGCGCGAGCTGGTCACAAAGCAATTTGAGGCGCTGATTGAGAAAGTGCGTAAGCAACGAGAGGAAGCGCTTGAGAAGTACAATGAGGAGCATTTAAAAGAGTATCAGCGTCGTGCAGAACAATTGACGGTCGCCCAACAAAAAGCGCTGTCTTCCTCGTTCACTGATGATGAAATTAATGCGATTAATGAGTTAGAGGCTCGCGAGGATTTATTGAAAGAGCAATGCAACAGTACTGATCGGGAAGTAGCAACTGAACGAAAATTGTATCTGGACGCCAGTAAAAAGCGGGATGACATTATCGAGGTTCGTCGTGATCACGAATCGCAGTGTCAGCGGTTGCAGGCAGACATTGACCGGATCACCAAATTAATCACGCCTAGAAAAAATAGCTTCTTGGCCGCACTTCGTGAGCACCATCCAGATTGGCCTGAGACTATCGGCAAAGTGATTCCTGCAGAGATATTGGCAAGAGAAGATTTAGAGCCAGTATTGGATACTAGCGGTAGTGATAGTCACTTATTCGGCTGGGAACTGGCACTTCATAAACTGGAAAAGCCAGAGTTTGCGTTGGAGATTTCACAGCTCGAGGAAACGTTACGTGGATATGAAATTAAACTCGCTGCAGTAGAAGAAAAACTTGCTGACTTGCGCACCCAGGAAGGACAGATTTATAAGTATATGAGTGAGCGAGAGAAGGCACTGCGTATTCTTGAACGACGTGCTCAGGCACAGCAAGAGGAATGGACAGCGATTTACACGGAAATCAAGGATAAGAATACAAAAGCAAAACGTGCGTTGCGAAAGCGACAGGAAGCCTATCGAAAAGAGGCGGATGCACTTAAAGTAGCACTATCTCGGTTTGAGAAAGATTCAGAAGAAGAAAAACAACAACTCAAACGTAATTTTGACCAAGGAGTATTGGAGCACAAAACGAATCTTGCGGCCGACCTTGGTGATTTGGATACCGAGTTGGATCACTTGGTAGAACGTCGCACAGAGGTAGATGCGCTTTGCAAAGAAAAAGAAGCTGAAATTCAGGAAGTGTTTGAGCTGCGGTGCACGGCGGAAGGTGTTGAACCGGCTAAAATTCGTCAGGCTGAGGAAAACGTTAGACAACAGGAAACGCTCATCAAAAAGGTCAGTGGTTATCTTCAAACGCTGGAAGAATACGACTACTTTGAAAAGCACCGGTTGAGTCAGCTAAGTGATTTACAATCTGAACAGACCTCGAAGTCGACAGAGTTACAAACACTTCAAACTAAATTGATTCAGCTAAAGAGTGAACATCAAGCGATTATCAAAGAGCTTACACAAACAAAGAGTCAAGCCGACACTCGCTTTAAAGAACTTACTAAGTTAATTGAGCAAGGCCAGAACCAGATTAAGCGTTGCCCGGGAGTAGTGAATGCAGTTGAATTGGAAACCGGTACCGGGAGCCTTGAACATCTGATAAAGCAAATTCAGTTGCTGCTTGACGGTGAATACAAAAAGCGTAATGAAGTATTTGACGGTGTCGCTAGTGTTCAGCGGATATTAAATACCTTTATCAATTCAAAAATCTATAGGGCATGGGATTACCTGGTTCGCCAGCGTCAGTCTCGCATGGGGATTGCTGAGTCAGAAGATGACTTCAGGTTGTCGCAACCGCTCGATCTTGAAACACTGCTTAATACTGAATTACCGACTATTAAGGACGGTCTGTTAGAGCAAGTCCGGGCAGTGGGTGATAACTTGTCGAAATATCACACAATTCTGGATGGCCTCAACAAAGAAGTGGCGCGGGTGTCGCGTCACTTGGGGCGCGAGGTCAATACTGGCAATCCGTTCGATGAAATCACTGATATTTCCTTCGAGCTAACTTCAGTGATAGTGGAAGGGGATTACTGGTCTGCACTGACAGCATTTAATCAGCAATGGAAAGCCTGGCGTGAATCCAGAAGTGATATATTGCCGCCTGATGCTTTGTTGGATGCGCTGTACCGGGCGAATGAACTGCTTAGTCAGGCGAAAATTGGCAAAAACATTGATTCATTGCTGCGTTTAACCATCCATTTGAACGAAAATGGCAGACATGCTCGCATCGCTAGTCAAAGAGATATGGAAAACGCTTCCAGTAACGGTCTGTCCTATCTGGCGATTCTGGTGATTTTCATGGGGATGACTCGCTACCTTTGTCCTAATGAATCCATTAAATTGCACTGGTCCATAGACGAGTTCGCCAATTTGTCGCTTCAAAACATCGCTAAGGTGTTTGAAATGCTCACCGAGAAAGGGATTTATTGCTATTCTGCATTCCCAACCAGCGATCCGAATATCTTGCAGCACTTCGACCACAAATACCTTATCAATGTACAAGAGGGCGTTCGTCAATTTAAGGATCAGGTAGTGAAAACTGATAATCCGTTTTTAGCGCAATCGAACCAATTGATGGTGGAGGGCTAAGTCTATGGCGAGTGAAACCTTTACCAGTGTGGCGCAGACATTATTAACCGGTGAGATGATTTGTGAAACAGTCTATCCCAATGAATACCAGTTTTTACAGAATGATATTAATACCGACCAGATTGAGAAGTTTTTAGCACAAATAGACCGGGGACTGGCTTGTACGCAGGATGGTAGGGCGTATTATTGCGCTTTTCTTGATGTGGAAGAGTCAGGGGCGAAAACGGCTATTCGACAGGTGTTTCGTGAAGTTGCACAGGATTTAGAGCCGCTTTTACGGTGGATGCGCTTTGTCCGCGAAGCAAATGCTATGGGGCAACCCGTTGAGAGCGGTATGCTGGTTAAACAAAGTGAATTATTGCAGGCGGTGGAGAGTTCACCGGCTAAGTATCATGAACTTAATGAATTGACAAAAAGCGGGTTGTTTAAATCGTCTGCGAGAAACAGCAGCGCGAAAATCGATCAGATACTCGGCAAACTAAAATACAAAGGGTTTTTGGTTGCGCAGGATACATCCGGTGCACTATTTCGAGCAACAGGTCTGTGGAGTTACCTCTACGATGTGCTGGATTTCATTCGCGCGCATGAGCATTTGGAGAGTGACGATGACGGCAACGACCAGCCGGAGTTATTATAGTGGCGCGATTAGACGATGCTAAAGACGGTTTAAAGGCCATTTCCGTTCACGCTGATGCGTTGCTGGATGCATACCTTAATACGCAGAGTCGGCTATTAGATACTGAGCAGAATCAATCTGCGATAAAGTCGATGTTAAAGCATCACCTGGCTTGGCAAATTGATCCGGATGAACCGGTGGTATTAAGCCGGGCGCTGACGACAACCTTAGATACACTGACACGCAGTTACCGAATCTCAGTGGCCAATAGCGAAGTGGGTTCATTGTGGACTGAAATGATGCGAGCTGTAGATGATTACCAACAAGCATATGCGAAAGGCGCGACAACGGACGCTGACACTTTCTTAGGGCAGGCCTTTGAACTGGGCTTTCAATTGATAGAGAGCTTACGCAATGCACTGGCGGGGTATTCTCACTATATTAATTCAGGTTTCACGGAAATCCGTGATTTAGAGCTTAGGGCCAAAGCAAATCGCCGCCAGGTAGACAAAGCCCGAGAGTTCAACGATATTTTAGAAGGCTTCGATTTTGAAGAATTAGACAGTAAGGCCGGGTATAACACCGAACTGCGGTTATTACTGCGTAAAGTGATCCCCCGGGCTATCGCCAGATGCAGTGAAGAACTCAACTATGCCATTGGTCGTTTGCGTGAAATGCTTCACGTTATTAATGAGCAGCAAAAGAAAACCAGACTGGTAGAACAGGTATTGGAGTTGTACGAACGAGAGGATGACTATTCACCCTCCTTAGACTCACTGGATGCCATACCACAGAGTCTAAATAAGGCGCCGGCACTTCTAGTTAACTCGAGAGCAAACCCTTATCACGAAGGTTCTGCGTTAGCGCTTGCCGAAATTGCCAGTAAGCTTGAAACCAGTGGCAGTAAAGAGGTAGAGGTTCATACCCCTGAGCCGGTGGTTGATGGGCTGGATGCCGAAGAAGTCGAGCTGGAGTCGAATCCAATCTGGCTGTCCGCTCAAAACTTAATTGAACTGACCATGCAGCAAAATGGCGTATTTTCAGCTTCTAAGGTCTATGAGCAATTCGATTTGCCGTGTTCAAAGGAAATATGGCTGTTGGGGTTGGTGAATGCAGTCAATGCAATCAAGGGCGAGCAGCGTAATGACATAGAGCTACGATTCATTGAGCTTGTGGATGCGCAGATGTCTGGTAACTTGTGGGTTGAAGATATTCTGTTACGCTGTCAGGAGCGAGTAAGGTGAACCGTTATTTTGAGGTGGTTCAGCGGTTGGTGTCGCGGGGAGAGTATAAAGCTCGGTTGAATAAAACCTGGCAAGAAATTCATGATGAAACCGGCTTGGGTGTTATTGTTGGTAAGGAGGTCGCCTTCACTGCTGAAGAACGCCAAAAACTTCGAGGTTACATTCAGCATAAAATTGGCCTCGATCCATCTGACAGTAAGATCACAGTGCCCACTACCCGCCACGAAACGTCCAAGGTAAATACCGATGAAAAGGTATTCAATGCAACAGTGTTTAGCCATTTACTGCGAGTGGCCAGAGTTAACGGCGCACCAATAAAGACAGCTTACGGCGATGCAGTATTGCCTGTGGGGTGTTTTTTGTCCATAACTGCATCGCAGCTCGAGTTAACCGGGGAGGTGGTTGTGGTCGTGGAGAACGGCGATGTAATGAGCCACTTGCATGAATTGCACTGGCCTGAGCCATTGACTGGCGCACTTTTTATTTATCGTGGACACAGTAAAGACGTCAATGAACTAAAACGTTTATTAAAACAGACGCCACCAAAACAGGTGTTAGGGTTTTATGACTTCGATCCTGCCGGTTTGTTGATGGGATTAGAAGATAAGATCGGTTTCAATGGTTTAATTGTTCCAAATATCCAAGAGATTGTGACGCAACCAGAGTTGCTTCGCGGTATTGCTCAACCTGCGGTGTTTTGGACTCAAACTGAGCAGATGAATAGATTGTTGAAGAAAATGCCCAAGGCATTAGTTGACTTAGTAAGTACAATGGAAGAGCTAAATATCGCAATAATGCAGGAGTTAATGGCTGCGCACGCGATATCACTGATAGAGGTGCCGGCTAAGTAGAGTGAGCTAATTCAACTCATAGAATGACTCAATCTTTGTTAGAGACTGGTGCACACATTAGTGCTAACCGAACATCCAATGAGTCAAGAAGTGAAACTAAATTGTCAAATCGAAATATTTAGTTTGTTCAGATTGAAGGGCCATCGTAACGCCACGCTTTGTCTCAGGGATATCAATGATTGCTACCGAACAGTCATCCCTTGAGGCAATGTCGTTACCAGCTAGAAAGGAATGTTGGTTTTCATTTGTTAATTCAGCCCAGAATCCGTCAGATCCTAAAATTATCAGGTTCTTATTAATTAAGCTGAATTGAAAAAATTCCGGTTGATATTTTTTTCGCATATTTAGGCTGCGGGTCAGTATGTGACGGTGTGGTGAACTTTTCATAGTTTCAGTGAATATTTCACCAAATGGGTTTGCACCAGTATGAACAGGTGTTTCCCATGTCACATCGCCTTCAGCCATGAATCCCATGCGTGCATCACCAATGGTATAGCCCCATATAAGATTTGACTCATATGGGATGTACGCGATAAGTAAACTAGCGACCCCAACTGTGAATTGTGTTTTCAGCTCAGAAACTATTTCATGAAATGAAGAGCCAAATTCCTTACCGTCAACCAGGCTTTTCAGTGAAATCTTGCTTTTAATTAATGTATTTATCTTTGCTGTAAAGTCTATGCCATCTAATTTACTATTTGTTGATATATCAATTAAATAAATCAAAATGCCACTATTAAATTCAAAAATATTTATAAAATCCCGGTTTATTTCACGTTCTTCGCCTTGTTGAGAATGACATGTAATATTAATTAGTTTAGAGCTGTCCATGTATTACCTTGTCTAAACGATTGAAAATTAGACCTTCTCGATCGGAGTCTCCGTTAGTCAGACTTTGAATAGCATATTCAAAATTGGGGTCTTCCAAAAGTTTCGATATTTCAGTTGAAAGGTATTCTTTCAGCTCCTGGGAGGATTGAGCTATCTCATGAGTTATTTCTTCACGCCCATCAAATATATTGAGTATATCCTCAATGTCATGACTAGCCAAAGCGTCTCCTTTACCTCGTCCATGAAAGGCTTCTAACTTTGTTGCTATGAAATATTCTGGAGCTATTAGTTTTATGGTTAAAGAGTCTGTAAGTGGGTAATTATTGGCTGTATCTACCGCTGCTTTATACCACCGGTTGGTAAAACCAAGAGTCTTCTCATCTGTTGGCATAAAATCAACCTTGAGATCTCCTAAGAGCATCCGACAAAGCACTTCCTCTCCCATATCTATAGAGAAGCCATGTTGTTTGAGCTGTTCCTGCAATTTATTCCATTCTGGATATCCCATTACATCAACTATGAGATCAACGTCGTCAGTGTATCTAACCTGCTCCTTTGTATACTCATCTGTAATGAGAAGGCTTGTGGTGCAGCCTCCTACGAATACTACGTCGTTTACAAGTTCACCTAATGCTGAAGCGACTTTCTCTAGCATTAGTTTTTGTAAATTAGAGGTGCTCATTAAATCACCATTATTATTTTTTTGAGCACTTCTAACGAAAAATTTCTTTCTCTTGGGTTACCTAAACGAATGGCATCTGTTAGTGCTAAATAAGCATACATTCTATTATCCTTTTGAATGGCTTTATCAACGTTAGGGTGAAGTGGTGTGACGGCTAACCCTTTTGTTTTCCCTTCTGCATAAGGCCAAACTGGCGAGAGTTCGCCCGAACTCATTAATTTTCCTTGTAAAACTGGAGCGGCAACTGACGTTGCTATGCCTCTACTAAGAGCCCCTTCTTTCGCAGGATATACGTAACTTATTCCGTAAGCGATGAATTCTAGTAAAGCTTTAGCGTTTGTCTTTGGTAACCCCAGCTTTCGATCGATTTTTAAGAGGCCTACGTCTTCCATACGCTTCATACTCAAGCTAATCTGTGATTTGCTGATCCCTGTTTCATTCTCTAATGAACGGACGGAAAATCGGCGGTTAATATACTCTGGAAGAAGACTTGGCTCTTTGTAGCTAAACTCGTTTTCATCCCAATCACTGAGTTCATTGTCTAAATACAATAGTTCTTTCTCGAACGAGTTTTCGTGAAAAAACTCGGTATGTAGTGATACTAATTTAAAAAGGACCACTATATCTTGACTTTTCATTTTCTCTGCCCCACTCCGTCCCTTGTCCTAGGACTGGGGACATGATCGATGTAACATTTGAAAATGTCAAGATAATGGTTGAAAAGATATATGTCTGAACGACCTTTGAAGTCTTTTTAACTTCAACTTAAAACACCTCAATGGCTTTTTTATCGTTATACTTATTAGTTTAGTAGCCATCTTTACTAAATTTTCCCTGTCGGTCTATTGTCGTTATGCTGTCGTGTTAAGAATTGATCAACCTAGGGAAACTGCGAATAAGTCCCGCAGTTTAACGCTCAGTTAAGCCGCAGCATC
>NZ_CAJXQY010000111.1 GCF_913058315.1 uncultured Alteromonas sp. | reverse complement strand
AGAGCAATCGCGTTGCAGTAGAATCGATAATAAGTAATCTGATAGATAACGCTATCGAACACGGAAAAACTGATACAGAAATACTTGTGAGCTTAGGTGTAAATTGTTCTAGTAATGTTTACCTCAGAGTGACAAATAAGATGGGGACAGAGGTTAACGAGGACGATCTAAAGCATATGTTTGAACCGTTTTGGCAAAAAGATGCCTCTAGAACATCTGAAGATAACTTTGGGCTAGGCCTTTCTATAGTAAGCGCACTGTGTGAAGCCGTAGATGCAGAAGTTTCAGTAACCAAAACCGACGAAGAATATATATCTTTTTTGGTGACTTTCAAAAAAGAGCTGAACATAACCCCACGTCTGCTTTAGCATAAACAAAATTATTATTTTTGATGTCACCAGCGTCCTCGGTTGGCATGCAAGACTCTCAATACAGGCTAAAAAATATCATTACGAGTGTGATATGTTAATCCTTAGAGCGCTGTTTTTGAACGATATACTCTGTTCGTGGGCTGATTTGGTATGAAACCCTCGGGCCGTTTGGGTCATATGTACTTTGTAAGTTCATCCAAAAGCCACATGAAATACCGGTAAACCCTTCAAGGTTTTTTGCCAGAAGAGTGTCAACTGACATGTTTCCTTCTAATAATTTAGTTAGGTCACCCAACGATATTTCTAATGACTTTGCAGATTGCGTGGTTGAAAGGTTATTTTGTTTTAGTACTTTCTGTAACACTTTGCCTGGGCTGGTAGCTGGAAGTTTATTACTTCTGAGTATCATCATATTTTAGGCCTTGGTTAATAGCTAAAATTTCAACCTGGTTAAGTACTGCCAGCAACAGGAAAACTAAATAATACAGAGCGTAAAAGCTCTGGAGGTTAATTAAACCTCTTAATAATCTATCCTAGAGGCTTCTTCTTCCTTGGGCATATATACGTGTTTGGTACGGCAGCAGCGCTTGCGTACATAAATGTAAATCTTCATTCAGTCGCCACCTTTTTGCCAACCCATCCCCGCTAAATTGGGGCTGCTTTAAAATTGTTTCAATTGGCAGAATGTCAATATGGTCGGTAGATATTTCAATCAGTCTATCAACGATTGGTTTAATCGCAATCCCGCAATTTGCGGGATTTTTATGCTTAAAAGTTTGCCTGAAATTAAAAGCGGTAGGCAATATTTAATGAGCCTGATGCAGCGACCACATCGTCGTCATCTTCATCAAACATATCGGCGTAATCACCAGCAGTGCGGATTGCCAGCGTAAAATCGAGTGACACTTTCTGCCAGTTGTAACCAATACCGCCGCTAATCTGAGCACCGGAGAAGCTTTCATCAAAGCCATCTGCTTCCATTTCTTCTGAGTAGAAGCCACCACCGATGAAGGCTTTAAAGCCACTACTAGCGAGTCCTGTACCAAAATATGCATTAGCTTCTAATCCGGAAGCTTCGAGCTCTGAGAAGTCATCATGTTCCATTGAATAGTATTGACCACGCAATGAAAAATGGTCATTGAACGCGTAGTCGCCAAATACGCTAAAACCTGCAAATTGATCTTCTGAATAGCCATCAACTTCAACGACAAGCGCGTATGAACCTATTCCAGCGCTAAACTTGCCGCTGGATTGTTGAGATTCATTTTCTGTATTTGCCAACACCGGAGAGGCAAGTAATGTAGACAGGCAGGCAGCTATTATTGTTTTATGCATTAGTTTAAATCCTTATTTAAAAATCATTCCCAATCAATTGGAAATCGCGGCGAGGCTAACAAAATTTAACAATCAGGTAAATGATGTGGACAAATAAAATTGTTATAAATTGTTGTTTTATATTAGTTTGTTTAAATATTGATAGGGGCAATTTTTCTTTATCGGCATTTGACCGTAACAGAATCCTGCGCTCTGAATATGTTTGACCCTCCCATGAATAGTTCGGGCTTGCTGCGATCACTAACAGGCAGACATTTAAGAATATCTGGTGTAATATTGCACCAGGAGCTAAATGGTGGAATGATAATTATGCCTCGTCAAAGCATTACCCTGACTGAAAAAAATGATGAATGGCTGAAGAGCCAGGTTGAAGAAACCCGGGACTATGCAAACAAAAGTGAACTCGTAAACGATTTGATTCGCCGGGCACGACGTGCCGAGGCAGTCAATCAAAAGCTGGAAAGTGCAGAAAATAGTGGATTCGTTGATCAATCCCCCGCAGATATGCTGAAAGAATTTAAAGCTGATTTGAAACGATAGATGAATCGATACAAGTTATCGCTGAATGCCAAACAGGATCTCAAACGCATTTATGCCTACGGCTTTGCCGAATATGGCGAACTCCAGGCGGATAAGTACTTTGAGGGTTTTTTTCAGACTTTTGAAAAAATAGCGACGAACCCCGCTGCTTATCAATCAGTTGAGCATATTCGAAAGGGGTACAGGCGTTGTGCTTATGGTGCCGACAGTATTTACTATCGCTTCAATGGTGTTGAGGTTGAAATCATGGCAATACTGGGTGGGCAAGATGTAGATGAGTGGCTTTAAACCACTCATCCCGTTCTAATAATGACCGCTAGCTTTATTCGGCAATGAAAATGGTCTTTTCGTTAACAAATTCACGCATTCCAAAACCACCGTGTTCACGGCCATAGCCACTGTCTTTCACGCCACCAAAAGGCAGGTTCGGTTGAGCCAATGAATAGCCGTTGATATTCACCATGCCGGTATCAAACTCTTCTCGCGCCAGTTTGATTGCCTTTTCCTTGTCTGTAGTAAAAATGCCGCCGCCGAGGCCATAGCGCGAGTCGTTGGCAATTTTCATGGCCTCTGCATCGTTTTCAGCTTTGATAAACGAAGCAACCGGACCAAATAATTCGTCGTCATAGGCTGGCATTCCCGGCTTTATGTTCTCCAGGATGGTTACCGGATAGAACCAGCCTTTACCTTCAGGCACTTCACCGCCTAGCAGAACAGAGGCGCCTTTTTCTACTGATTCCATAACCTGTTTATGCAATTCATCGCGTAAATCTTCACGGGCCATCGGGCCGAGGTCGGTATCTTCGGCGCGCGGGTCGCCTACTTTAAGGGCTTTAAACGCTGCTAAAAATTGCGTTTTAAATTGATCGTAAACGGACTCATTAATGATAAATCGTTTTGCCGCCACACAAGTTTCGCCATTATTCACTATGCGCCCCTGCACACAGGCTTCAACGGCGGTCTCGATATCGGCGTCTGACAACACCACAAACGCATCGTTACTGCCCAGTTCCAGAACCGTCTTCTTAGCTAAGCTGGCGGCTGTTTCTGCCACTGACTTACCTACGCCATCACTGCCGGTAAACGTCACACCGCGCACTTTATCGTGTTTAATCAGTGCACTGGCCGTTTTGCCATCAATAAGCAGCGACTGATAGACGTGCTCGGGAAAGCCTGCATCGGTGTAGAGTTTTTCAATAAGTTCAGCCATGCCAAAGACATTCTTAGCATGCTTCATAACGGTTGTATTGCCAGCCATAATATTCGCCGCGCTGTAACGAATCACCTGGTAGAGCGGAAAATTCCAGGGCTGAATACCAAGGATAACGCCAAGCGGCTGATAGGTGATTATCGCCGTACCGCCTTCGAATACGCGGTTTTCATCTTCCAATACGCTGGCACCATTTTCAGCCGTGTAGCGACAAATCGCTGCGCAGAGCTCTACTTCCTGTTTACCCTGCGCTACCACTTTACCCATTTCTTTAACCATTAAATCGATAATCGCATCAGATTGGTTTTCGATTTGCTCAGCAAGCTTATTCATCAACTCGGCGCGCTCGGCAAAGCTAGTTTTCTTCCATGACAGAAAAGCCGTATTGGCTGAATCGACTGCTTGATTCGCTTCAGCTTCAGACATAAGAGTATATTCTGCAACGGGTTGCTCGGTGGTTGGATTTACCGTGTTTACTGTCTCTGACATTATTTGTCTCCTGATATCAACATGTTCAGAGATGGTTGCAAGTCAAAGACCACTTTTAAAATACAAGTTTTGTTCATTAAAATCAGAGTCTTATGTTGTTCTCTGGATTTCAGTACTGCCACAGGACTATAGAGTTTTCATTACAATAGTATTTATTTCACGGTGCTACCTGTCCAAGTTTAGCCTTCGCAGAAAGTAGCGAGAGAAGATGTTATTGAACTGAGGCAATGCTCTGGGCGTTTATTTTGAAAACGCTATCGGGTAGGGAAAATATTAGGCCTCATGCGAAGTGGAGGCCCTTGTTGTTTAACGGTTTGCGGGCTGATGTATCAGGCTGTTTGGTTAGCATCATCCGGTGGGTCTATTTCAATAACGTTCGCGCTCATGGTTTTGGGCGGTACGGCAGGTCCAAACTGAGTGAACGTGGCCACATCGGAAGCATCATGACCAAAAGCAATTGCGACACGGGCGCCGTCAGACGAAGGTTGGGTTGCATCAAAGGTGTACCAGCGACCGCCCACGTAAGCTTCAAACCAGGCGTGCATATCCATAGGGGTTAAGCCGTGCAGGTAACCCACCACCATTCTGGCCGGAATGCATAAGCTGCGGCACAGTGCGATACCCAAATGCGCTAGCTCACGACAAACGCCCTCGCGTGACTGATTGACTTCCGTGGCAGACAATTGAAAGTAGAGAGAGTCAGGGTTAAACCGCACGTTGGTTCGGATCCAGTTTTCGATAGCCGCGACTTGCTCGTAGCCAGGCACGCAATGGGTAACAATGCTGTGCGCCATTTCAACAAAACGATCCGATTCACAATAGCGTGAAGGTAACAGGTAACCCAGTACATCATTGGGTAAGGTGTCTATTTCATTGAAACCTGCCCAGCGGTCTCCCAGCACTGCAGGTGAAGTTAATACCGTGGCAGACGTACTTACCGAAAAGCTTCCAACCGGTGCCACTAAACGCTGACACGAATTGCCAAAACTGTCGTTGTACTCGGTAACGGGCACATTAGGCGAAATAGTATAGGTTTGCTCGGCCACCCACTGGCTTAAATCATTACGGGGTCGCAACATCAGAATAAACGGAGTCGGTGTTGTTATATCAAAGGTAAGATTGCATTCTGTTCTTAACCACATACCCAGACTATTTCCTTGTAAGTTGCGAACTGAGTAGCAATGAAGTCGCTACTCAGTGATGGTGTATAAACAGTATCGGCGTATATGTAACGCTACTCGCCGTTTGAGGAGTTCGCGGTACTTGTGCTATTTGCCGAACCTGGCGTGTTTTGTTGACTTGGTGCTGCCGCAGGCGAACTTTGTACGGGCTGATTATTTTGCGCCGCATGCATTAAATTCGTTGTTGATGTTGGTTGATGTTGCGCTAAAGCGGAATCGCCTTGTGATGCTTGTGCTGCCTCTGTAGAGGCCGGCTCTGAGGAGGGCGTAGCAGACGAGTTCACTGGCTGGGCCAGCTGGTTTACCGTGGCATCTTGTTTGTTTTCAGCAAACCCTTCTGGTGCTGGCAAGCCATCAAATAAGGTTGTTAATCCCTCTCGCCAGGATGTGCTGATATGCGAAAAATACGCATCGTCTTCAGTAATATGATACTGGTTATTAAACTCAAACTGGTTTGGCTTTAAACTCACCAAATCAATGGGTAAACCTACCGAGATATTACTTCTTACTGTTGAGTCGAGCGACACCAGGGCACATTTTATCGCATTCACCAAAGTGGTTTCAGGTTGCATAAACCTGTCCAGCACGGGTTTACCGTACTTGGTTTCACCAATTTGAAAAAACGGGGTTTCATCCGTGGCTTCAATAAAGTTCCCTTCAGAATAAATCAGGAACAGCCGCTGAGGTTCACCGGCCAACTGACCACCAACAATGAAGTTTACCCCCATATTGATCTTGGACTGGTCTAAATAGGCCGCGGTATCTTTTCTGACTTCACGCAAACATTCACCAAACAAGGTGGCAACATCAAACAATGTCCTGGCATTCCAAATATTCGGCACATCAGGATCGTTGGCGCGTTGTTCAATGAGATTAACCACACTTTGTGTAATCGACAGGTTACCCGACGTTAAGGTCACAATTACACGGTCTGTACCGTTATTATAAGTGCGCATTTTTTTGAACGAAGCAATTTGATCAACCCCGGCATTCGTTCTGGAATCAGAAGCGAAAACCATGCCTTCATTCATTTTTAGCGCCAAACAATATGTCATAGGTTATCTCACAACTAGGAGGTCAAAAAGCATAAACTACATTCCGGATCTATACAACAAGTGCTAATTTTACTGAGGTGTGGGCTGACATACTTTATTTACAGTGTCAGGCAGGTGTGACGGCTTGAGTGAAGACATTAGCAGTCTGTTGATGACCTCTCGGTGAGGGAGCCAGTGATGAGCTAACTGCTGTTGTTAAGTGTGTCTGACGGGTGAGTTTTGAGTCAGTTTTCAGTGTGGAATATCTGCTCGTGGGCGCTGGTGTAAAAAGCTTGCAAATCGAGGGATGCCCCGTTGTGTGAGGCCATAATATTTGTAGGTTATCCAACTGCCTATCGGGGGCGGTGACCGCCGTTGAGCAAGGCTAAATCCGCTGCCAATTTTAAATTGCTGACCCTGGCGGGATTCCACCAGCAGTGAGCCCATTAAGCCTTTAAACTTTCCTTTGCCGGGTAAGTGGGCAAGCACTTTTGCTTCGTCGTCCTGAAAGCGTTTGGCTTTTAACAAGCCGGGGTTACGCCCTTGCTGGTAGCGCGCCTGCCGGTGATGCAGCATCAGTCCTTCACCGCCCTGCCGGATAATGTTATCCAGGGCACTTTCAAGGGCTGGCAACGAATCCAGGGTAAATTGTTGAATCATTCTCAGGTTTGGATGCCGGGTCTCGGCTACCAGTTTCTTCATTCTGGCTACGCGCCTTTCAAAGGGCAGGTCGGTAATGGGTAAGTCAAACACCATCATCCTGATAGCCTGCCAGCGTTCATCGGGGTGATGACTCAGTACCGTTGAGGCGATAGTCTCAAAGTCGCTCCGCTGACTCCAGAGTTCACCGTCCATTGGTTCCTGAGGCCAGTTTTGGGTAAACCATGCTGGTGGGGTTATGGGATGACCATTACGGGTAACAAGCTTGCTGCCGGTCCAGCGAGCCCGAATGCCATCGAGTTTTTCACTGATCAGGTATTCGCTAATAGCGATGTCGCCTTCATAGGTTTCAGCCAGTTGCAGCGGCGCAGTCTGCGCCATTGAAGCGGCACACCAAAGCATGTTCAGTAGTAAAATGAAAAGTCGCAAGATCATCACCCGGCCCGGAGTAAAACTAGCAGTGTAGAGGGTTTATCACCTTGGTAAACTGGGCCTTAGTCCGGTTTAGCGCGGCAGGCTGCTCAGGTAACGTTTAAGGTTTCTGGGGGTAACGCCGGTTTGCCGTTTAACCACGCGCGATAAATGGCTCTGATCACTAAAGCCTGCAGTATCGGCAATGTCTGCCAGCTTTTGCCCGCGGGTCAGTAACTCGCGAACGCGCTGCACACGCCGGTATTCAATGTAGCGGTGTACTGAGGTGTAAAATGACTGGCGAAAAGCCCGGGCAAAGTGAAATTCGCTTAGTCCTGCCGCGCTGGCAATCTCGGCGATGGTGATAGAGCGGTGCAGGTTGTCTTCAATATAATGCTGCACCGTTTTTTTTGTGCGTAAACTCAAACCACCGGAAAAGCGAGCTTTTTGCGCTGCCCGGTGGGACTGCATTTTACATAACTCGGCAAAAACGTCCTGGACAACCGTTTGAATGTGAAGCTGTTGAATGTCGTCCTGCCAGTCTTGGGGTTGCCCCAGTTGTTGCAGGATAGCTGCCAGCGAAGCGTGTTCTAGGAATGAACGGTCTGGCACGCTGAATAAGCGGGGTTCGATATCCAGTTCCCGGGCGATGAACTCGCGCAGGTGGATATCGGTGAAGTAAACGTGAGTAAATTCGAAGCGCCCCTGGATTTCCCAAACCGATTCCTGCTGCTGCGGGATGATGCAAATGGCATCCTTAAAGCCATTACGCTGTGACTGGCGTGCGTCAAGGCGGAAGGTTTGTTCGCCACCCGAGGTATACAGTGAGAGGGTATGCACTTCATCGGTGTGATAGCTCACCCGGTCCAGTTCGTTTTGCCAGGCGGCTATACGGATATCTGAAGGCAGGCGTAATTCCCCTCTGAGTGTGGCGTTGGAGAGGGATAAGGTATCGAAGATGGCCTGTTTCGTCATTGTTGTATTATTCACCAATGGTCTAACAGCGCAAAGAATAATTTAACCCCGGCGCAGCGGATATCAAAAATAACCGCAGGATTGTCCCAAAATGTCAGGAATGTCCCAGTTTTTGTTTGCTGTACACGCTATTCTCGCGGCTTTCATCCTCACCGAGTAAAACCTATGACGCTGTTTTTATATGTGTTAACCGTGGCTATTTGGGGCACAACCTGGCTTGCCATTTACTATCAGCTGGGCAATGTGGATATTGTGGTATCAGTTTTCTACCGCTTCGGTTTGGCCACTATGATTATGATCCCACTGGTAATGCTGCTGAGGAAAGGGCGGATAGGCAGCCGTCAGGACCAGCTGTTTTTTATTGCCCAGGGCGCCTGCCTGTTTTCGCTGAATTTCCTCTGTTTCTATTACGCTACTCAATATATTCCATCTGGTCTGGTATCGGTGATCTTCTGTTTAGCCACGATTTACAATGCCATTAACGGTCGATTGTTTTTCAACACCAGGGTAGCCAGTTATGTGTGGCTGGCGTCTTTGTTTGGCGTAGCCGGGTTGGCACTGTTGATGGCCCCTGAAATACACCTTGATGATAGCTGGGTGACAACATTGAAAGGATGCGGGCTGGCCGCACTGGGCACCTTGTTTTTCTCGTTTGGCAATATGATCTCTGTACGTCATGGCAAAGCCGGTATCACCCCGTTGCAAAGTAATATGTGGGCGATGATGTACGGTACATCGTTGCTATTGTGCATTTGCCTTGCTCGTGGTGCTGCCTTTTCGTGGGGAACCGGCGCTGAATATACCTGGAGCCTGTTTTACCTTGCCTTGTTCGGCTCTGTGATTGGGTTTACCGCTTATCTGTCTCTGGTGAGTCGAGTGGGGCCCGGTACGGCGGCCTACACTACGGTATTGTTTCCGGTAGTTGCATTGAGTTTGTCTGCGCTTTACGAGGGCTACCACTGGACCTTAAGCAGTGCCATCGGGCTTCTGTTGATTCTGGTTGGTAACTATTTGATGATCAATAAAGGTCGGTGGGTTATGCGTCCTGCAGTTGTTCGCTCTTAATATCTATCGCGGACAGGAAGATAATTAGAAATTCCTGACTAGAACGAAGCCTATTTCTTATTACGTTTTATTATGTTGTTAACACTAAATTTACTTATTCGCTGACGCTCAAAATTGGCAGTGATAGGCTCTGTACGATGTGTTAGTCATTGGAGTATTGCGTGCGAATTGTTGTCTGTTTATTGTTACTGATCAGCGCCCGGGTAATGGCGGTGCCGGATTTTAGCGGCGAAGATGGTTACCGTCTTTGGCAGCGCTACGATGTCATCGATGCGGCCTTGCCGGCGGCTGAACTAAAGGTGGTTGGTCGCACCGAGACCCACAATATTATTCGCGATGAATTTCGCCGGGCGTTTGCCAACCGGGTAGGTCAGTCGAGTGGTACCTTATTAGTACAAAAGATTACCCCCGAACTTCAGGCGCGCTTCAACCTGCAGGCTGATGTTACTGTGCAACTTGGTGATGAAGGCTTTATTCTTAAGCGCCACGGTAACGATATCCTGATCACCGCAAAAACGGATATTGGTTTATTGTATGGCAGTTATCACCTGTTACGTCTGGTGTTTATTCAACAGCCACTGGGTTCGTTGTCGGTACTGCAAAACCCTAAAATTCAACGTCGCTTACTGAATCACTGGGACGACCTCGACCGTCATGCAGAGCGTGGTTATGCCGGTGAGTCGATTTTTGACTGGCATCGCCTGCCCCTTGATAAAGACCAGCGTTATTACGATTACGCCAGAGCGAATGCGAGTATTGGTATCAATGGCATGGTGCCAATCAATGTTAACGCTAATGCCCTGATGCTTACTCCCATGTATTTGCAAAAGGTTAAAGCGCTGGCCGACATTGTGCGTCCTTATGGCATTAAAATGTACCTGTCGATCAAGTTTAGTTCGCCCCAACAGCTGGACGGGCTGGACACATCGGATCCCCTCGACCCGCAGGTACAAAAGTGGTGGAAACACAAAGCGGCGGAAATTTATCAGTTAATCCCTGACTTTGGCGGCTTTCTGGTGAAAGCCAACTCCGAAGGCCAGCCTGGACCCGGCGACTACGGTCGCACGCATGCCGAAGGCGCGAATATGCTGGCAAGCGCATTAACGCCCCATGGCGGCGTCGTGTTCTGGCGGGCTTTTGTGTACGCCAACGATCCGGCCAAAGAGCGCAGTCTGCAGGCTTACGATGAATTTGTACCGCTGGACGGGAAGTTTATGGACAATGTGATTGTGCAGGTGAAAAACGGCCCTATCGATTTTCAGCCGCGCGAGCCATTCAGCCCGCTGTTTGGCGCTACGCCAGAAACGCCGCTCGCCATGGAGCTGCAAATTACCCAGGAATATCTAGGCTTTTCAACCCACTTAGCTTATTTGGGCACCTTATTTGAAGAAGCAATGGATGCCGATACTCATGTAAAAGGCCCTGGTTCAACCGTGGCTAAAGTGGTGGATGGTTCGTTGTACAACCATCAGCTTACCGGTATCGCCGGGGTGGCGAATACCGGCATGCAACGCAACTGGACCGGTCATATCTTTGCTCAGTCTAACTGGTATGCATTTGGCCGTTTAGCCTGGGATCACACGTTAAGCGCGCAGCAAATCGCCAATGAATGGATTAAGCAAACTCTAACGGTGCAACAACAAGCCGTGCGGCAGGTGGAAGCCATTATGATGCCGTCGCGCGAATATGTAGTGGAATACATGACACCGCTTGGCCTGCATCACCTGATGGACTCTGGTCATCACTACGGGCCGGGTCCGTGGGTAGATAACCTGGGACGGGCAGACTGGAACCCGGTGTATTACCATCGCGCGGATAAACAGGGGATCGGCTTCGATCGCACCGCGTCTGGCACTGATGCTATCAGTCAGTATGCGCCTTACTGGCAACAGAAGTTCGCTAATCCTGAAACCACACCGAAGGAATTGTTGCTATGGTTCCATCATTTGCCGTGGGATTATCAACTGGCGAATGGCGAGACTTTATGGAAAGAGCTGGTCAGGTACTATTACCGGGGTGTTGATGGCGTCAGTGATATGCAGCAGCACTGGCAACAGGTAAAACCCTATATCGATGCCAATCAGTTTCGTCAGGTGGAAATGGCGCTGAGCATTCAGCACCAGGAAGCAAAGTGGTGGCGGGATGCTAGTGTGTTGTATTTCCAGACGTTCTCTGAGCGTCCTATCCCTGCTGGTTTGCCACAATCGCAGGGGAGTCTGAAAGAATTTCAGTCGCGCACATTTCCTTTTGCGCCAGGGCAAGGATAAGTACTCTCTTCAGTGTTGACTTTGAAAGCGGTGATAGGGGCAACCTTATCACCGCTTTTTTATTTTTGACATATGGCATATCACATATATGATATCTCACATATATGGTTTGAGGTATATGTACAATGATGCTATTACAACTTTTCAAATGCCTGTCGGATAACACCCGGCTGCAGTCAGTGTTGCTAATAAGTCATTTTGAGGAAGCCTGTGTGTGCGATCTCATTGCTGCACTTGAGCTCGACCAGCCCAAGGTGTCGCGACACCTGGCAGAACTGCGTCGCTGCGGCATTTTGCAGGACGAGCGTCGCGGCAAATGGGTGTATTACCGGCTCCACGACGACCTGCCTGAGTGGGCATTACATATTATCCGCCAGGCCGGTGACAATAATGTCTCTTACTTCAGTAGCGCCATCGATAAACTTCATCAGTACCGGCAGCAGGGGCCGGGTTGTCAGTAACCACACAGTAACCAAAGGTCCGTCATGAAAATTCTTTATATTTGTACTCATAATCGTTGCCGCAGTATTCTGTCGGAAGCTATCACCAACCATGTGGCGGGCGATAAAATTATCGCCCGCAGTGCCGGCAGTCAGCCTGCTGGGGTGGTACATCCGCTGTCTTTGCAGTATCTCACCGAAGCGGGGATCCCAACGGATGGACTAACCAGTCAGTCTTGGGATGAGTTTGAAGCCTTTGCGCCGGATGTTGTGGTGACCGTATGTGATTCTGCCGCCGGTGAAACCTGCCCGGTATGGTTCGGGAAATCCGTAAGAGTGCATTGGGGACTGAGCGATCCGTCTAAACTGGCAGGCAGTGATGAGCAAAAAGCGGAGGCTTTCCGTGCCTGCATCAGCGAAATTACCGAACGGGTAAACCAATTACTGCCGCTTGCTGAAAAAAGCGTGACACCAGAACAGCTCAGAGCCGAACTGGCCGCTTTGGGAGCGCAATAATGAGCATCGATAATACTTCACTGCCCAATATAGACGAGTCGCAGCTGGATATTCCCAGTTTTGAAAAATGCCAGGGCGAAGCTGCCGCCCATGCACCACGTATATTGTTACTTTATGGTTCGTTACGTAAACGTTCCTTCAGCCGCCTGGTGGTGGAGGAGTGTGCCCGGTTGCTGAGCCGTATGGGCGCAGAGGTTGAAGTCTTTAATCCTGAAGGGTTGCCGCAAACCGATACCGAAGATGAAAATCATCCTAAGGTGCAGGAGTTACGTTCCCTGATGATGTGGTCTGAAGGGCAGGTATGGTGTTCACCGGAACGGCATGGCTCCATGACCAGTATCTTTAAGAGCCAGATAGACTGGGTGCCCCTAAGTGTGGGGAGCGTGCGCCCAACGCAGGGCAAAACGCTGGCGGTGATGCAAGTGTGCGGTGGTTCGCAGTCGTTTAACGTGGTGAATCAGTTACGGGTACTCGGGCGCTGGATGCGCATGGTGACCATTCCCAATCAGTCGAGCGTTGCCAAGGCCTTTATGGAATTTGACGATAACGACAGAATGAAGCCCTCGCCTTACTACAATCGTATTGTCGATGTGATGGAAGAACTGATGAAATTTACCCTGCTATTACGCAATAACAAAGACTACTTTGTTGACCGCTATTCCGAGCGGGTGGAATCCGCCGAGAAACTCAGCGAACGCGTAAACCAGCGGTCTATTTAGGGAGTAGCGAATGGGATTATTTGAACGTTATTTATCGGTGTGGGTCGGGCTTGCCATTATCAGTGGTATTGCTCTGGGTAGTCTTGCTCCCCAAATGTTTGCCGCTATCGCCGGTATTGAGTATGCGCATGTTAATCTGGTAATTGCGGTGCTTATCTGGCTGATGATTTACCCGATGATGGTGCAGATTGATTTTTCCTCCTTGAAGGATGTGGGTAAAAAACCAAAAGGACTGGCACTAACGCTGATCATCAACTGGCTGGTGAAGCCGTTTACTATGGCAGTGCTGGGCTGGTTATTTTTTAAAGGACTATTTGCCGACTGGGTAGACCCACAAACGGCCAGTGAATACATTGCTGGTATGATCCTGTTAGGCGTAGCGCCCTGTACCGCTATGGTGTTTGTATGGAGCCAGCTGACCCAAGGGGATGCCAATTACACCCTGGTACAGGTGTCGATCAACGACATTATTATGATTTTCGCCTTCGCGCCTATTGCCGGAATGCTGCTGGGCGTTACGGATATCACCGTGCCGTGGGATACCTTGTTTTTGTCGGTGGTATTGTATGTGCTGATCCCGCTGGTGGCTGGCGCACTAACCCGTAAAAAGCTCGATAACGGTGATGACCATTCCCGCCTCAACCAGTTTCTGGCGACCATGAAGCCCTGGTCAATCATCGGTTTGCTGGCAACCGTGGTATTGTTGTTTGGCTTCCAGTCAGAAACCATTCTGCACAAGCCTCAGGCCATTGTGCTAATTGCCATTCCGCTGTTAATTCAAACCTATGGCATATTTGCTATTGCCTATTTCGTTGCTAAACAATTGAAGTTGCCGCATAACGTGGCGGCGCCGGCGTGCATGATTGGCACGTCTAACTTTTTTGAATTGGCGGTAGCGGTGGCGATTTCGTTATTCGGGCTGCACTCGGGCGCGGCACTGACAACCGTGGTTGGTGTACTGGTGGAAGTACCTGTCATGCTGTCGTTAGTGTGGTTTGCCAACCGCACCCGTCATTGGTTTGCATAAAAGGGGCATTAAGCCCCTTCTCAGAAGGTAAATATCTGCACGCTGTCTACGAATAAGTCGGTGCGACTTACTGTTCCGCCAATCACATAAATATCGCTACCCAGGGTCGTAGTTGCAGCATGACGGCGAGGAACCAGGGGAAGATTCGCGTTGCTCCACTGCCCTGTATCAAAGTTATAGCGCAGGGTTTGCTCCAGCTCGTCGTAATTACCAAACGTGTAGAGGTCATTGTTAATCACCGTCATAGCGTGGGCACTGGTTTCAACCGGCAAGGAAGTGAGTTCGCGCCATTGTGATGAAGCAGGTATAAACTGGTAAAAAGTATCGAACTGTTTTCTGCCGTTAAAACCGCCGGCTAAATAAATAGCGTTATTATAAACAACAGCCTCGGTGGCATAGGCGACAGGCATTTCGTCTGACTCGGTCCATTGTTGTGTTTTGGTGTCATACACACTTACCCAGGGGACATGTTTAAGTCCCTTGCGCAGGCCTGCACTGGCAGTGGTGCCGCCGAACACGTAAATCTTATCGTCTGAATACACTGCGGTGTTCATTCGGGTTGCACGTGTATGCGATGGGGCCTGGGTGACTTCGTGGGTGCGGGTGTTGAACACTTCAACAGCTGATTGCAGGTAAGGACGTCTGCCCTCCAGACTCATGCCGCCAATAATATAAACCGACTCTCTGCCGTCCCACACGGCGCTGAAATAGCGTCTTGGGATTAGTTTGCTTTTGAGTAATAGTGACGTGTTGGTTTGCGGGTCGATAATCTCGATATCGCCGGAAAAGCCACTACTGGTTGTGCCGCCAAAGACAAAGATTTTTTCGCCATCATTGGCCACGGAATGCCCATATCGGGCTTCGGCCAGTGTGAACTCCTGAGATCTGGCGGTTAGATTGCCGACCGGATTGCCAATCGTTTCGCTGGGTGGTGTGGTGTTGCATCCCGTAATAAAAAGTAAAACTATGAATAAAATACGAAATTGCATAGAGAGATAGACAAGCATAACCTTATATCCTTATAAATGTCTTGGGGCCTTATTGAATAAGGTTTACATTTCACTGTCTATAAAAAATGAACTCACTTGTACTCATCTATGCCTCTTAACGGATTAGTTGAGTTGCCCTCAATACGTTGGTATGCTGAATATCTAAAAGTCACCGGGTTAATGCTTGGTTATTATGCATAATGACAAAAAAAGAACAGCCAATCAGTAAAGACAAAATGAACGACGCAGGCGAGCAGGAGCGTGACGCCGGTGCAAACAGTCTTACCCGCATGCTCAGTATTTTGAATCTCTTTACCGAAGACAACCCGCTTTGGGCTACCAATGAGATTCTTACCGCGCTTGAAGTGTCCCGCTCCACTGGTTATCGCTACATTCGTTCCATGGCCAGTGCCGGCCTGATAAGTGCCGTAGGCAATGGTTATTATATTCTGGGGCCGCGTATTATTGAGCTCGACCTGCAAATTCGCAATACCGATCCGCTGCTGCAGGCATCGGAAGGTGTGCTTGAGGAACTGTGTGATTCCACTGGCCATTCTGCACTACTTTGTACCCTGTTTCAGAACTCCGTACTGTGTGTTCGCGAGTCTCTGGTGCCTTTCAGTCCGGCTGATCTGATGGGGCGCGGTCAACGCCGCCCATTGTTTCGTGGAGCCATGTCTAAAGTCATTCTTGCCCATTTATCGGCGCACCGGTTGCGCAGTATCTTTAATCGTCGCCAGGGTGAAATTTTCGACGCCGGACTGGGTGAAAGCTGGGATGAATTTCGCGTTAATATGGCGGCTATCCGCAATGATGGCTATGCAAAATCCAGCGGAGAGTTCACCCGCAGTATGATTGGCGCCAGCGCCCCGGTGTTTAACGTCGGTGATGAAGTCATCGGTTCGGTGGGTGTTGCCTGGGACAAAAGTGAAATGGGCCAGGTGGACTTCGACCGCATCGCTCTGTTAGTAAAACGTGCTGGCCGTGAAATTTCAGCCCGCATGCGCGACCGCAGCATGGGCAAGGTACTGCGCCCGAGAGCCGTCGGCTAACAACAGCCCCATGGTAAATCGTATTCGGCAAGCGACAGCTCTGAGGCCAAGGTAGTGGAA
>NZ_CAJXQY010000110.1 GCF_913058315.1 uncultured Alteromonas sp. | reverse complement strand
TACTTATATTGCGCGTCTCGATCCTGATGGTACTGAAGGGAAGAAAACTCAATGGTCAGGCCGTAATCATCATGGGACAGCTGCAAATGCGTATTGGCCAGGTTTTGTTTGGGAAGTTTTAATTTTCGCGACGATAACTGGATTCCGGTGATCACCATTTGCCGCGACTCATCCGATAACAGCTGTGATTGTTTGATTTGGTTTAATTGATGGGGGTCAAAAAATACCAGCCCTTTCGGCGAGCCAAACACCATACGGCCATCTTTTAATTTAGCATTGGCCCCCTGGTTGAACTCTGCAATGATGAGCTCCCGGCCGTATTCATACTGCGTAAAAGTAAGCTCGGTGGATGAAAAGCGATGGATGCCGTTGAATGAGCTAAACCAAAAATAGCCGTCATCATCTTCCAGCAGATCGAATAACACAACGGCCTGTCCGAGGGTATCGTGGCCAAAGTGATAACGCTCTTTATAGGTAGTCGCGTCGAGACCAACGAGCCCATAACCGGGGTACCCAACCCACAGTACATGACCGTCGAGATTCACTGCATCCGGCCACAACTCCGTATTAACCATTCGTTCAGGTAAATGGTGTAACTGGCGGGCTTCCTGTGTGTTGATATTAAAACTCCACAACCCATCGTAGGTCGCTAAAAGCAATTCCTGATCATCAAGGGGATTAATACCAATAAAGTTACCGACGGAATTAAACACAATCTGATCTTCGAGGGAGTCCAGGCGTGTCAGGGTCTCAGTGTCAAAGTTATAGCGGTAGAAGTGATTGGCGTAAAAATACAGCTGTCCATCCGCTGCGAATGTGGCGCCGCCCACGTAATCTGCTTCTTCAGGGCTGAGACCAAAGTTCAGACGTTCATAGTCACCGCTCACTTTGTCGAAAAGCAGTATGCCGCTATAGGTAGCAAGCAAGAGCTTGTCTGGCTCGGGCGCTGGCATTATTTTATCAATGGTGTGGATACTATAAGGCTGGGGAATGCCGTCCAGGACCACATAAAACTGACTTTCTCCGCTAACCGGGTCGTAGCGGGTAAGTCCATTATCTGAGCCTATCCACAGCACCTGATCACTGTCTTCATAAATCGACCACACCACATTGTCACTGAGTGGTTGTTTAGCGCCCTGATTTTGTACCACTGTAAAATTGAAGCTACTTGGAGACCAAAACAAAGCACCGTTAAGGTAGGATCCAATCCACAGATTGTTATCTGAAGTCAGCGCAATTGAGCGTACATCAGAGCGTGACAGCGCCACATCCCCGGTGGATGGTTCGAGCACGTAAGAAGACTGCCATCCGTCGTCCGTCCGCACCATTTGTAACAAACCAATGTCTGACCCCAACCAAATTAAATCATTGTTCTGAGTTTCCATATCCCAGATGTTGCGCTCACTGATGAGTAACTTAGCGTCCTTAACCAGACCATCACCGCGAAGTGCCTGCTTAACTGACTCCCAGGGCATAGTAAATAAGCCCGAAACGGTTGCCACCAATAGCTCCCCGCTATCGTCCAGTAGTAACCTTTTGGTGTTACCATTATCCTGGTTAAATTCCATATCAGAACGGTGTTCGAGGTGCTTAAAACTCAGCTTTTGAGCTGAATAATCTGCCAGCATTAATCCTTCGGAGGATGCAATCAGCAACATGTTGTCGACTAACAACATATCCCTTAAATACCGGATACGACCTTTCTCCTCCACATTAATTTCGTAAAGCACCTCGTGTGACGCTCTACTGGTATCGTAAAGCACCACAGACTGTCCGAACAAAATCAACATATCGCCATTGGCTAACTCGATAAATTGCTCTGCGGACTGCTTATAATCGGGGATATCCAGTTGCGGAAGTTCCAGTACGACCCTGAGTTCATTGGTCGCCAAATCCAGCAGATAAAGGCCGCGGTAGTAGGTACTTATCCATAACCGGTTTTTGCTGTCCAGAAACAGTTTTTGAATGGGCGTGGAAGCCAGTAATCCGTCTTCCCCGGCAATATGTTCCACCCGATGGCCGTCAAATCTGTCGAGTCCGCCATCGGTGGCTACCCACAGAAAATTGTCATTATCAATGACCAAATCCTGAATATTGTCTTGTTTAAGACCCTGCTGGGTAGACAAAACGGTCCCCAGCGGTTGCCCTACCAGAGGCTCACTGTTCAGGTTGTCAGCCTGAGCCGTTTGCATCGCCCCAATCACCAGGCAGCAAAACAGCAGACAGCGACACACTTTGGAAAACAACCAACTACTAACCATTAATATCATCAACCTTCCCCGTTTGCCCGGGATATTATTATTTGTTCCTGGAATAATGAAGCTATGCAGTCTGAGGCGTGAATGCCTTATCAGACCTATTATTCATAGCATATAAACGCCATTAATTGTATTTGTTAGGCCTATAAAACGCGGCTTGGGAGTAATTTTTATACATTGGGCGTAAAAATCCCCCTCAACCAGCCGCTCAGCGACTAAAAGTCTCACTATCAGGTATTCATAATTTATAGTCAGGAAAGGGATTAAAACTCACCGGCATCAGCCGGATAATCAGGACTGGTCGAGGGCAATCCGTCCGGTTTTTACCCGTGAACGGCGGATCCCCGGTTGTGGTGCGAGTAAATACAAGTCGCCATTGCGACCAACATAGGTTCGCTTTACCCCCATTTCGCGGGCGACCGTTGCATGGGCTTCAAGATGCTCAGGTTCACCATGCACCGGGATGGCAATCTGTGGTTTGGTCCACTGATACATCAGTTTTAACTCTTCAACACAAGGATGGCCGCTGGCGTGAATGGGCACGTCACTGTGTTCCGATAAAACCACCTGTACGCCTTTTTTATGCAGCTTTTCGAGCAAGCGCTCCACCGCTTTTTCATTACCGGGGATCACGATACTGGAAAAGATAACGGTGTCACCAGCTTCCAGTTCAAAATACGGCGAGGCATCGATTGCCATACGGTTGAGCGCTGCCCGGGGTTCGCCCTGACTACCGGTTGCCACCACCAGCACTTCCTCCGGCGGCAAATAGCCAATATGTGCTTTCTCTATCACTTCCAGATCGTCTGGCCAGTAACCCGTTTTTCTGGCTACGCCCAGCATGTTTTCCAGCGAACGGCCCAACAACGCCAGGTAGCGTCCGGTTTTTTGTGCAATCTTAGCTAACGAAATCAGTCGGGCAATATTACTGCCGAAACAACTCACAACCACCCTGCCGGTGCTTTGTTTAATGACGGTGTTGAGGCCTTCAGCACAAATGCGTTCAGAAATGGAAAAACCCGGTTTAACAGCGTTGGTTGAATCACCCACCAGCGCCAGTAAATTGGTTTCGCCCAGTTGTCGGTAAAGCCCCGCATCGAAAGGCTTCCCGCTAATGGGTTGTGCATCAATTTTCCAGTCTGCAGTATGTAGCACGGTACCTGCTGACGTCGTCAGTAACAACGCCTGAGGCTCAGGAATGGAGTGGGTAATCGCCAGCCACGACAACTTAAAAGGCCCAACGGTAAGTGTTGAGTCTGGTTGCACCACCTGCACGGGCACTTTGCCGGCAAGTCCGGCCTGGCCGAGCTTTCGTTGCAATATTTCTGCGGTAAATGGGGTAGCATAGACCGGGCACCGCAAACGAGGCCACAGCGCCGCCACCGCACCAACATGGTCTTCATGACCATGGGTAATAATCAGCCCGGCCAGTTTATCGCGCTGCTCAACAATAAAAGCCGGATCGGGTGCAACCACATGATGTCTGCTACCGGCATTCGGCTCAATATAGGGGGGGGTAAGAGGTTCATCAAACGTGACACCGCAATCGACCATCAACCACTGGCCATCGTGGCCATACAGATTAAGGTTCATGCCAATCTCACCCGTTCCGCCCAGGGGCAAGAACCACAAATCGTTAGCACCGGGTATTAAGGTTGAAAAGCTTGAAATGGTCTCCTCCTGAGCGCTCTGCTGCCGTCTGTCTGTTGTTGACGAATGTTGCCCGCCGGAATATTTCACCGCGCCAGTTAAAACCGGAGATTACGCGACAATGAACACCGTGATTATGTGGGTATTAACCAAGGATGTCGTTGACTTTAATCAGTAAAGTCAACACATCCTGGTTCTTAGTACGATGAATGCAGATTATAGTTCAGCTCAGGCGAGCTTCTCTGCAAAGTCTTCCGGTGCCATAAGTTCGCTTTCTTCCGCTGGCATAGGGGCAATGATGACATTGAGGAAGTCACGGGATAATCCACCTGTCCAGCGTGCCAGCCAGACGTCCAGACTAATTGATTTTGGTTCGCAGTGCTCCCACTCCTGGTCGGCCCACATGCTGGCCAGGCTGGCAGTCGGCCAAACCGGTACCCCTTCCTCATCGTCTGAGGTTAGCATGACGCAGCCATCGGCATCATTAAGAATAAATAACTCACCCTGCTCTTTCACGGTAGCAAAAAACGTTGCCAGGCGTTGATCGGCATTGAGGTTAATAAATTCGTCGTCTTTGAGCATTGTTGTTCTCTTTATATTCATTTCAGGCTGAGCATTCCGCTCTGTTTAACTGTCCTGGGTAAAGTGTTGACTCACCACACTTACCACATCAGGTACAATCGATCGTCTGACAGACTTCATGTAATACATATAAAGCTTACACTGTGCATGGGTAAAATGATCAATGCAGCGTACATTTTCCAATCCCCACTGAGACCAGTCCAGGCCCACGGGCAACACAGCTACCCCGCCCTCCTGCTGCAATGTGGCTAAGGCCAGACGCAGCGAGTTAGTGGTGAACTTGGCATCGCGGTATTCGGTAAAACGGGTCAACAATTCATCGCGGGCTTTGCTTCCCCAGTCTATCGACACAAACTGTTCCGGTGCCGTATCCACTTCAACCTGATTAATACTGAACAACCCCAGAGGTATGGCCTTGAGGAGTTGTCCGGTAAATTCTTCCGATTTAAGCGGCTCGCTGGAAAAAGCAATATCAATACTGCGGTCGTGCAGCTGCCGGGAAATCTGCTCAGAAGGCAAGACCTCCGCTTTTATCGCCCACTCGGGAAACGCAGCGTGGATTTGCCTGAGTAATTCCGGCATCCAGATTTCATTATTTAACTGGCCAGCCCCGCATACCAGATACTCGCCGGCTTCACGTTGCAGTTCTTGCTTAGCTTGTTGCAACGTAGCACTAAGCTGCTCAGCATAAGGTAACAAGCGCTCACCAGCAGGTGTAAGCTGGATACTATTACGATGGCGCACAAACAAGGTCGTATGGAAATACTCTTCCAACTGCTTGATTCGGGCACTTACCGCCGACTGGGTTAGATATAAATTCTCGGCAGCTTTGCCGAAATGACGTGTTTTTACAACTTCTACAAATGTGGTCAGAAAACGAATGTCCATGCTTATACGTACTATGACTCTCGTCCATACGCATAAGCTGGCATAAGTTGCCCGTAAAGTAAAATAAAAACGTGCTGGGAAGCACGTTTTTATTTAGCGCCTATTCGAAAGTATCGTGCTGAGCACGCCGCTGTTTATCGCGTCGCTGTAACGCCTTCTTTTTGTCTTTCATAGATTGCTGACGTTTATGGTCTTTGCGGTGATCACCGCTATCCTCGTCATCTACCGAGTCCCATTCTTCCCGCTGGTAACGATAGTCTTTACTCATTGTCTTCTCTGGTTTGGTTGAACACTAACCTAGTTATTATTCCTCGCTGTTAAAAAATAGGAAATGAATAGTTTTTATCGTCACGACAAACTTTATTTCTGATTGTTTTTTAACCAACCCGGGTATTCCTGCCTCACATCGTCGCTGGTTAAACGGACTCATCCCAGCTCTGCAAGGGGCTGTGAAGCCCTTACCATGACTGGTTTACACCGTTAATTTTCTGCGCAGAAAGATGGCAGTTTTGTGAAACAATTTTTTTTATTGTGAAGGCAAAAATTTTTTGTTTTTCATTTGCTGTTTTATAAATTAAAAGTGCACGAAATTACTCAACTAAGAGAATTCGTATCATGAAGACGACAGATATACGTGTACCAGCAAAGCAATTTATTGACCGCCAGCACTTTCCTTACGGTTTCCGTAAGTCAGGCGACTTTAGTATTCCTGAAGCCGATGTACTGAGTGCCTATGGCAAAAGCCTGGCCGGTTTGGAATCCGGCGAACTGAGCCCTGAAAACGCCGAAGAACAACGCTTCATTGCGGTGTTAAAAGGCGAAGAGCAAGCCTCCAGCCTGCTGGAGAAAGCCTGGTTGAAATACATCAGACTGGCGCGTAACCGCAAGCAATTTTACACCTTACACAGTTCAGCAAGTAATCAGTCTGATTACGATGAAGATTATTCTGACGACGAGTTTGATGTAGCTTAACAGGCACCGCCGTATACCCGTCATTCATCATACACCCGTCGGCAGTCAACCGACTGCCGGCTGTCTTTTTTTATATCTCCTGTCTACACTCACAGTAAAGACGAGATCAAGACCATCATCTGAGCGTTTTATTGATCCGTCCGGTGCGCCACACCTTATCAATTTGTGTCCGGTTAGTTTGCTAAGCCAGGCGTGATGATAAGTAAAGCAAGGAGGTAATTATGGAAACGCGTTTCTCGCAATTAAGTCATTATTCTATTCATGCAACAGACGGCGACATTGGCGCTTGTCAGGATCTTCTGATTGACGATGAACAGTGGATCGTCAGATACATTGTCGCCGACACCAATACCTGGTTGCCGTTAAGCCGCAAGGTGGTCATTACGCCAATATCGATTGATAATCTGCAAGCCGACGAAGAAACCATGGCTGTTTCCCTTACCCGCGAAGCGTTAAAAAACAGCCCTTCTCTTGAGGAGCACCAGCCAGTTTCCCGCGAATACGAATCGTTGTTTTATCAGTATTTTGGTTACGGATACTACTGGACAGGTCCGGGCGCTTGGGGCGAGTACGCCCATCCGCTGGAGCTGGTCAATAGTGACATCGAAGACCACATAGCCGAGCGGAAAGACAACTCTCACCTGCGTTCCTGCGACGAGTTAACCGGCTATACCATAGCCCTGAGCGATGCTCAGACAGGTCATGTTGAAGACTTTATCATTCAGCTCCCGCAATGGTCGGTCAGCCATTTAATCATCAACTTAAACGATTGGTTACCCGGCGGTAAACGGGTCAAAATAGACAGCCGGCACATCAGGCACATTGACTGGGCCGGTCATGTAATAGAGTTGGATATCAGTAAAAAAGAACTTGAGGGCGCGGTGAGTGCAGACTAATCGTCTGCACAGAAGAAACCGTACAACAGATTCATAATCTGAATAATACGATTGTCCGCCAGACGGTAATAAATAGTTTGGCCACTGCGGCGGGTCGCAACAAACTCGGCTTCACGGAGTAACGCCAGATGCTGCGACAGGACCGGTTGCGTCACCGGCACATCGTCGAGTAATTCGGTTACCGAGCGTTCGCCCTCCAGCAGAGAACAAAGCACCATTAGCCGCGTCTTATTGGAGAGTTGTTTTAAAAATTGCTCAGCTTCTTCGGAGCGGCTAAGCATTTGCGTTGGATCCATAGCTATTACCTTGTATTGTTCAGGCTGACTGCACGCTATGGGCATATTGAACGCCAAAGCGTTCGCCTAAGCAAGTACTGGTTATCATTTAATATCACAAAATTGGCGTTAGTTATCTCATTAACAATTGCTGTTGACAAGAACAACCCTCAATATTAGCTTTAGCTAATATAATTTCATTGTACAAGAGGATACCATGCTATTAACCATTCCTGAGCGTTTAGCGGCCATTGAGCCCGCACCACGCAAGATTACGGCTGCAGAAGCCGCCAAAGAACGTACCGAGCTTAATGGCTATGTCATTGACGTCAGAGAACCGGCGGAACATGCCAACTCACCGGCAAACGGCGCAATCAATATTCCCCGCGGCGTACTGGAAATGAAAATGCTGGAACTGGTTAAAGATCCCGGCACCCCCATATTTCTCCACTGTGCTTCCGGTGCCCGGGCCATGCTAGCTGCCGAACAGCTTGCGAAAATGGGTTACCAGCACGTAGCGGTAATGACTTGCGATGTTCCGACCATTCAAAAGGCATTTAACTAATCTGAGAACCGGTGTAAGCTCGCAAAAAACAATAAGCTGATGGCTTAAGTCAGTTTTTCGTGGAGTTTACCCGGTATGTTAAAAGCCACCCTTGAACAGTGGCGCATGTTTAAGGCCGTCGTCGAAGCCGGCGGTTTTAATCAGGCCGCTGAGCAGGTCCATAAAAGTCAGTCCAGTATTCACCATGCGGTGCAAAAGCTGGAACATGCCCTTGATCTCACGCTATTTCTGAACGAAGGTCGCCGGGTCACGCTAACCGAGGCCGGTGAGCTGATGTACCGCCGGGCCTGTTTCCTGCTGGAAGAAGCCCACAAAATAGAAAGCGTCGCCAGCAGTCTGACTTCCGGCATAGAAACCTATTTGCGTGTAGCAGCGGATATTATCTTCCCGCCACAAATGCTTTACCACGCCTTAAACAAGGTATCCCAGGAATACCCATTACTGCGTATCGAGCTGATGGAGACCGTATTGAATGGCGCCAACACTCTGCTGAAGGATGGCGATGTTGATATTGGCATTTCCCCATTCCCCTACCCTAATGGCTTTAGTGAAGACCTGTGTGATATTGAGTTTATTGCCGTTGCTCACCCGTCGCACCCGTTACACGAATTAAACCGCACCCTGAACCTCGATGATTTAAAAAGTTACCGCCAGATTGTGGTTCGCGACTCGTCCACCGAGCGCAAGGCTGAATCAGGCTGGCTGGGCGCTGAGCAACGCTGGACGGTTAGTCACGTACGCACCTCCATTGATATCATCAGTCAGGGCCTCGGTTTTGCCTGGTTACCCCTTGCAATTATCAGCGATAAACTTGAAGATGGCATCTTAAAGCCACTTCCCATGGAACAAGGCGGTCTGCGCAAGGCCATGTTACACCTGTGTTTTGCTGATGGTGATCGGCTCGGTCCGGCCGCCCGGGCATTCATTGGTGAGTTACGTTATCAAACTATGCTGCTACCCAGTGCAGACTCACTCGAAAACAACTGATCAAAAAGATTTTGTCAACACTGATGAACTTAATGTAACCCATTGTCGTATCAGTTAAATTGACCAAAAAACCGACTTACAAGGATGCGATAATGTTAACCGTACTTTTAGTGGATGATGACGCGGAATTTACCGATGTTGCCTGCACAATTATTGAATTTCTTGGTCACGAAGTATTAACCGCGTCAACGCTCGCCGAAGCCCGCGACTGGCTTTCAAAAGAAACCTTTGATCATATTCTGTTGGATTTTATGTTGCCGGATGGATCAGGTTTGCACCTGATGGAGTCTCTGCAACCTGAGCAGCAAACCCGCGTTACTTTGATCACCGGACACCCTTCGGTGAAAGGGATCATCAAAGATATGTGCGGTCCCAATATCGACTATCTGGTTAAACCCATTCAACGGGAAGACTTAGAGTCTGTGCTAAAAGGCAAGAAGCAACCTGCTAACAAGCGCGCAACTACCGCAATAACCAAACACTTTGGCCAACTGATCGGCGAATCAGCACCGATGCAGGAGCTGTACAAACTGATTGGTCGGGTGAGTAAGACTAAAGCTAACGTGATGTTGTTGGGTGAAAGTGGCGTGGGTAAAGAAGTCGTCGCAGCGGCTATCCACGAAGCGTCGGAATGCGAAGGCACTTATGTGGCCACCAACTGCGGCGCATTTTCAAAAGAGCTTATCGGCAGCGAGCTGTTTGGGCATGAAAAAGGCGCATTTACCGGCGCTGTGGGGCGCAAGGAGGGCGTGTTCGAGCAAGCTGAAAACGGCACTCTGTTCCTCGACGAAATTACCGAAATGCCCATTGATATGCAGCCCAACTTATTGCGGGTACTGGAAAATAAAGTGGTGATTCGGGTTGGCGGTACCAAGGCGATGCCAGTCAATTGCCGGGTGGTGTCAGCCACTAACCGCAACATGGAAGAAATAGCAGAAAGTAAGGTGCTGCGCGAAGACATCTATTTTCGACTGGCCGTCTTCCCGATTACTATACCGCCGCTGCGGGAACGTAAAGAGGATATCCCTCTGCTCGCAGAGTATTTTATTAACCAGTTAAATGAAGAGAACGACAGTCAGTTCCGCTGGCAGGCCGTTCAGCTGGAAAAATTACAAACCTATGATTGGCCCGGCAATGTTCGCGAATTACGCCATTTTGTTCACCGTGCGGCCATTATGAGCGATCCACAAGGTACTGATATCGAATTACCCAAAACCATTGAGTCACCTTTTGCTAAAAAACAGACGCTGTCGACTGGGCTAAAAGCAGGCCGAACCATCGAAGAAGTTGAAAAAGAGTTAATTTACGCCACCTTAGAAAAAGTAGATGGCAATAAAACCACGGCGGCAGAAATGCTTGGGATCAGCACAAAAACCTTGTATAACCGCTTACATGCCTATGGCGATTTAAACAGCGATTCGGAATAACACGATATGGATGAAGGTGAATTTGCACAATTACAAAAGGCTGTGCACGATGCCCGCCGGCCTTTAAACCGCATAACCATGCAGTCTGAACTTATCAAACTAGCCCTCGAGGGGGCGGTGCCTCCGGACAAAGCCATGGCGGCGCTGGATAAAATTATTGCAGGATGTAAGGACTGCAGTGACAGTCTCAGCGACATGGTGGCCGGGTTTTCACCGAATAACAACGATGCAGGCAGTTCTATAGAATGAAGACCTTAATCCGCAATACAGCGTCTTCGATATTGCTGGTTACCCTGGTCATCATAGTGATAGCCGCAAATTCTACGTATACCATTCATACCATGGATGAGCTGGCGTCACTGGAGCGGCGGCTCTTTACGACCAATCAGGTTATCAATTCGATTAATACCCTCCACCTTGCCGTGCTGCGAACCGAATCCGGTCAGCGCGGCTTTTTATTAGCCGACCGGGAACGCTACCTGGTTGACTATGAAAAGACCCTCGATAAAGTTAACAACATCATAGAGCAGGTGGAAGCCAACGCTATCCGCTCAGATTTTACCGAGCAGGAAGTCCGTCTTCAGCAACTGGTTGATCTATCGAAAGCCAAGCTGTCTGAGCTCATTGAAACGGTCGAACTGACCCGTCAGGGCCGCAAGGATGAAGCCCTTGCTATTTTTCAGTCGGATGTCGGACTGGCGCTTTACCGAGAATTCGAAAACGTGTTCGCCGACATTGTCGGGCAGGAATACGAATTACAACAACAGCACATTGACTCACTGCTCAAACTCCGCTCAGACTCGGTGACCAACCTGATCATCTCCTCGCTAACCACTGGCTTGCTGGTGATCAGTATTTTTGTGTTGCTGCGCATGAATATCCGGGAAACCATCAGACACAGGCGTGAGCTGCAACAACATAATCTGGTACTGGAATCCCGGGTAAAAGAGCGCACCGTAGAACTGCAGGTGTTCGCCGAAGAATTGTCCCGCAGTAATCGCGAGCTCGAGGACTTTGCATTTGTTGCCTCCCATGACTTACAGGAACCACTGCGTAAAATTCGAGCTTTTGGTAACCGGATCAGCACCGGTTATGGAGACGCACTGGATGAACGTGGGCAGGACTTTTTGCGCCGCATGCTCAATGCCGCCGAACGCATGTCCATGCTCATCAGTGATCTGTTGTCCTTCTCACGGGTCACTACCCGTGGTAAGGACTTTGAGGAGACAGATTTAAATGAGATCGTGCGTTCCGTGCTTGAAGATCTCGAAATCACCATTGAGGAGTCTCAGGCCAACATCGAAATTGATACTTTGCCGGTTATGAAAGCAGACGCCTCACAAATGAACCAGCTGTTTCTGAACTTGCTGTCGAATGCGCTGAAATTTACCAAGCCTGACCAGCCGCCACACATTACCCTGGGCTACGAAGCTATCGACGACAACGAGGCGGAAACGCTACATTTATTACCGGGACTGAGCTGGTTCAAACTCACCTTACAAGACAATGGCATTGGTTTTGAGCAAACCTTTGCCGAGAAGATTTTTGCCCCGTTCCAACGCTTACACGGGCGTTCTGAATACAAAGGTACCGGTATTGGCCTGGCCGTTTGCCGACGCATTATCGAACGCCATAATGGTACCATCGAAGCCTTTAGTGAGCCCGGACAGGGAGCGAAATTCGAACTTTTCCTGCCTGAAGACGGCCAACCATTTACTAATTTGCAACAACAGGGAGTGATAAGCCATGCCGAATAGTAGCTTACCCATAACGATATTAATGGCCGATGATGACGAAGACGACAGATTGCTGGCGTTCGACGCGTTAAAGGAAGGCCGGGTACTCAACAACTTACACTGTGTTGAGGACGGCATTGAACTGCTTGAATACCTGCGACGGGAAGGTAAATTTTCCGATCCGGCATCCTCGCCCCGGCCAAGCTTAATTTTACTGGATTTGAATATGCCCCGCATGGATGGCCGGGAAGCATTACAGCATATCAAGGCAGACCCCAACTTACGCAGTATCCCGGTTGTGATCCTGACGACCTCAAAAGAAGAGGAAGACATGGTCAGAGGCTATGACCTCGGTGCAGCGTCATACATTACCAAGCCGGTCAACTTTGAAGGGCTGGTGGATCTGATGCGCGCTATCGGCCGCTACTGGATAGAGTTTGTTGAACTTCCCCACAATAAATAGGCATTGATGACCCATGACTGACCACGTCCGCATATTGCTGGTTGAAGATGACGAAGACGATTATTTTCTAACTGCTGATTCACTCTCGCAATGTCAGTCGCCGGTGTTCGACCTGGTATGGGCCAAAAACGGTGAAGAGGCTATCGAGCACCTCAAAACGGATGCTTTCGATTTATGTTTGCTCGATTACCTGCTGGGCCAGGAAAACGCCATGGACGTCCTGGAAAAATTAAAAGGGTTATCGGTTACCATACCGGTGGTTGTGCTGACAGGACAGGCCGACAGCATTGTTGACGATCGGGTGATGCGGGCCGGCGCCGAGGACTTCCTAACGAAAGCCGAAATCGACACCCCACGTTTTATGCGCACTATTCGCTACGCGCTGGTGCGGCGTGAAATTGAAACCGAGCGGCTGGAACGTAATCGCATCGAACAGCAAAATAAAGCCAAGGATAAATTTCTGGCCCACCTCGGCCATGAGCTCAGAACGCCGCTGGCCTCCATTCTTGGCTACACCGAACTGTTGCTGGATAGTCCCGGCAATGAACGGATTAACGGTGAGCTGTCGACCATTTTTAATAACAGTAAACACTTATTAAGCCTGCTCAACGACCTGCTGGATATGTCGCGGATCATGGCAAACAAGTTAGAATTGGTACCACAGCCCCTTAATCTGAATGGCTTTTTAACCGACCTCTACAGCCTTATGGTGATGCAAGCCAGTGAAAAAGGCCTGGTGTTAACCGTTAGCGCTAATTCGTTAATTCCCGAGTATATCAAGGTCGATCCTACGCGCTTAAGACAAATCCTCATCAACCTGGTCAATAACGCCATTAAGTTTACCGCCACCGGCGAAGTAGCCATTAACGTTGAATACTACAAGGCCAGCGAGCGGGTGTGCTTTTCCGTCAAAGATACCGGCATTGGCATGCCGCAGGATAAGCTTGAAACTATTTTTAAACCCTTCGAACAAATCGAGGATTTGATCCACGCTAACCATGGCGGCGCCGGCCTGGGACTGGCCATTTCCAATGAGTTAGTCAGCCGTATGGGCGGGCAAATTAAGGTCGAGTCCCGTCAGGGCGAAGGCAGTCGATTTTGGTTTTGTATAAAAGCCGAAGGCAGCATGGAACAAAATCTTATCCAGTTGAATTTGGAAGCCCCGGCACGTCCTCCAACGCAGTTTAAAATTAACCAACAACTCGATGGCCGCGTGCTCATTGTTGATGACTTACGGGAAATACGCCGGCTCACCGGCCGCCTGGTCAGCATGAGTCAGGCTCAGGTTACTTATGCCCAAAACGGTGCCGATGCACTGGAGAAAATCCGCAGTGCTGAACACAACGAACAGCCTTTTCACCTGGTGCTGATGGATATTCATATGCCGGTGATGAACGGGATTGATTGCTTAAAGGCCATGCGTTCGTCAGGCATTCAAACGCCGGTAGTAGCCGTAACGGCCGCCAGCCGCAAGGGACTCAGAGAATCCCTGCTAGCCGAAGGTTTCGACAATGTCATAGCCAAACCCATCGATCGCAAGGATCTCAGTGAAGTGCTCAGTACTTTCCTGTTGCCTGCCAGCCAGCCCGCGCCAGCCAAAGAGGTCACTGGGGCGCAGCAAAAATCTTCCCTTTTAGTGGTTGAAGATGATGAAGACGCCGCCGAACTAATGAGCCTGCTGCTTAACTCACTCAACTACGAAGCAGATATTGCACTCAACGGCCAGCAAGCGTTGGCGAAAATTGCCCGGGCCCCTGAACATTATGCCCATGTGCTGATGGATCTTCACTTGCCGGATACTGACGGCTACGAGCTTGCCGCAGCGATCAATGAAGTCGCTCCGGCGTTAACAGTCACCATTATTAGTGGCGCTGAACCCGACAAAGACCGGCTCACCGACCTGCCGGTGACTCAGGTATTGCTCAAGCCGGTTAGTAAAGATGATTTAGCCATGCTGAATTTTTGAAATTACTGATCGGCAAGATTTACAATAAGTGTGGTATCAACCGTTAGGATAACGCTTAAATTATCAAAGAAATAATTAAAAATCATAATCTTAGTATAAATTTAAATACTGGCATATCCGTTGCTATCTTCTCTGTATACAACGTACTACTTCTGATAATGACGTGAACAGGACGAAGATAATGGAAATGCAACTTTTAGTCAGATTATTCAGCGACGCCACTTTGGTCAGGGCATTAATCTTTGCCGTCGTCACCACCTGTATGCTAACCGGCTGTGCTGGTTCCAACATGACTGCTACCCCGTATAAAGCGGCTGCTACGGCCGGCGAGGAAGGCTACTCTTCACATCGTCTTTCTGAAGATAAATATAAAATTCTATTTAAGGCGAATCCGGCCACCAGTGAACAGACGATGAAACAATACAGCCAGCAACGGGCACAGGAGATTGGGTTACAGCAGGATTATACCTGGTACCGTATCGTTTCCAGTGAGTCAGTTTCCATGCCGGCGATGACTGACCAACAGGTTCTCACAGCAGCGCCCCAGTCAAACACTGTTGATGGCGCTGTAACCGGAGAGGTCGACACCACGGCTTTACCTGCTAATCAGCAGTGCACGATGTCGGGATGTGAGCAAGTAACAACACCCAATCCGGTTGCTGGCGAAGTAACAGATACCGGTGCGCAGTTTTACGCGATGACGATCCAGTTTGGTCGTTTCAAACCGCTCCCACAAGATGCTATCCCACTAAGATAAGTATTTTAAAGGTCATAAAAGCTAAGGTGTAAATGTGGTTATGTCGAACACCGAAAAATGTGCCATCAGAATGTTTAAAGACCTTTTCAACAAAGGCGCTGAGTTATACCAAACGGCTCAGGAAAATACCCCGCATCACCAACAGCGGGCATGCCTGCGGGTATTACGCGCCGAAAAGCTCCGCGCTCTGCGCCTTATGGAAGCAGAAGGCAACAGCCAGCATGATTACTCCCTATCGGAAGAAGCAGGGCAACTATTTCAGTCCATGCGGGAGCATTATCCCTCGATTCGCCATGTCAGCGATTTTATTGAAATAGAGCAACGCCTGCTGGCGAGTCTGAAAGAAAACCTCAGCGCACTGCCCCCCTCCCCGCTGTCGTTAAATTTACGCACCATTGCAACCCGTCACCAGCAATGTCTGGAAAAGCTCAGTCGCGAACTCGCCGGCCATTCAGACAACTGAGCCGGTGGGTATCTTCCCCACGGTTATTACCTAAAGTCCTTCAACCACGGTGTTTTTGGCAACTAAAATTAACGCGACAGTGCAGTCTTTTTATCGTAAGCTACTGAAATTATGTAAGTCCTGCCACTCGCCGAGTCAATTTACACAGGACAGTGTTGAGGAGAAATCATGGAAGAACAACATAACGCCCCGCAGAATGAAAAGCGGCGATTAGGCGGATGGTTAATTTTAGTCGGACTGGGTGTGGTATTTTCCCCTGTGCGGCTGCTAATGACTACGCTGCCTGCCTATCAACCGTTGCTGCAAAGCGATGTCTGGTCAGCGCTTACCAGTGAGGATTCTCCCGCGTATCACCCGTTATGGGGGCCGCTGCTGGTTGGCGAAATTACGGTAAATCTGGGGATCTTTCTGGCATCGCTGTATTTAATCTATTTGTTTTTTACCCGACACTGGCTGTTCCCCTCTTTTTACATAGGTATTGTAC
>NZ_CAJXQY010000109.1 GCF_913058315.1 uncultured Alteromonas sp. | reverse complement strand
CCCTAAATGTCCTGAAATAAAACAAATATCTATAACAGAATAGTATTGTACAGGCAACGTAAAGTGTCTATGTCTGACGAGGTAAACATGATGCTGGTTTGTTTACCCCATGGTTGCACCCGAGGGTACCTGCTTGTTTAAGCAAGGCGCAAATATGACGTCCATTTTCTAAAAATCAACTCTTTTTTTACAAAATAACTGGTAGTGACTGATTTATAGTGATTTTTTCTTGGCTGATTTGGCAGCCTACGGCAAAAACGTTCACCCCGTCAGCCGCTGCCTGACGCACAGCCGTGGCATATTTAGGGTCGATATGCTCGGCCAGACGCACATTTTTGATACCGCTGTGCTGAACGCAGAACAATAAACTGGTGGCCACACCTTGTTGGGCGAGTAAGGCGAGCTCCTCGGCATGCTTTTTCCCCCGGCTGGTCACGGCATCGGGGAAATAGCCTTCATTACCCTTGGCCAGGGTGACAGATTTTACTTCAATATACAGAGGCGTATGATCGGTGCGGGTGACGCAGAAATCGAACCGGGAATGAAAGTCGGCCGGGCTGACTTCCCGCTTTACTTCAGTGTAGTCGGTAACGCCCGGCAAAGCGTGGGTTTCCAGCGCACTCTGAACCAATTTATTGGCGCGGTGCGTATTAACGCTTATCCAGTCACCTTGCGCGGTGACCGCCAGCTCCCATGTGAACTTTAGTTTACGCTTTGGGTTATCAGACTGACTTACCCAGGCGATGAAGCCGGGTTCGGCGCAGCCGGTCATAGCCCCGGTATTCGGGCAGTGGGCGGTAATAACCTCGCCGGAGTCGAGTAATATATCGGCAAAAAAACGTTTATAGCGCTTCAGGAGTGTGCCGCGCAACAAAGGTGAAGTAAACTGCATAGAGAAACCTGACAATAAAAGTAAGGAGTATTATGACTGACATGAATGTGAAGATCACGAGCAACCCGGCCCCGTCACACTGGGGAGAAAAGGCGTTGGTAAGTCTGACAGGTAACGAAATTACCCTCCACATTAAGGATGACGCAGACCGCCTGCGCACTATTCGTAAAGCTGCACGACAAATAGACAGTCTCGGGATCCCGTCAGTCACACTCTGTGGCGAATGGTCGGTGATTGATCAGGTCACCTTCGTGATGAGTTTCTCCAAGGCCCGTAATCCGGGTGAAGTCACTTTGTGTGATAATGCTGACCGGGCCGAAGCAGAGCGCCAGGTCACGGCAATGATGTTTACCCGTAAACTTACCAATGAGACTCCGGAGCAACTGTCTCCAGCGGGCCTGGCACAGGAAAGCGCCGACTGGTTGCAATCATTAAACGGCGACGCAGTGACCTATCGTGTGGTCAGCGGAGAACAACTGGCCGCCGAGGGCTGGACGGGGATTTATAACGTCGGACGCGGAAGTGAGCGACCTCCTGCCATGCTGGAGCTTGACTATAATCCTTCTGGTAATGCTGATGCGCCGGTGGCCTTTGCACTGGTGGGTAAAGGGATAACCTTTGACAGCGGCGGTTATAGCCTGAAATCCAGCGAAGGTATGCTGGATATGAAATGCGACATGGGCGGAGCGGCAACCGTTACCGGTGCACTGGGGCTGGCGATTATGCAGGGGCTCAACAAACGGGTGAAGCTGTTTTTATGCTGCGCTGAAAACCTGGTCAGTGGCCATGCCTATAAACTGGGCGATGTACTGACTTATAAAAACGGTGTCAGCGTTGAAATTGTGAATACTGATGCGGAAGGGCGCCTGGTACTAGCTGATGGTCTGATTGCGGCGTCAGAGACAGAGGCTGCGTGCATCATTGATGCGGCCACCCTGACCGGCGCAGCGACGGTAGCGCTGGGCTACGATTATCATGCGGTATTCAGTCTTAATCCGGTGCTCAGTCAGTCGTTTTTAAGTGAAGCTGAGCTTCAGCAGGAACTGTTCTGGCCATTGCCTCTACAACCCTGGCATCAGGAGAAATGCCCTTCTGCCTTTGCTGATACCGCTAATAGCCGCGCGCAAAAAGGCGGTGGCGCAGGTGGTGCGTCGAATGCGGCGGGCTTCTTATCCCGCTTTGTTAGCCCAACAGACAGTTGGTTGCATCTGGACTTAGCGGCTGCTTATCACGGCAGCGCCAACAGCGAAATGCCGGCAGGCGCCACAGCGGCCGGGATCAGAACACTGGCTGCGTTTATCGGCCAGTAGGTTTGTTGCAGGGGCTCGGTGGTGGTCAGATGCCGCCGAGTCTTTCTGCTAATGTTTTATATTTTTCTACTTCATCAGAGTCGAATAAGGGATTGCCGTCACCGTCTGTCTCCTTTGCTACAAGCAAACTCTCACGTTGTAGACGCTCAACACGAATTTCCTGAACATTAAGAAAATTCGCAACCTCCTGGACTGTCATTAAACTCATAAATGCAACCTGCATAGTGATAGCGGTACACAGAGTAAAGCGCAAAAATCTAAATTTGTGAAATAAAGTTTAATCATAGGTTAAATGTTGCCTGTGTTTTGAGGGGAGATACCACCATTATGGATACCTGGTCAGCAGCAGTGATGTTGTTTTTAATTATGGATCCGCTTGGCAACCTGCCTATATTTATGTCGGTTTTAAAAATGATCGAGCCAAAGCGACGGCGTGTAGTGCTGATCCGCGAGTTATTATTCGCGCTGGTCATTCTTTATGTCTTTCTGTTTAGCGGTCAGGCCGTACTCGACTTTTTGAACGTCAAACAGGAAACCGTGAGCATTGCCGGGGGGATCATTCTGTTTCTGATCGCTCTTAAAATGATTTTTCCCAAAGCCGGCGGCAGCCCGCTTGGACTGGCTGCAGGCGAAGAACCTTATATTGTGCCGCTGGCGATTCCGTTAATTGCCGGCCCGTCGACGCTGGCGGCGCTAATCCTGCTGTCAAATCAGAGCCCTGACCGAATGGGAGACTGGTCTCTGGCCCTTGGCGCATCCTGGCTGGTAAGTGCCACCATATTATTATTCTCCGGCACCTTTCACCGGGTCCTCGGCGAGCGCGGGCTAACTGCCATGGAACGCCTGATGGGGATGATCCTGGTTATGATCGCGATCCAAATGTTTTTAGACGGTGTGGGTACTTATTTTTCTCAGGTAGGTTAAGATGTGCCCCATAATTGTATGGCTATAGATTTCAAGCAGGCGTTACCTTGACAACAAAACTCTCAACATTTGCCCAGGTCAGGGCTTTGGAAGGCGCTGATGCGATTGCTTTCAGTGCCGCACTGTTACAGCGTATGGTGCCTAATTATCAGCTCTTTTGTGAGCTGACTGAGTTTGCCGAGCCCGATACTCTGTCGAAGTGCCTGGACCTTATTTGGGAGTCTTTGTGCAGCCCTAAAAGTAAAATCAATTTTGCCACGCAACTGGAAAAGGTCGAAGAAGCGACACCGGATGTGAGCGATTATGATTCCTTTGGTGTGTACCCTGCGCTGGATGCGGCTATAGCCATGTCCTCGGCGATTAATCTGATAATGAAAGTTGATCCCCATGGCGCAGTGGTGGTGAGTAAGCTGTCCCAGGGCAGCGTGGAAGCCTACTTACTGGCTACCGGTGAGGCGACGGATGAGGATGTCAAAACACATCCGCTGATGCAATTTGAAATCGCCACGCAGCAGGAACTGCTTGATGCAGTGACGAGCAAAGCGCCCATGACGCAGAAAGTCTCGACGCTGAAGTCGATTGCCGCCAGCGAGGGAATAACAAATATCGGTCTGGAGATAAATGCTTAGGCGGCAGTGCCGGTATACTCGAGCAGACAATACGTCAGCTGCCCGGTTTGCTTTTGCTTAGTGGCCTGGCAACCTGGCGGCAGAGACAATGCCGGGGCATTGATTTCCTGCTCAACGTAAATCAGGGCGTTTGTGGCCAGCAACTGGTGTTTATACAAGGCGGCCAGGCAAGGATTGACCAAGTCATGGCCGAAAGGCGGATCAACAAAAATAATATCGAAGGGTGTACTAAGCGTTGGAATTACCGCCAACGCATCGTTACAGTGAACCTGAGCTTCAGTTTTTAATGTATCCAGGTTGGTTTTCAACTGTTTGGCGGTTGGCGCATGTTTTTCGATAAACACGGTTTCGCTGGCATAGCGAGATAAAGCTTCCAGTCCCAGCACGCCGGAACCGGCAAACACGTCGAGTACCCGGCTGCCCTGGACATGGGCCATGAGCCAGTTGAACAGTGTTTCCCGGGTACGGTCGGTGCTTGGCCGTAAACCTTCAGCATCCAATACCGGTAATCGACGACCGCGCCACTGGCCGCTGATAATGCGAACGCTGCCACTTTTTTTGTTGTGGCGTGAGGATGGTTTTGCTACTCGATTCATTATGCCAGTCGATGGTATTATGTGCTGAAACAAAGCAGCACGCTTAAATTAATATTCAGTAGTTTACCGCACAAAGCGGTTTCTCAGTAAGGAATTGTCAACACAATGTCTAAACTCTTTGGCTGGTTTAACAAAAATAAAAATGAAAATAAAACACCAGAACCAGCAACGCCCCCCACACAGGAAGACACCACCGACAATAGCGAAGCGGTTATTGTTGAGGAAGAGCAGGTAACGTCAGCGCCTGATGCTGCCAATGAGGCAGCGCAAAGTTTTCCTGCAGAATCTGTACAAACTCCGTTACCCGTTGAGCCAGAAAACGTCTCTGAAGAAGTGGAAGTCACGCCTGAAACGCCAGTAGCACCCGAGCCAGAGCCAGAGCTTGTCGTTGAAACCACCCCGGTACCAGATGAGGTTGAAGCGCCGGCTGTTGCTGAGCCGGTTGTCACCGAGAAGAAATCTTTCTTTGGTCGTCTTAAAGACAGTTTGTCACGCACCAAAGCGAATTTGGGCAGTGGCATTGTCAGTCTGTTTCGCGGAAAGGCCATTGACGATGAACTCTATGAAGAGCTTGAAACCCAGCTATTGGTTGCCGATGTAGGCATGGATACCACCCAGAAGATCATCGATCGCCTGGTGGAAGGTGCCAAGCACTCACAATTGAAAAACGGTGATGCCCTTTACGAATTGCTCAAGCAGCAACTCCGATCAATGCTCAATGCCGTGGAGCAGCCGCTGCCAGAGGTTATCGCGAACCATGATAAATCAAAGGGACCCTTTGTTATTCTTATGGTTGGTGTTAACGGCGTAGGTAAAACGACCACGATTGGCAAACTGGCTAAACAGTTTCAACAGCAGGGTAAAAAAGTGATGCTGGCCGCTGGCGATACATTCCGGGCGGCGGCGGTAGAACAATTGCAAGTGTGGGGTGAGCGTAACAATATTCCGGTGATTGCTCAGCCTACCGGTTCAGATAGTGCATCAGTTCTCTACGACGCATTGCAGTCAGCCAAAGCCAAGGGCAGTGATATTCTTATCGCCGATACTGCTGGTCGCTTACAAAACAAAGACAACCTGATGGAAGAGCTGAAAAAAGTAGTGCGGGTCATGAAAAAGCTTAACCCGGATGCGCCCCACGAAGTGATGCTCACGGTAGACGCCGCCACCGGTCAAAATGCCATTAGTCAGGCTAAACTGTTTAAACAGGCCGTAGGTCTTACCGGTATTACTCTCACTAAGCTCGATGGTACAGCCAAAGGCGGTGTTATCTTTGCTATTGCGGATAAATTTGGTATTCCTATCCGATATATCGGGGTGGGTGAAGGGATTGACGACTTGCGTGGATTTAACGGCGACGAATTTATCGATGCGCTGTTCAGTGAGGGTGAGAAAAGTTAATCTGGTATTGGTTAACCTTAATAAAAACAACAGACAGAATAGTCAGGATCCTTGATGATCAGATTTGAGCAGGTAAGCAAAACCTATCCCGGCGGCCAGCGAGCGCTGTCTAAAGTCGACTTTCACATAGCCCAGGGCGAAATGGCTTTTCTGACCGGGCATTCCGGTGCCGGTAAAAGTACGCTGCTTAAACTGATCAGCATTATGGAACGCCCCACCGTGGGCAAGGTGCTGATTAATGGTCACGACCTCAACGTTATCAAGCGCCGTCAGATTGCCTACATTCGGCGCGATATCGGCATGATATTTCAAAGCCATCAGTTACTGATGGATAAAACGGTATTCGATAATGTGGCGCTGCCACTGGTGATTGAGGGATACGGCCATAAGGAAATTGCCAAGCGGGTGGATGCCGCGCTGGAAATGGTAGGCCTGCGTAGCAAAGCTCGTAATTTACCGATCACCTTATCTGGCGGTGAACAACAGCGGGTGGGCATTGCCCGGGCTGTGGTGAATAAGCCGCCGCTGCTACTCGCCGATGAGCCTACCGGTAACCTTGATCCGAAATTATCCATGGAGATCGTGCGTCTGTTTGAAGACTTCAACCAGGCTGGCGTTTCTGTTCTCATTGCCACCCATGATCTGGGTCTCATCGCCCGCATGCGCTATCGTACACTGACACTTAAAAACGGCAAAATGATCACCGATGGTTTAACCGACGGCGAGGAAGGCCTATGAGTATTTTATTTAAAGGTCGCAGTCAGGGGGCCAGCGAGCGTAAAATCAATATTGCTCAACGGTTTGTGATGTTTTTCGTTAATCATATTCGCCAGGCGCTTGGCAGCCTGGGTGAACTTTGGCGGCAACCCGCTGCCTCGCTGATGACCATCGGCGTGCTGGGGTTAAGTATCACACTGCCCAGCACGTTGTATATTCTGGTCAAGAACACTGAAAAAATCAGTGCGGGCTGGGAGCAAGCGGCTGAAATATCGTTGTTCCTCAAAGACCAGACCAGCGCTGCCGAAGCGCAGCAACTGCTTACCCGCCTGCAAACCTGGTCGGAGATTGAGCGGGTGGTTTATGTTCCGGCCGATGATGCGCTGGAAGAGTTTAAACAGCTATCCGGCCTGGGTGACGCGGTTAAATACCTTGAAGCGAACCCGCTACCGGATGTAGTGCTGGTAACCCCGGGAGAAAAACATACTGCGCCAACCGCTGCTCAGATGTTGCTGGAGAAACTTCAGCGTCAGCGGGAAGTAGACATGGGCAAACTGGACATTGAATGGCTTGAAAGGCTCTACGGCTTTCTGCAAATAGCTACCGAACTGGTGACAATTATCGGCGTGCTGCTGTTTATCGCCGTGATCCTGATTGTCGGGAATACCATTCGTCTGAACATTCTCAATAAGCGCGATGAAATCCTGGTAATGAAGCTGGTGGGCGCCACCGACGGATTTATTCACCGGCCTTTTCTGTATACCGGCTTTTGGTACGGATTACTGGGCGGCGTCATTGCCTGGATGGCGGTCATTATTATTCTGTGGTGGATGGACAGCAGTATTCAGGCCTTTGCGAGTCTGTACGACAAGTCTTTCCATATAACCGGTCTTACCGGCTCGGCGTTGCTGACCATGCTGTTCTTATCGGTGATGCTGGGACTGGTGGGCTCGTTGATTTCGGTGCAGCGGCACGTGCGGGAAATTGAGCCCCAGTAAACTCGCTTGTTATGAATTACCTGGCCCATTTGTTTTTAGCCCAACCTACCGCCGACTCTTGTTTTGGTAATTTGTTGGGGGATTTTCGTCGCGGTGTGGATCTTAGCGCTTACTCTGAAGGGGTGAGAGCCGGTGTGGCCAATCATATCTTTGTGGATAAATTTACCGATACTCATAACGTTGTCAGACTCGCTCGCGGCGAGGTATCCGCTGAGCGCAGGCGCTTTGCCGGCATCATTCTGGATGTACTGTTTGATCACTTTTTAATTAAACACTGGTCGCGGTACAGCGAACAGCATTTTAGTGAGTTCAGCCATACGGCTTACGCTTGTCTGGCGCAGCGCGTTAGCATTATGCCCGAGGCAATGCAGGGAATGATCAACAGCATGCTGACTCATCGTTGGCTGGATACCTACACTCAGTTGCAAGGGGTAGACCGTGCCCTTGAACGCACAGCCAGCCGGATTCGATTTAAGCACGGATTTCACGGTAGTATCAACGAAGTACACCGCAACTACGCCGTGTTTGAGCAAACCTTTCTGGAATTTTTCCCGCAGTTGATGGCCGCTGTGCGGCAGCACGGAGCAGAAGCGTAAGCTATCTTACTTGTTGGAAACTATCTTCCTGGGGAAGTAGGACGAAATGGTTTTACGCACCCCGTTGCCCCAAACAATAGCCTGATTATACAAGCTATGCAGGTACTTCTGATCGATGTTGAGCTCTCTGGACTCGCGGATCACGTTCATCCACAGCGCCCCTTCAAAGGCACGAACCAGTTTCATGTAGTGGTTGAATTCTGCTGATTTGCACAGCAGTGCATCGTTAACTTCGTCGGTCAGCGGTAGCTGGCGCAAAATATCCGGCATTTCCTGATCGAGCAGAGCATCAAGTAAGGAGAACAGGCCAATCAAAAAGCCGATGGGAGGATCGGAGTGGAGCCCTCGCTCCTGAGCCAGCAAATCAAAGAACTTAGCCCGCACCAACGACATATGTAACAGTTCAAGCGGCTTTTCGTCACCCAGGTGGGCCAGTGACAGCAACGCTATAAACTTCTTAATTTCAACCTCACCCATATAGTTGAGCGCGTGTTTTAATGACGTAATCTTATAGCGCTTGTTGATAGTGGGGTTGTTGATAAATTTGAGCAGTAAAAATGACAGTGCCGCATCGCGTTCGACGATCTGGTTAATTCGCTCCAGATTAAACTGAGAGCTGGCGCTCTCGCCCATCAGGTCGACCAGGTTCATTTTGGAGGCTGGCAGCTGGCGTTGGGTGGTTTTTTCCGGAGTGGCAAAGAAGTAACCCTGGAATAAATCAAAACCGAGATCACGACAAACAACGAAGTCGTCGTGGTTATTCACGTTCTCTGCTACCAGTTGAATACTGGATTGCAAAAAACGGGGGATGTTTTGTTCGATAACACTGTAATTGGCTTTGTGCACATCCACTTTAAGGATATCGATAAGCGGGAAAATGGAATGCTGACCGCTTATCATCGCCGGATCGTCTATGGCCAGTTTAAATCCGAGCTGTTTTACGTGTTTGCAGGCGTCAACCAGAGCCGATTGCTGGGCCGGATAGTCAGACAGCTCAATGACCACTGTATCAGGGTTAAGCGTGGCAGGCAGACCGGCAATCAGCGTATCGCTGTGAAAATTAATAAAGGAAGTTTTGTCACCACAAATATCATCCAACCCCAGAGTATGAAAATGCTCCGCAATATAGCGGCTCTTATCATTATCATGGACAGGGTAGGCGCCGGATTTGCCATCTCTGAACAACAGCTCATAACCGAAAACGTCCTTCTCCCGGTCTAGAATTGGCTGGCGAGCGATAAATGCGAACATTAAAGTAATTATCCTTATAATACAGTTGGCCTTTACAACAGGCCTATACAAACTTTAACCGATGGTTAACCTTTGATCCATCTTTAGTTATTTAAAATAAACGGATCCGGGGCAATCTGCAGGCCGATTGTGACTACCGGACTTCATTTTGCAAAGCCGCAGCCCAACTGAGCGCGCTGGTGTAAATCTCGTGAAGTTGCTTCTGGGTGAGACCGAATCGTGTGCTTATCGCTCTGACAATGCCCCACTGACCCCGTTCAAATGCTGTCGCTAACTGCAAGCATTGCTTGAGGTGGTTATTTTCACCACACAGGGCCGCGCTCACTTCATCCGGGAGTGGCAGTTTATTCACCAGTTCACGCATTTCCTGTTCCATCAGCGTGTCTATGAGCGACAACATTCCGGTCAGGAATCCACTGTTTTGCTTACTTTTATCTTTCATTGCGACAAGGATAAGTTCACAAAAGCGGGCGCGCACCAGACTCATACTAAAGATTTCGCCGGGCTGACCATCCGATAAATTGGCCAGTGATAATAAAGCAATAAACTTACGCACTTCGGTCTCACCCATAAAGTTCATGGCGTGTTTCAGCGAGGTGATTTGGTTACGCTTATTAACGGTGGGGTTATTAATAAAACGGAGCAACAGATACGAAAGGGATACATCTCTTTCGAGGATAGTATTGATATTTTCAATATTAAGTTGTGCGGCGGTGCTTTCCTTTAGTAACTCAAGCATGCTGGCCGATGACGAACTCATTTTACGGTGCCGGATGACTTCCGGACGGGCAAAGAAATACCCCTGAAAGTAATCAAAGCCGAGTTGCCGGTAATAATGAAACTGTTCCCGGGTTTCTACCCGTTCAGCAACCAACTCAATATTATGCGCTTTTAACACCGGTACCGTTTCACGGATCTGCTCATCGGTGACCGTAGTAATATCAAACTTCACGATACTGATCAGCGGCAACAGTTGTTGCCATTTTTCTTCAAGATCGTAATCGTCGAGAGCCAGACGATAGCCCAGAGCCTTGATTTGTTGGCAGGCATCAACCAGCTCATCGCTCACATCAACCGTCTCGGTTATTTCGATAACCACATTTTTCGGATCGAGACTGGTTGGAAAGCGATGAAGCAGTGTATCGTTGTGAAAGTTGATAAACGCCAGTGCGCCATTGGTTACTGCTTCGAGCCCTACATTTAAGTGGCTGGCAGCAAGAATCCTGGAAGTGGCCTCGTCGGGCGAAATATTGGGAAAGCAGTTTTTTTCGCCGTCCCTGAATAACAGCTCATAAGCATACAATTGCTGAGACGTATCCACTATTGGCTGGCGCGCTACATATGCAAACATCCGATCCCCATAAAATGCAGTTCAGCGCAATTCATTTGCGTTTATTGATCTTGTTCTGTCCAATGGAGGTAATATACGTCGAATAGTGCTAATAATCACCTGCTCACAACAACTTTTTGCAGGGCAAAAGCCATTATTAACGGCCAACGGCTGGTAAGACAGGGTGTTCCTTTTGAAAGCCGCGTCTTCAGTAGCCGGTCCTATACCGGAAATGGCGATTTGTGTAACGCAGTCACATAAAGTGACATTATGAAGCGGGCGATTTTTTGCTCAGAAAAGGTGGTTTTTCTACAGACTTCATCCAGTTATGCATTTCAGACGTTAAATTTGAACTTTTTTATGATATCGGGGTCTTGATAAGTATGGTATTAACCCCTATATTTCGTTTTTGATTGGATAATGCTTCACGGGATAACACCCGTTTTTTCGGCATTAACCCAAACTTCGCATTTAGTATTTTTTATTATTAGATTAAGTGAAGTACACAGGATTTTTTTGAGGTGACTATGAGCGTGGGTACAAGTAAAAACTTACAATCTATGGCCCTGTCTGTTCCACACAATGGAAGTATTGAAGGTTACATTCAGGCTGTCAGCACGATTAACATGCTGACTGCTGACGAAGAGCGCGAACTGGCGCTGCGTCTGCGTGAAGATGAAGATATCGATGCGGCACGTAAGCTGGTAATGTCTCACCTTCGGTTTGTGGTGCATATTGCAAAGTCGTATTCAGGATATGGGTTGCCTCAGGCTGACCTGATCCAGGAAGGTAACATCGGGTTAATGAAAGCGGTAAAACGTTTTGACCCTTCAGTAGGCGTTCGTCTGGTCTCTTTTGCAGTGCACTGGATTAAAGCCGAAATTCACGAGTTCGTACTGAAAAACTGGCGTATCGTTAAAGTGGCAACCACTAAAGCTCAACGCAAGTTGTTTTTCAACCTGCGTAAAGCGAAAAAGCGTCTGGGTTGGTTTAGTCACGAAGAAGTGCAAACCGTAGCTAACGAGCTCGGTGTCAGTACTAAAGAAGTGCTGCAAATGGAAGCGCGAATGAGCTCCCAGGATCAGGCTTTCGATTTAAGTGCTGATGACGATGAAAATGGCAGCTTTGCGCCGGTTCAGTATCTGGAAGATAAATCTGAAGACGTTGAATCAAGCGTTATTAATGATGACTGGGATGCTGCCGCGACCAAGCGCTTATACTCAGCCATGAAAACGCTGGATGACCGCAGTCAGGACATCATTGAAACCCGTTGGCTGGCCGATGACAAAACAACCCTGCAGGACCTGGCAGACAAATATCAGGTATCAGCAGAGCGTGTTCGTCAGATTGAAAAGAACGCCATGAAAAAGCTGCAGGCTGCCATGGCAGGCTAATAGCCGGTTTTTGTAATAATTAAAAAAAGCGCCTTTGAGGCGCTTTTTTGTTTTGGGCATTCACGGATGTGGCACAGGATCAGTCGTTATCAATACTGATATCCACCAGCCTCGCTACTTCCTGGGCTGTCGCCACCGCAGAGTCTACGGTTTCACCTTGTGCCAGAGCCACTCCCAGGCGGCGTTTGCCATTGATGGTAGGTTTACCGAATAAGCGAATATCAGTCATAGGCTGGCTCAGCGCTTTATCCAGATTTGCATAGCTTATGCGGTTCCCCTCACCAAAGCCGAGGATAACTGCGGAGGCGCTTGGACCATAACAGGCTACATCGGGTATCGGTAAGCCCAGAATTGCCCGGGTGTGTAAGGCAAACTCTGACAACTGCTGTGAGATGAGAGTAACCAGGCCAGTATCATGGGGACGAGGGGATACTTCACTGAAGATCACCTGATCTCCACAAACGAACAGCTCTACGCCAAATAATCCATAACCACCCAGTGCACCGGTAATGTTATCGGCAATCTGCTGCGCTCCCGCCAGCGCCTTATCTGTCATGGCGGCAGGCTGCCAGGAATACTGGTAATCACCGTCTTTTTGTATGTGCCCTATGGGGGGACAAAAGGTCACGCCCTGCCGGGTGCGTACCGTGAGTAAGGTAATTTCATAGTCGAAGTCCACATGACCTTCAACAATAACTTTCCCGGCCCCCGCACGACCGCCTTCCTGAGCATATTGCCAGGCAGGTTCGATATCCTCAGGGCCGGTAAGCCGGCTCTGGCCTTTGCCGGAAGAGCTCATAATAGGCTTAACGAAACAGGGGTAGCCAATGGCCGCAATGGCTGCTTCAAATTCTGCTTTAGTGCCGGCGAAACGGTACGCTGAGGTTGGTAATCCCAGTGTTTCAGCAGCCAGGGTACGTATGCCTTCACGGTTCATAGTCAGATGCACGGCGTTGGCACTTGGCACCACGTGAAAGCCTTCTTTTTCTAGTGCTACCAGCTCTGCCGTAGCAATAGCTTCAACCTCCGGTACAATCAGGTCTGGTGCTTCTTTTTCTACTACGTCACGCAGAGCTTTGGCGTCCAGCATTGAGAACTGATAGCTTCGATCGGCTACCTGCATCGCCGGAGCATTGGCATAACTGTCGCAAGCAATCACTTCGCAGCCCAGTCGTTGGCATTCAATAACCACTTCTTTACCCAGTTCGCCACTTCCCAGTAACAGCACTTTTTTAGCCTGAGATGTAAAGGGGGTACCTAGTGTCGTCATTGGTTGTCCTCTTTGGGTAATATCCAGTAAATTCCATGAAATTCAGCAACAGGCTGCGTATCGTCCAGTACCTCAACTTCCAGTTCCAGGCGGCACTTTTTGCCTTTTTCCAACAGGGTGAACTTGCCTTTTAGGCGTTCAATATTGCACACGGCCCGGGGTTTCATGGTAATGGGTTTATGATAGTGAATGTTGCCATCGCCAAGCACAATATCGCCATCCAGGCCTTTATTCTTAAGCTGCAGAAAAATCATGCCCCAGCCGGTAAGGGTGGCCAGGGAAAAGATACTGCCAGCAAACATGGTGCCATGGATGTTGATGTTTTTATTCAGTGAGGCCCGGGTTTCAAGGGTTTTGCCGGTGTACTGATGCAGCTTGATGCCCATATGTTCGGTAATAGGAATGGTTTCTTTCCAGGTGTTTTGTAATTCCTGACACCACTCAGGGTGAAGTACCAGCAGAGAAAAGTCGTCCAGTTTCTTGACCATCTGCTGGCGTTTAAGTAATCCCAACTCATTGGGGGCTTCCCGTTCTACCTTAAAACCGCAGGCCTGAAAAAACTCGATAGAAATTTCACGACTGTTAGTCACGGCACGAATAGCGCCCAGCTCGCGGGCCACCGATTCCAGTGCATTAAGCATAAACTGGCCAAGGCCTCGTCGCTGGTAGTCACCGTGAACGGCAATATGGCGGATCTGGGCTTCTTCAGCCGTATTTAAATGGACCCGGCCACAGGCAATGATGTCACCGTCATTATTAACAACCATGCGATGCTCACTGACCTGTTCATACTCGTCTTTCTCTGAGCCAGGAGGAAAGTTCCAGGGCTGGCGCAAATACTGCCAGCGAAAGTGATAATAAGCCGCCAATGCGTCATCGGTTTGCGGTGTGACGATTTTGAACACAGCCTTACCTCAAATTGAATTAGGGCCCACATTAAATCTTAAGGCTCTACCAACAGCAAGAGGGCGGCGGGAAAATTATACCTGCAGGTGGAAGGTCACCGGGCCATCATTGATTAACTGAACCTGCATATCGGCACCAAACTGACCGCTGGCTACCGGAATGTCCATGGCCTGAAGCTGCGCAATGAAAGCCTCGTAAAGGGCATTGCCCAGTTCAGGTGTGGCGCCCCGGGAAAATCCGGGGCGGTTGCCTTTGCGGGTATCGGCTACCAGGGTGAATTGGGAAACCACCAATACGGCGCCGCCAGTTTGCCTGATATTCAGATTCATCTTGCCATCTTCATCACTGAAGATGCGATAATTTGTTAACTTTGTGGCGAGCTTCTCCACTTGTGCCTGGGTGTCATCTTTTTCCACACCCAACAGGATGAGGATCCCCGGGCCAATTTGCCCCACTGTTTCACCTGCAACCGTAACGCAGGCCTCACTTACTCGTTGAATTAAACCAATCATAATTATGTTAGCGCTATAAAATAAATTGCTGGGTTGCATCACGCAGAGCTTTTGCTATGGCAGGCTCAGCACTGCTGTGCCCCGCGCCGTCGATCAGGTGTAAGTCACTGTTTGGCCATAATTGATGCAAGACATGAGCGCCCTGAGGTTTGCATACCGTATCACACCGTCCATGAATTATCCTGCCGGGAATACCGGCCAGACGATGGGCGTTTGCCAGTATTTCATTCTCAGCAATAAAGCAGCGGTTGACAATATAATGCCATTCCAGCACGGCGAGGCTCAGCATTGCCGGATTGGGCGAATCAGGCTGTACTCTTAGCGCTGAAGTATGCACTCTGGCAATGGCTTCCTCCCACTGATACCAGCGTAATGCGGCCTGTTGACGCTGAGTGTCATCAGCGCTTAAGAAGACGTTGCTGTAATTAGCCAGCACCGCAGCAAAGCTGGTTGGGTTTGCAATGCCGTCAATAAAACGCTGATAAGCATCCGGGTAAATCTGGGCCGCGCCACCGTCCGGGGCCAGAAACCACTGAAAATCTTCCTCTCTGGCCAAAAATATACCACGCAAAATAAGGCCGCTCACGGTACTGGGCTCTTTGATTGCAGCAAGCAGTGCCAGGGTGGTGCCCCAGGAACCACCAAATAGCATCCACTGGCGAATACCGAGGTGTTCCCGCAGGCGGGTTATGTCGGCCAGAATATTCTCAGTAGTGTTGTGGGTAAGCGATAAATAAGGCAGTGAACGACCGCAGCCTCGTTGGTCAAATCCAATCACATGGTAAACTTTAAGGTCGAAAAAACGGGTGTAACCAGCAGACAATCCGGCACCTGGCCCGCCGTGAATAAACAGTACCGGTACGCCATTGGGATTGCCACTGAGCTCGTAGTAAACCTGATGGCCGTCGCCGCAGGATAGTAAACCATGTTGATAGCACTCGCGGGACATAGACAAGTTCTCTTACAAATCAGACGGGTGAAATGATTGTATATCCACCCTAATTCATTTAGTTTAATCAGTAAAAGAGTATTTAATCGGAGTTATTATGGCTGGACAAGGTTCAGGCGGCAACGTTATTGCCGCAATATGCAGTTTCTTTATTCCTGGTTTAGGGCAATTGGTTCAGGGCAGGATCATGGCGGCCTTATTCTTCTTCGTGGTGTGTGCCGTAAGTTATGCGTTGGGAGCTACGGTTATTTTGTTCTTCATGTGGCTTGTCGGCGCAATTTTTCACTTATGGGCCATTATTGACGCGGCCAGATTCAGAGGCGTTGGTTAACCATGAACCGGTTATTAAAAGTCAGCCTGGTTACGCTATTTTTAGGGTCTGTGACGGCTTGTCAGAGTGCCTATTACGCCGCCTGGGAAAAAGTAGGAGTGGAAAAGCGTGAGATTCTGGTCGACCGTGTAGAAGATGCCCGTGAATCTCAGGAAGACGCTGAAGAACAGTTTACCTCGGCGCTGGAAGAATTTTCAGCACTTATACAGTTTGATGGCGGCGATCTGGAAGAAGCGTACCAGTCGCTGAACGATCAGTATGAAGCGAGTAAGTCAGCTGCCGATGATGTGACCCATCGTATCGATAAGATCGAAAGTGTTGCCAACGCGCTGTTTGATGAGTGGCAGGCCGAGCTTGAAGAGTACAGCAATGCCAGCCTGAAACGCACCAGTAAGCAGACATTGTCTGAAACCCGTGTTAAATACAATAAGATGGTGCGCGCTATGCGTAAGGTCGAAAGTAGTATGGAACCGGTGTTGCGCACGCTTCAGGATAACGTACTGTTTCTTAAACATAACCTGAATGCCAGTGCGATTGGAGCACTGCAAGGTGAACTCAATGATATCGAGCGGGACGTTAAAACTCTGCTAACCGATATGAAAAGCGCCATCGCCCAGTCCAACGACTTTATCGCCGACATGAATGGCGGTTAACCCCGCTTAATCGAGCCATCATCGCAATTCTTACTACATTTGTAGTAAGAATTGTTCTCAATCAATACGCCTGTCAGACAACTTATGCATGATTACCGCCAGTGAGAGTAGGGATGGTAGTGATTGATATCTATGAATGCATTGGTTGCAAAATTAAAGAAGTTGTCGGATTTCGTTGGGCAAACCCGCGGGCAGGAATACTTCGAACTGTTAGTGCTGGCGTTATCAGAAATCATTGAATGTGATTTTGTTATCATTGGCCAGCCTAACCAGGCGCTTAGTCAGTGTTCGACGGTGGCGGTGTCTGCTTTTAACTGTATTGAAGAAAGTTTTTCTTACGCCCTTAAAGATACCCCCTGTCATACCGTCGCCAATACCGGCGTGTGCTGTCACACCAGCAAAGTCACTGAGTTGTACCCTAAAGATCAACTGCTGAAAGATATGCATGTTGAATCTTACATTGGTATGCCTTTATAC
>NZ_CAJXQY010000108.1 GCF_913058315.1 uncultured Alteromonas sp. | reverse complement strand
ATTTAATAGTGGTTCTGCGAATGAAAACAGTCCGCTTTTTGAGAAGGATGTGACCTATAGTGTGGGTGTCGGGTTTGTTTGGCGTGCCTATAAAAGCGACGCTAAAGCCACCTGGTAAAGCTAATAAAAAAGCAAGAAGCCGCTGACTGCGGCTTCTATGTTAGAAGTTAGCCAAATTTGGCGTCTGCCACAAAAGGGTTGGTGGTGCGTTCATGCCCAATACTGGTAGTGGGGCCGTGGCCAGGGTAAACGGTCATATCGTCTGGCAGGGTAAACAGCTTTTCTCGAATTGCAGCAATTAATTGCTGGTGGTTGCCCTGAGGAAAGTCGGTACGGCCTATTGAACCGGCAAAGATAATATCGCCCACAATCACTTTATTACTGCTGCGCTCAACCAGCGCAACGTGACCGGGTGTATGCCCCGGACAGTGCAGAATTTCCAGCGTCAGGTTGCCCACCGAAATGGTGTCGTCTTCGGTTAACCACTGGTTGGGACTGAATGGCTGCGCTGGCGGAAAGCCAAACATCTGACTTTGCTGCATCAGACCATCGAGCCAGAATTTATCGCCAATGTGGGGGCCGATAACCGGGACATTGTAATGCGCCGCCACCGCGGTTGTGCCGCCCACGTGGTCGAGGTGGCCATGAGTGAGAATAACTTTTTCGATGCTCACCTGGTGCTCGCTTACTGCCTTATAGAGCTTGTCTTCATCGCCGCCGGGGTCGACCAGCGCCCCTTTCATGGTGTCGGGATCCCAGATTAATGAGCAGTTTTGAGCAAATGGGGTAACAGGAATAACAAGTATTTTCACAATGGTATCTGGCCGGGAAATTTGTAGTTATGTTAGCAGGAAATATTCGCCGATGTCACAATCAGACCTATCACCACCGGAGAATAGTTGGTGTGTTGATTTTCGGTGGTTTTTTAATGCCTTTATACTAAAGTTCAATTACTCAGAGTTTGTCTGGCTATACCTGATTATTCCCATCGATATGCACTCATACCGGCCACTGCAAATATAATCATCCTGAAACTAATCGTATGCAGGAGACGAATGTGGACGTTTCTCGGGAAGATCTCAAGATCATCATTATGGATTTGCTCGACGCTGGCCAGTTTATTACTGATGAGTCGTCTGATGTGGCTTGTGAGTGCAGTGTGTGCAAAGAGAAAGCCGTTAGAGTTGGGTTGGATATTGTGCATAAAGAAGACTGTCCGGTAGGACGGGCGTGTGATGCACTGGGGTATGTTTTCAGAGGCTTTGCCAAAGAAGCCTGACAGTTACCTTAAAAGTAGCTATAAAAAAGCACCCAGTGGTTCAGACCATTGAGTGCTTTTTTGTGCCGGGTGTATTTACTTCACATCAAAATGTCTGTCGAAGAAATTTGTGATGGTGTGATACAAATGTATACCTGTTTGCTTACCCCGAATGCTGTGCTTCTTGCCGGGATAGTCCATTACCTCGAAAGGTTTGGCGGCATCCTGCAGGTGTTTATACAGCTTGGTGCTGTGGGTAAACAACACGTTGTCATCGGCCATTCCATGATAGATCAGCAGCGGGCCTTTGAGCCCTTCGGCATAAGGGAATACCGATGACGCTTCATAGGCATCGCTATCGGTGTTCGGGTTGCCCATATACCGTTCGGTGTAGTGCGTGTCGTACAACCGCCAGGTAGTGACCGGCGCACCGGATACACCGGCTTTAAAGTAATCGCCGGCTTTGAACATGCTCATCAGAGTCATGTAGCCACCGTAGCTGTGGCCGTATACGCCGATGCGCTCTTTATCCACATAGGGCAGCGTGTGGAGGAATTTAACGCCGGATACCTGATCGTCCACTTCTACACTGCCCATGGCTTTGTAGATAGGTTCCTCGAAAGCTTTGCCGCGATAATTGGAGCCGCGGTTATCAATACTAAATACCACATAGCCTTTGCTCACCCAGTGTTGCATCAGCAGGCCACGATTACCGCCCCAGGCGTTGTTAACCACCTGCGCGTGTGGACCTCCATACAGATAAACAATAACCGGATGCTTGCCTTTCAGCGCTGCCGGCTTGTAAAGGCGGTAATGCAGGTCAATGCCCTCGTCATTGGTGATGGTGCCAAACTCAGGCTCTACCCAGTCACTAAGGTACGGGGTAAGTGGGTGGTTTTCATCCAGCGCGTTTTCTTCCAGCCAGGTGAGCTGCTTGCCGTTGGCGCTGTGCAAACTTACCTGGGTGGGGCGGTTAGCGGTTGAAGCGCTATCTACATAAATTGAGGCATCGCGGCTAAAGCTGATACCGTGCATGCCTTCGCGATCGGTGAGCCGCTGTGGTGCACTGCCTTGAAGGTCGGTAACATAAAGATGGCGCTCCAGCGGTGTGTCTTTGCGGCCGGTAAAGTAAACCTGGCCGGTTTTATCGTTAACCGCTTCCAGTTCGTCCACGACCCATTCACCGTCGGTAAGCTGACGGACCAGTTTACCGTCATTGCTGAACAGGTAGAGGTGCTTAAAGCCGTCACGCTCAGAAGCCCAGATAAAATGTTTACCATCGGCTAAGAAGGTAAAGTCGTCATGCAGGTTTACCCAGGTGTTGGATTGCTCTTTAAGCACCAGCTTTTGCTGCTGGTTATTGACGTTGTAGCTGCGCAGTTCCAGTTGTTGCTGGTCACGACTTTGCCACTGATAGGTAAAGTGTTCGCTGTCGGGCATCCATTTACCGCGGGCAATATAAATATCCTGCTCTTTACCCGTATCAATCCACTGGCGGTTACCGCTCTCAATATGCTGCACGGCCAGTTTGATGGTGGCATTCGGCGTACCGGCTTTGGGGTACCTTTGCTCAATCATCTTGATTTCGTCAGCGTAGATTTCTGAGCGGGTGATCACTTCAACCGGCGATTCATCTACTTCGGTAAACGCAATATACGCCTCATCCGGCGACCACCAGTAGCCGGTCATACGGTTCATTTCTTCCTGTGCCACAAACTCGGCCATGCCGAATTTAATATTGCCGCCACCGTCACGGGTAATCGCGGTTTCCTTGCCTGACTCGATGTGCTTGATGAACAGGTTCTGGTCGCGAATAAACGAAATATAGTTACCTTTTGGCGATAACTTGATGTCGGTTTCGAATGCATCTGTATTCAGCAACTGACGAGCACCGGGCTTACCTAGCTGATGGTAAAAGACATCGCCGCCCATGGGGAATAACAGCGCCTGGCCGTCGGCGGACCATTGGTAGCTGACAATGCCGCTGCCAGATAAACGCATCCGTTCGCGGCGCGCTTTCTCTTCGTCAGAAAGGGTTTCTTCGCCTGAGGATAAGTCATCGGAATCGAACAGTAGCCGCGAGCTACCCGAGGCAATATTGTATTCCCACAGGTCAAGGCGTTCATAATCGGACTGCTTTCCCTGCAAATAGGTTACGCGCTTGCCATCCGGGGCAACCTGGAGGTTGCGGGGAGAACTACCGTCCAGTGATGGCGATGCATAAATTCGTTCGATGGTCAGCTTTTCAGCGGCTACCGTGTTTGTGAGCATAAGGGCTCCAAGTATTAAAGCTTTTTTCATGGATACGCTATTATCTGTCGTTATTAGGGCTTGCTTACTGCACGCATTTGCTCTGAAATACGTATAAACAAGTTGTTGTTATACAGAAGAGTGCTGCGCTGAGCAGGCTCTTATTTAAAGCTAGAGGATGACACAATTTGGCGGTATTAAAAAGTGCGCTTATCCTGGGAGCCAGCGGATTGGTAGGCCAAAACCTGCTGCGTCTGCTGCTGTTGGATCCCCGCTATGAATCGGTGACCTGTCTGCTCAGGCGTCCACTGGGACGGCAGCACTACCAGGACCCGGATAACAAACTGCGGCCGGTGGTGATCGATTTTGACACGCTGGATGAGTATCAGGGGTACTTCTCGGTTGACCATGTGTATTGTTGTTTGGGGACTACGTTAAAGAAAGCCGGTGACATCCGTGCCTTTCGCAAGGTCGATTTTGAATATGTACACGTTGCGGCCCAGCTGGCCAGAGCTCAGCGGGCTAATGGGTTTGTGTGGATTTCATCGGTGGGTGCCAATGCCAACAGCAAAAATTACTACCTGCGCGTGAAAGGAGAACTGGAAAACGCGATTATGCGCATGCCGCAGTTACCTAATGCCGCCGCTGTGAGGCCCGGTGTGCTGATTGGCGAGCGCCCCAATGATAACCGTCCACTGGAGCGCTTTGGTGCCGGCATGATGCAACTCTTAAAGCCCTTGCTCATCGGCCGGCTAAAAAAATACCGGGCGGTCTATCCTCATCAGGTGGCTCGCGAAATGATGCGCCACCAGTCCTTCAAATGAGTGGTCGTAGTGCCAAACCCAAAGGGTTTCAGTGCAAACAGTTTTTTGTGGCACACGACCGCTGTGCAATGAAAGTCTCCACTGACAGTTTAATTCTGGGCAGCCTGGTTGAAGTGGGCAATGCACGGCGGGTTCTCGATGTGGGCACCGGTTCAGGTATTCTGGCCTTGATGCTGGCGCAAAAAAGCGCTCCTGCTACGGTGATCACTGCTATTGATATCGATTCGGCAGCGATTGCCCAGGCGAGCCAAAACCGTCTTAACAGCCCCTGGCCGGACAAAATCTCAGTACTACACAGCTCACTTAAGGCCATAGATGGCCCGGGCTGCTTTGACCTGATCGTCTCTAACCCGCCGTATTTCGCTGATGCGGTCAGTCCCACCCGCGCTTATGCGTCGATGGCTCAAAATCGAGGGCAGGCACGAACGGAGCAGACGCTGAGTGTAGAACAATTTTTTGCTGAAACGGCTTTGCTGAGTACTGCTGAGGGCCGGCTTTACTGTATGTATCCCATCACCAGAGAAGCATTGGTGCTGGATAATGCCTTGCAATGTGGGTGGCATTTACAGCATCGGATGGCCGTTCGGCACAATGCCTGTACTCCACCTTACCTTGGGGTGTACTGCTTTGTTCGTGAGCCCTGTAAAGCTACCGCTGAACTGTTAACTATCCGTGCTGAAGATAACCAGTATACGCCGGAGTATAAAACACTCTGCGCTGATTATTACCTTAATTTCTAATTAAAAAGGGATACTGCAGGCACAAAAAAAGCGCGATAAACGCGCTTTTTATCATCAGCTTAGGTTATTAAGATTTAACCAGTACTGATACTTTATTGATCCCAGCTTCTTTAGCTTGGTTCATTACCTCAACCACTACACCGTGCTCAGTATTCTCGTGAGCCTGGATAGCTGCAGTGTCGGTTGGGTTTTCAGCTAAGTAAGTTTGAATGTTCGCAATAACACGACGAATGTCAACTTCGCGGCCATTCATCATGATAGTACCTGTCTCATCGATACGAATCGACAGAGACTTACTTGGCTGGTTTGATGCGTTTTTATTTTCTGGGCGATTAACATCCAGACCTTTCTCTTTAACGAATGATGTCGTTACGATAAAGAAGATCAGCATGATGAACACAATGTCCAGCATGGGCGTCATGTCGACCTGGGCTTCGTCATCCCCAGAAGTATGCTTTTTTCTTTTCATTTCGTTTTCTTGTCTCTAACACTTGTCTGCCTAGTATACTGTTTGTAACAAAAATATGTAGTAATTTGTACAAACATTATTACTAAAAGCGATAAACTTACTGACTTAGTCGTTCACTTTCGTTAGAAAGCAACATCATTTAGCGGACAGCGCCACACCCAGTTGGTAAAAATACAACTTAAAAGCGTCGTTTAGCTGCTGTCTCAAAATACCATGAGGATAAATGCCAAGTCTAGCCTCTACCGACATTTTTGTCCCCTGAACTAAAAATGCGTTCTTAATTGACTGGTCCTGGATGCAGGCTTCGAAGGCCCTGGCGGCCATTTCGGGTGGTGATGCAAAATAAAAGCTTTTCAATGCCTTATCTGCTTCTACTGAGCGTAAAACGTAGTCGTTAGGGGCACCGCCATCGGCGTCTAAAAACAGCAGTTGAAAGCACTCAGCGAGGCGTAAATTCAAAGGATGTTCGACCAGTTCGGCATCATCCAGCCAGGCCTGTGAGGCAAAAAGCAACGGCTGAGGACGACTCAGAAAACGTTGACTGATGTAATGGTCAAAGGCATGGAACCACTCATGGGCCAGTGCACCGCCGCCGGCATTTTTGGCCAGTGCCAGCTGACGTTTGGCCGGGTGATAGTGAGCGTTGGCGTGTTTTTGGCCGCCGGTACCAAAAGCCAGTGATAGCGAACCATTGAGCGAGACCACCCGCTCATTCACCTGCAATATATCAATTAAATCATACAGTGCATCGAAGAATAAATTGGCCGCAATTTGTTGCTCTGCGGCGGTAACCCATCGGCCTACCGTAATCGACTGAAAGCCGAATAACCGACGAATATCCTGGAACGAGACGTCGGCACCATCGCGGTGACTCTGACCATTGCGGTAGTATTGCTGGTGCAGTCGTCCGGCAGGCGGTGGACTTTTACCGTCAGAGCTCACTGAGTTCGGTTACCAGTTGAGTACACCAGGTCAGGACCCGTTCATCGGTTTGGTCGTATTGGTTTTCATCATCCAGTGACAGACCAACAAAGTGCGAGCCATCTTCGGTCAGGGCTTTGGACTGGGTAAATTCATAGCCCTGGTTAGGCCAGTAGCCAATAAACTGACAACCAGAAGGCGCAATGGCATCGTGCAACATGCCCAGTGCATCCTGGAACCAGTCGGCATAGCCGAGTTGGTCGCCCAACCCGTACAGAGCCACTATTTTGCCTGACAGATCGAGCTGGTGGACGTCGTCCCAGCTTGACTCCCAGTCTTCCTGTAATTCACCAAAATCCCAGGTGGATATGCCCAGGATCAGGATATCGTAGGCCGCGGTCTGACTCAGTGATACTTCCTGAATGTTATGTAACTCTACAACCGGCTCGCCAAATAAGGCGTTAAGCTGGTCCTGAATTTTTTCAGCGGCCATTTCGGTATAGCAGGTGGTTGAGCCGTAAAACAGGCCAATTTTTAATCCGGTATCACTCATTTACTGTTCTCTTGCTGGTGTTTCGTCATCCGACAGTTCGGGGGGGAATTCTACCGTGTCGCCGTTACTACACAAGGCAATACAACGAACATTTTCAATTTCCGGATCAATCAGCATCTGGCCAATGGCTGCCTGATTAAGCAGTGCAATACGGTCATTGTTATCGGGATGCCTGTCGTGCACTGACATGTTGCGTCGGCGGGTAAAAATATTGAGCGGTGAACGGGTGCTGTAAAACCACTGGTTTAAACGGTCGAGCCAGCGGATAAGCGTATTTGGAAACGTATTTTTAATGCCACTACAGGTAAATTGGGTGATTTCAGGGCTGTTGCGTCTGAAGCGCAAGCGAACGTCATATACAAAGGAGTAATGCACATCACCAGACAAAATAATAAAGTGTGGCGGCGTTTTATAATGCCGGAAAATATTCAGTATGACGCTGGCGGTGCCTTTATGCGCCATCCAGTTTTCCGCATCGACGGTTAATGCTTTGCCAGCCAGGGTAAACAGTTTCTGGATCACCTCAATAAACTTTACGCCGTAAATGGGCGCGGCAGACACCACAATTACCGCATTCTGACCAATAAGCTGATGCTGAAACTCACAAAGGGCTTCCCAGTCCATCAGCCCGGAAGGTTTGTTCAGGCTGGACTCGCTGCGCCAGCGGCGGGTGCGGGTATCCAATACGTGCACCGGTGGCTGGGTATCCAGCTGATAGTGCCATTGCTCCCACTCAAATAGGGCGTCGATAAAGGCCGGGTGTTTTACCATGCCATTGGCTGTAAAGTTCTCATTGGCGAGTTTTTCGATGGCGGCAAAACGGTCGGGCTGATTTGCCCAGCCCTGACACAGCCAGTAGCCGGCCAGCGCATTGCCCACCATGCGCCGTGACAACGGATGACCATAGACTTCCTGTTCCCAGCCCCGGGTAAGATTCCAGTCGTCAGTGACATCGTGATCGTCAAAAATCATATAACTGGGAATATGCGCCAGTGCGCGGCGAACCTGAGGTAAGGACTGGCTGAACTGGTCGATAATGTCGGCTTCGCGGTTAAATAAGGCCTGATGGGCCGGGTCGACTTCGTTGGCATTAAAGGCGATATCTGCCCAGAGCGCATCCGACCACACCAATAAATACATCGCAATCACTTCGGCCAGACCAATAAGGTGATTCTGCGCATTTACCGAGGTAAAAACCGGCTTTTTCTTGGCGCCGAAAAATAACTTGGATAATGCGGTGTTGGTGGCGACCTGCGGCAATATTTGCTGGCGGTGGTAATAGCAATAAGGGTGGCCATCGAGCTGCGCGGTCGAGTCTACAATGGCCTCATCAAGGGTTTCATGAAACAACCCCAGTCGCGCAATCGTCTGCATAATGGCCTGTAGCATGGGGCCCGCTACGTCATCAGCGTAGATTTGATCGCCGGTCATTAGCAGTAAGTCGGGTCTGGTTGCACCGCCGCGACACTCTTCGCCAATCAGCTCGTCAACCCGAACCAGGCTGTCCTGAGAGGGATGGTGGGGCTTACGACAACTGCCGTGCAGGACATTGGCTATCGCCCCGGGGACGCGAAAGTGTAAGGTCGTCTGGCCCGAATAGCACAGCGCAGGCAACTGATTCTGCCAGCGGCGTTGTTGCGCCGTTTGCTTAAACTCGAGTTGATAATGATACAGCGTATCGCTCGCCAAAGGGGCTTCTGCTGTGCAGGTCACCACGTGAATAAAAGCCCGCTCTCCTACCTGGATAACGCGGTCGGTGGTTTCACTGCATAGTGCCTGTTGGGCCTGACTTACAGCTACTGCGATTTCGGCCGGTTCTGAGGTAACCAGCCAAAGGGTAAAATCAGCCCGCTGCGTATGCCTTAAAATGGGCCCGGCGATAACAAGAGGAAGGGGTGATGAGGTCAAAACTGCTCCTGTAGTAGTTACTGCCAGACTATACGGTGCTGTTCAGTTTCAGGCAAGTGCGCTCAACAGCGCAAGCCGTTTGCTCAACGGGCTTGACCGGGGTGGGTCAGTAGGCGACGATAAGCGCAAAATGACTATGGATTGGACCTGACAATGAAATCAGCCTGGTTTTTAAGCCTGCTAGCGGCGGGCTTATTAAGTGCCTGCAGCAACGACAAACAACCTACCCCTAAAATCGAACCCCAGACGGCACCTGAGGAATACGTGCTGGCCGGCAGCTGGATAATGGAAGCGGCCGGCGGTGTTATGCTGGATCCACAAACCTCCGGCCTGACCCAGGTTGATGGGATGCTATATACAATCTCTGACGCCAGCGCTAAAGAGTATCAGCGTCGCCGACTGCACCAGCTCGACCCGGCTACCGCCACCCTGGCCGCTCGTCCTGATGACATGGGCATGGCAAGCCGGGTACGCCGCAGTTGCTTTTCCAATTACCTGTCCGACGAGCCGGATTTGGAAGCGCTGGTTGCCGACCCCGAACAACCCAACGTGTTTTATACGGTTACCGAAGATGCCACGCGTACCGGTGCGTTGTCGGACCGTTGCCAGCAGCGCTATGAAGCAACCGGATCGACTGATTATCCAACGCTTCTGGTGCGTATTGAACAACACGATAACGGCCGTGCAACCATGACTCACGTGCGACCGCTGCAGTATCCCTTATCCTTTGCAGTGGGCGATTTTCCCAATGATGGCATTGAGGGTATGGCGCTGGGGCAGGACCGGACTTTGTATCTGGCCCTTGAACGGGACAATGCGGGTAATCCGAGGGTCTTTTCAGTCACCCTTGATGAGACGTTCTGGGACAGCAGCGACTTTGTCGAGGTGGAAGACCCGGCGTTGCTGGTACCGGCGTTTGATAGCGGCCGTCATCCGATCAACGGACTGGAGTATTATCAGCCTGAAGGGGCTGACAGCGGCTTTTTACTGGCCGCAGCGCGTAACGATAATGAGTTATGGGTGATCGATACCGCAGCGCAGAAGCCAACCCGCAAAATAGCATTACAATTTACTGCTCCCAGTGGTGACCCACAAAACTGTTCTGCCGAAGAAGTTATGGATAATGCCTCTATTGAAGGCCTGGCGGTGATAGGTGACACCCTGTGGATGATAAACGATCCGTGGAAGGTAAATTACATGAAGAATCTGCAGTGCCCGGCCAACAAGGCCCGTTACGAGGGGATGGCACCGTTACTGTTTAGCATGCCAATAGATGCCAGTTGGTTTAACTAAATGATTAAATGAGTGGTTAAATAAGAATGCATGACGGGCTGGCATAAACCAGCCCGTTTGCGTTAACGCAGACGATCAGCGAAAGTCTTTTTAAATTTCGCCAGTTTTGGCCCCACAACCATAGCGCAGTACTGATTTTGAGGGTTATTTTTAAAATATGACTGATGGTAATCTTCCGCATCAGAATAATTGGACAGCGGCACTACCTCAGTAACAATCGGCTCCGGCCAGGTCGCCTCTTCCGTCATTTCCCGGATAATCGCTTCCGCTTCGGCCTTTTGCTCATCGTCGTGGTAAAACACGGCACTGCGATATTGGGTACCCACATCATTACCCTGGCGATTCAACTGCGTTGGATCGTGCAACGCAAAAAAGATTTCGAGAATTTCCCGATAACTGATTTGGTCGGGGTAGTAAGTAAGCTGTACTACTTCTGCATGACCGGTATCGCCTTTACAAACGGCTTCGTAGCTGGGGGCATCGGTGTGACCGCCGGCATAACCCGAAGTGGCCAGTTTAATGCCCTGAACCTGATTAAAGGCTGATTCGATACACCAGAAGCAGCCGCCGGCCAGTGTGGCGGTTGCCGTGGTTTCTGTCGCTGTGGTTGTCATAAAAAACTCCGCATTTTGTTATGCATGAAGTGTGGTGGCGTAAAGACTGATCTTCAAGTCATCCAGGCGATAAATTTGTGCGTATAAGCAGGCATGAATACAAAAACAACGCCACAACTCACTATCTTCTATGACGGCGGCTGCCCGCTGTGTGCCATAGAAATGCGTCATCTGAAGCGCCTTAACCAGGATAACAAACTGGCTTTTGTCGATATTATGACCGCGGATTTTAACCAACGCTTTCCCGGACTCGACTGGCAGGCCCTGAACGATCGTATTCACGCCATGCGAGCCGACGGCACTATGCTCATTGGTCTGGATGTGACCTACGAAGCCTGGCGGCTGGTGGGCAAAGGCTGGTTGTATGCGCCATTGCGCTGGCCGCTGATAAAACCGCTGGCAGACCGTTTTTACCTGTGGTTTGCCAAACACCGATACCGCATATCCTACTTATTAACTGGGCAAAAACGTTGCCAGCAGTGTGAGCTCAAAAAACCATGAATGTATTAGTGATTGGCAGTAGCGGCGCTATAGGTAAGGCCATTGCGCAGCAAATGCACAAGGCATTTCCACAGGCTACTGTTTATGCGGTGTCGCGTCAGGCGCAGGAGAATGACCACGCGCAGGTAAACCTCAAAGCAGTACAGCTGGACACAACAGATGAACAGGCGATTGCGGACTGGCTGGCAGAATGTAAGCAACACGACATGCAGTTTCACCATGTAGTGTGTACCACCGGTATATTGCACGACAGTGAGGTACAACCGGAAAAACGGCTCGAAGACATCACGCCTGAAGCGCTGCAACATTATTTTGCCATCAACACTGTGCTGCCGATGCTCTGGATAAAACAGCTGGTAGGTTTTTTCCCTTCAGAGCATTCAACCTTAACCGTGCTGAGTGCCCGGGTAGGCAGTATCGAAGATAACGGTCTGGGGGGCTGGTACGGGTACCGGGCCTCAAAGGCGGCGCTCAATATGCTGGTTAAAACCGCTGCGGTGGAGTACAAGCGGCGAGCCAAACACACCAGTCTGATTTGCTATCATCCGGGCACGGTGGATTCACAGCTATCAGAGCCTTTTCAGCGTAACGTAAAACCTGAAAAACTGTTTACGCCAGAATTTACCGCGCAGCAACTGGTCACCATGATTCAGCAACGCAAAGTAGATCACAGTCCTTATTTCCTCGACTGGGACAACAAACCCATTCCCTGGTAAGTTGCGCGTATAGCGTTACCCGCCCGCTGGCTGATTGCTTCCGATGAAACCCAAGACTTTTTTACGGGGTATTGATAGTATGCAATTGGAAAAAATCGGACGACAGGACGCAGCCAACCGTCATTACCTATAAAAGAAGTTGTGCGCACCGTTCCGAAATAAAGCAACAATAAAAATCACAAGAGGAACTTATATGAGCGGGACCAGAGAACAGTTCGGATCGCGCCTTGGATTTATTCTGGCCGCCGCAGGCTCTGCGGTAGGCATTGGCAACCTGGTGGGATTTCCGGTGGGCGCTGCAAAAAATGGTGGCGGCGCATTCCTGCTGATGTACGCTATTTTTGTATTCGCCATTTGTTTACCGGTAATGATGGCTGAAATGTCGGTGGGACGTCACACCAAGAAAGATCCGTTGGGAGCCTATTCTGATCTCACCGGCAACTCGGCGAAGTGGAAGATTGCCGGTTGGTTATCCATTGTTACTCCTTTTATGATTGCCGTGTTTTATCTGGTGATCACGGTATGGATATTTGGCTATCTGTTTTATGCGGTGACCGGTGATTTAGAATTACTAGCCGACCCGAATACCTTCGGTAACTTTATCAACTCGCCGGTGATATTCGCCTACATGGCCGCCGTATTGGGCATTATGTACGGCATCTTACAGGGCGGTGTTAAACAGGGTATCGAAAAAGCGGCCAAGTTATTGATGCCCACCTTGTTTGTGATGCTGGTTCTGCTGGTGATTTTCGTGCTGACCCAAGACAACGCCATGGCGGGGGTGAGCTTTTATCTGGTACCTGATTTCAGCAAAATTAATGCCTCAGTTATTAACGGCGCCCTGTCGCAGGCTTTCTTTTCGTTAAGTCTGGGCATGGGGATCATGATTACCTATGGTAGTTATATTGATAACCAGTCCGACATTCCTAACTCGGCCAAGCTGGTGGCTATCACCGATACCGCAGTCGCGTTCACGGCCGGCCTGATGATTTTACCTGCGATATTTTCGTTTAATCCGAACATCGATACTACCGAGCTGAGTGAGTCATCAATTAGCATGATCTTCTCATTTTTGCCGCAGATTTTTCTGGCACTGCAAACCAGCATCGGATTTATTGGCGCCAGCATCGTGGCCAGCATTTTCTTCCTGCTGGTATTCTTTGCTGCCATTACTTCCCTGGTGTCTATCTTTGAGGTGCCAGTGGCAGCCTTGATGGACGAAAAAGACTACAGCCGTCGCAAGTCATTGGTGGTACTCGGTGTGCTGCTAGTGGTATTTGCCGCGTTGTGTGCATTGTCGTTTGGCTTTGTGCCGGCCCTGACTTCATTCACCGCTTACGCGGGGGCGGATAAGTCTTTCTTTGATGTAGTATATGACGTGTTCTACGACACGATTTTGCCACTCAATGGCCTGCTAATTTGTATTTTTGTGATGTATCGCTGGAAGCGCCATAACTTCAACAAGGCACTGCAGGTTGGCGCGCCCAACTACAAAGGCAGCTGGGTTGAACGCTATGTGGATATTTCGGTAGGTACGTTTATTCCGCTCATTCTGGCGGTGATATTCGTTAATACCGTGGCGCTGAAATATTTTGGTGTCAGTCTGTTTGGCTAGTCAGTACCGGCCATCAGGCCGGTTGCATTGTCCACGGTGTGGGGTAATTAAGCGTTATCCCCAGGCCGGTAAGGGTTGCCCCGGGGTTAATGTGTTTGCCCGAAGGCACGCTTGCGCTGGTTAATTCGTCACTAAATTCAACGGCTGGTAACCCCAGCCGTTGTGCCATTTGCGGGTAATAGTCTCCGCGCATAGGGTGTTCATCGCTGCATAAATGCCAGAGCTTGTTAGCGGGCTTTTGCACTAAAAGTGCCTCTATCACCTTTACCACATCATCAACATGGACCAGGTTTACTACCTGAGTGGCGCCGCTGAGTGTTCGGCCTGCCAGGGTCTTTACCGGATGTCTGTCTGGCCCGGTTAAACCTGCCAGACGCAATATGTATCCCGAGTCCGGCGCAGTGTTTTGGAGCCATTGCTCAATTTCAACATGGGCTTCGCCTGAGGCGGTATTTGGGGCTGGCGCGGTACTAGTGGTGATATCGCCTTCCTGATCGCCATAAACCGATGTGGTACTGATAAAAATGAGCTGTTTGGGCGGAGCCTGGTTATACAACGCCGATATTAATTGCTGCATGGCTGAGGTAAATTGGCTTAAATCGGTATTGCGTCTGCCCGGCGGAATATTAAGAACAAAGGTGCTGTCGGGGGCTACCGCTAGCAGGTCTGCAGGGTTATCACCCAGCGAATAAGGGATGGCCTGAATACCTTGCTGACTTAATGCCCGGGCTTTGTCTTCACTACGGGTAGTTCCGTAGATAGTCATCTGAGAACGAAAATGGCTGGCGAGATAACCTCCCAGCCAGCCACAACCACAAAGTATCAGTTTATTTTCTTGTTGAGATGTCATTTACGCTACCGGTGTTTGTTTTGCTAAAGCTTAACACTTCCGGTAGCGATTTCATTATTGTTTCAGGGTTGATTTACCGGTGGTTTCCAGTAAATCCAGACCAGATAATCCGGCGATATTCTTCTGCATGCGTGATTCGGCATAGTCGGCTTTGGCCAGCACAGTGCACAATTCTTCAGCTTTGCTTTCCAGCGCATCCGCTTCACCTTCAACCCGTTGCTCAATCATTTCGCCAAAGTTTTCCATGCGATTGGCAAAGGCGTCCATGTCGCCGTCTTCAAACAGCATCTGACGACCAATGGCCATTAGCAGGTGACCGGTAGAACGCTCTACCAGCGACTCAATTTTGTCATCAAACTCTTCGCTCCAGGCGGCATCAGCCCAGTCACCCTCGAGGCCGGTGCTATCGAACTTATACGTGCCGTCGGCAGCGTAAAAGCGCTCGTCAATCTCATTCGACAGGTCGGTAAACAGCGTATCAAAATCTTCCGCCAGGTCATTATCTTCACCCAGCAGTTCGGTGAATACTTCGGTAATGGCGAAGCTGGCAATCTTGATGCCGTCACGGGCAATTTCAACAGTCATAGGAATAGCGGTTTCAATGCTGGTGTAATAATCAGATACCCAACGCTGCTCTTCGCTATCCAGGTTTACTGCCTGGCTATCAACGTATAACTGGTGACTGGGTGTGATCAGCACCTTTTCACCACTCTCGGTGGTAATGGTCAGATCGCCATGGTCAAACGTTACCGAGCCGTGCAGTTCCATATTACATTTATTATCAACTTCAACATGTGCCAGTGCCGGTTGAGCCATTAAGGCAGAGGTTAAAATCAATGATGCAGCAACAGTTTTCATGGTTATCCTCATTTCTGCTTTAAACAATACGAATGTCGTATCGCAATTCACAGGCCAATCTGGTAAGTTTATTTAAAACAATGGGTTAAGTTTTTTCGTGGTATTCGTTGGCAAATTTAATTCCTATTGTTTTGGAAGTAACACTAATTATTAGCGTATTTGACCATGTTCATTATTCAACGGAATATTGATTTTGCGCATGTTCATTTTTGTTTCCTTAGTGCATAATACGCGCAGAATTTTTATAGGGTAAAGATTATGAGTGACTGGATTGATGCAATTTTATTTGGTGTTGCGTTAGTAGCGTTTACTTTAGGCATGAGCAGCATCGTCATGGGCTTTATGTCTGGCAAAGAGGGCAGCGAAGCCCTGCATGAGCGAATTGAAATGGGCTATCTGGGCGTAAGCGGCCTGGTTATCAGCTTGTTGATGCTCTACGTAATCGGCTAAATAAATCACCGTTAACCGGCTTTCGGTATTCGGTAAAAAAGCGCTCTGATGAGCGCTTTTTTTGTGTCAGTCTTTTACTGAGTCCGGGGCATCCTCTGCGGAAGCTCTTGCGCTTGTGCTTGCCGGGCCAGACATTGCTGCCAGGTGACTGTCGCGCTGATAAGCCCGCAGGTCAAACAGTGGCAGCATTGCCATAATATGGTCGAAGATATCGGCCTGGACTTTTTCGTAAGCAACCCAGGATTTGTCCCGACAAAAGCAATAGATTTCCAGCGGTAAACCCAGCTCGTTAGGCGGCAGTTGCCGGACCATCAGTGTCATGTCCTGATTGATTTTCGGGTGCTTGTTTAAATAGGCTTCCAGATAGGCGCGAAATGTGCCGATATTGGTCAGTGCACGGCGATTGAGCAAATCCCCTTCATCGATAGAGTGGTCTTTATGATAACGCTGCAACTCGTCAATTTTGCTTTTAATGTAATCGGCAATAAAGCGAATTTTAGCCACCTCTTGCAGGCTGTTTTCATCAAACAGATGGATGGAGTGAATGTCGATATATACGGCACGTTTTATACGCCGGCCACCCGATTCCTGCATGCCCCGCCAATTTTTAATGGCCTCATTGGTCAGTGAGTAAGTGGGGATGGTTGAGATAGTATTATCCCAGTTTCTGACCTTTACATTGGTTAATCCCAGTTCGATGATTTCACCGTCGACGCCAAATTTATCAACCTGGATCCAGTCGCCATTGGTAAATAACCGGTTAGCCGTTATCTGAATACCGGCCACAAAACCCAGAATGGTGTCGCGGAAGATCAACAATAAAACTGCGGCGATAGCCGTTAAGCCGGATAACAACAACAGCGGGCTGCGTTCTACTATCAGCGATACGCTGAGTAACATCAGTACGATAAACAGCACCAGCTTGGCAACCTGTACAAAGCCGGTAATCGATGCCTGAGCCGCGAAAGGCGTTGAGTTATACCAGTCTTCAAAGGTATTCAGTAAAGCACTCATCGACAGCGCCGCGACCGTCATTAAGTACAGTAAAGAGCATTTCAGCAGCACGGTATACAGCAGGCTGTCGGTGGTTAGCAGTACATGAGTCGAGGCAAAAATAATCAGGGCCGGCGCCAGGTGAATCAGTCGGTTAAAGAATCCATGGCTGTGCAGTGCATCATCCCAATGTGTTTTGCTTTTCAGGACCCAGCGAGTAACAACCGAATTAAGCATTAATCGGCTAATAAACAGGCCACAGAGAGCCAGAACAAAAATCAGCAGCAGGGAAAAGCTGTTGTACAAGGATCCGTTTAAGACGATATCGGTATCGATTTGTTTAAGCAGTTCAACAAAGTTTTCACGAAGCGTTTCCGCTGTGACCATTTAGTTACCCTTTTTT
>NZ_CAJXQY010000107.1 GCF_913058315.1 uncultured Alteromonas sp. | reverse complement strand
ATGCTGTTGGTCTATGTTTTTCGGGTATACGACGTAAGCAGTCGCTATATATAGCTATGCATAAGAAATCCCGCTCTTTTAACAATAAACAATGACCAGGGAAAGGTAATAGCAATACAGATGAGTTCTATTGGTTAAGTAAAAGGGTGTTCATTTTTGCCATTTCTGGCTTTTATAAGAAAGTTATTCCACGCTCGTTGTTTATATTACTGGTCTGGCTGATAACCTAACACAAACAAGCCACCTCTTTACGTAGTGAATTGTGCAGACAAAAAAAATCCGGTATCGACATTGACACCGGATTTGATTTTAACGAGTTACAAGAAACTGCTACTCGTTACATCTGTCGATAACGCACTTAGAAACGGAATACAACGTTACCAAATACTCGACGACCAATTACGTCATAGGTACCTGGCTCTGTATTCGCGTTAAATGCACTGTGGAAGTATGGTGGATCCTGGTCAGTCAGGTTGTTTACACCAACAGTAACAGTAGTTACGCCAAAGGTGTAAGTACCAACCACGTCGTGGTAAACCGTTTGCTCAGCAACTGCATCAGCCGTTGCTACAGCCGATTGTAACCGGTCAGTGGTTTCGCCAATAAAGCGAATTTTATAATTGAATGACCAATCATCACCGTTCAACCCGATGTTTGACTGCCAGCGCCATTCAGGGAATACTTCGAAACCATTCGCCGTACCAGCCAGTTCAATCGCACCTGTCAGCGGATAAATACGCTTGTAGCTGTTAACCCAGGTACCAGACCAGCTAACGCTATAGCCAGTTACAGCGCCCATGTCCAGATCGCCAGAGTAAGACAGGTCAACATCAACACCATCTGTTTCTAACGTTCCAAGGTTACCAAACTCTGCTACCGCATCAGCAGGGAAGATATCGTAATCAGGTGTAAAGTGAGGTCCACCAGCACCATCAAAAGCATCACAGGCAACAGAAGACAAGTTTTCAGACCCCATACAAGTTCTGTACAAGTCGTTCATGTCTGGTGCACCGATAACGTTTTCAATTTCGATGTTCCAGTAGTCGATATTGACGGCAAGACCTTCAATCATTGAAGGCGTTAACACTACACCGATGTTATAGGATTTAGATTCTTCCGGCTCAAGCTCCTCCGCTGGGGCAGAAGTAGTATAAGCAGACTGCCATGCGAAACCAAACTCACCCGCATCTGAAGTGTCAACACCAAGGTTTTGACAATTATCATAGGTTGTTTGACTAATGTCGCCAGCGTCTAGTTTACGGTCACCAAACTCACAAACAGAAACGATAATTGGGAAGCCTGTAGATTGGCCCGCATTCAGTTCTGAAATGTTTGGCGCACGGAATCCTGTCGCGTAAGACAAACGTACACGAGCATCGTCAGTCAGCAAGTAATCAGCGCCTACTTTATAAGTGAAGCTGGTACCAGCAGAAGTGTCATAATCTGAATATCGTGCAGATGCACTGATATCTAAATCATCGGTTACCGGTAAATAAAGTTCGCCATAGACTTCGTCAACAGAGAACCCACCAGATTGTGGATCGTTCGCACCACCGGTAGTCAGCCCCGCAGCTAAGAATTCATCGGGTGAATAAGCACCTTTTTCGTTCCGGTGCTCATAACCAAGAGACCATCCGGCATAACCACCGCCCATTTCGAAAGCTTCGCCAGAAATGTTAGCAGCAAACAATTCCATAGTTCCGCGATACAGATCTTTCAAAGAACCAGTAGTCAGGTAATCCATCTGTTCGTCAGTAATGCTGCCATACGGGCCGAATGGATTAAGTACACCAGGACAAGCTGAGTCCGCGGCGCAAGCATCCGGGTCAACGGCTGTCGCCCAACGGTCGAACCGGCCATAGTTAAGCGTTTCATCAATAGTTTCTGCTTCAGAGTACGAGTATGAAACATCCCAAAACATTGAGCTGCCTAACTCGCCACGCAAACCCGCAAGCATTCTGTAGGTATCCGCTGACTGACGAAACAGTCGGCCGCCGGACTCTACGAAACGACGGTTAACACGTACTGCTGTATCGGAAATTCCCAGCGGGTTATCAGCATTAACACCAAACGGGTTATAAGGGTTGGAAGCTGGTACCCAGTCGTTCCACTGCAGACCATTATTTGGCGTTTCGAAGCTGCTGGTTACTGCAAAAGAGGCGTCCGGAGCAAGTCGTTGCTGTGACGTTCTGCGAGTATATATGCCTTCCATATAACCTTCGATGCTATCGGTCAGCTCAACTTTACCAATGGCCGAGATCTGCCATCTTTCGTTAGGCTGAATCAATGCATTTACCGGAGAATAGTCGTACAGGTCAGTGACTGCAGAAAACTCTCGAGCCTCGCCAGTTTCATCATCAACAATCCAGTTGCCTTCACCTGGTACGCGAATCTTACGGCTATTTGATGAACCGGAGGTGACCAGGTCAAAAACGCCATCGCCTTGATGCAGTGGATAGAGAGTTTGCGCTGAAAAATCACGCTCTTCTTGTTTCATCTCGTCTTGATTAGAGTAAGACAAAGACATAACCATATTCGCTTTATTGGTCGCTACACCCGCTTTAACGTAGAAACCATCATCCTGCGCCTGACCATCAGACACACCCATACCAATATTGGCACCTGCTTCCAGGCCGACAAACTCATCGTCTAATACGAAGTTAACAACGCCGGCTAATGCGTCGGAACCATAAATGGTAGAAGCACCGTCTTTTAATACGTCAACGCGCTTAATCATGGCTTCAGGCACGTTGTTAAGGTCAACTGCACCATCACCGTTCACGTCACCAATCATGCGGCGGCCATTAATTAACACTAAGGTACGGTTAAAACCGAGACCACGCATGTCAATTTTCTTCTGACCTGATTCACTACCGTTGTTGGTAGACGTACCCATTTGGTAACCAGTAAATGCAGGAACATCTTTTAAGAATTCATCGATACTTGCCACACCGGATACTGCTATGTCTTCTTCGCCAAAAGAAGAGATCGGGCTTGATGAACTGAATTCGGATTTAAGGATACGAGAACCGGTTACTGAAATTCTCTCAACGGCGGCTTCTGAATCTTGAGCTAAAACAGCGTTAGGCATTAGCAAAGTCGAAGCAGCACCTACGGCGCAAGCCAGCTTTACTGACTTAGCCAGTTTAGTGTTTGTAAACATTAATTGTCTCCCTGGACCACTATTTACTTTATGGTTGTCGCTTGATAACGACTTTTTTTAATAGACGCGGCACCTGTTACAGACGCTACGCTACTTTCACATAAGCAGACGAACTGTCGAATTTTATCGACAAACGCAACGCGTCTGAGGCGATGATAACCAGATAGCACAGGAAGAATCAACTAGGCGGTGAACTTCTATTCCAAAAAGTTCCGCCAGTTTGCTAATAAATAATTCTTATCGTAAACAAAACCTTACATAGTGTTAATAAATATTCACAATATCTTATGCTTTTAATTACGCTAATTTTAAACAGTTGTTTGCTTTTTGCTGGTAAACGTGATCACAAACGGTGATTTCGAATAGCCTTAATATAAACAAAAAGCCCCCGATAAATCAGGGGCTTGGTTTTTATTAGAAAGTAACGTTAGCACTAATTTGTACGTAACGAGGGGTTTGGAATGCCTGCGCCAGACCATAGCGCGGGCTCGCCTGACCCTGAGCACTTTCGGCAACTTCGTCTATACGAGTCACATTATCTGCGTCGAGCAAATTAAATACGTCGATTTTGAAACGCGTATCCAATCCGGCAATCTCTGTGGTGTATGCCAGGTTGACGTCGACACGGGAAACCCATGGCGTACGACCTTGTGAACCGCGAGTTACCTGTTCATAGTCGTAAATGATAGAACCATCATCATTCAAGGCACCACTGTCGGTAGACAGATAATACGTATAGCCGTAATCCACTTCACCATCCGGACCTGGGTGAGCAACACCAAAGGCATTAACCGGGCGGCCAGATTGCAGAGAGTAGTTCACACCCACTGTCAGCTCTTCGGTAATGGAGTAAGATCCAAACACCTTAAGCATATGACGACGATCATTTGGCAGGTTACCATAGGCACCGTCCATCAGTTCCGGGAAGTCGAAATCGGTAGTCAGACCCGCATCGCCCTGGCCATTATCTGATTTAACCAGACCTTCAGAGTTACCATAGCTGTGTGACCAGGTGTAAGTTGCATCCAGGCTCCACACACCATCCCACGCTTTAGCGATATTCAGGTCAACAGCGTAGTAAGTCCGTTCCGCTTCAGGATAAACCAGTTCTTCTGCGGTGAAGGTTGCCCAGTCATCCACACTGCCGTCACAGTCGGTATCGGTGTACACTTCCATGCTTTCACCCGGGTTGCCCAGTACGTACTGGTTCGGGTGATAGCCATCGCCACAACCAAAGCGTTCAGCGATAGCATGGTCGATGATCATATCGTCAATAGCACCGTTTAACTGACGCTGCGTACCCTTGATACCCCATCTCCAGTCTTCGTTAATCATGCCCTGGTAACCAATGATGATTTCGTCCTGGTACATGGCGTCGAGATTATTCGAAACGATTGAACGGGTATCAGGTACTTCGCCGGTCGAAGTTACGCGGGTACTACCGATTTGATCGCCCAGTCCTGGGGTATAGTAAGTGCCGCCGTTATAGCTAAACTCTTCCCAACCGGTAAACTCATAGTAGTTACGCTGGTCGGCTTCGTTACCAGCCAGACGTACGTTGGTATTATTTGCCACAGGCAGGAAGTAACGACCGACACTGGCAAACACTTTATGCTCGCCTACACCGCCGATATCCCAGGCAAAACCTAAACGAGGAGCCCACATGTTATCGATTTTCGCAAAGGTTTCACCCGATGCGTTTTTGTTATCGAACTGTTCGTTACGTAAACCTAAGGTCAGCGTAATTTCATCAGTGACCGTCCAGGTATCTTCAATGTAGAAAGCAGACGCTTCGGTTTCAAAGTTACCACCAACGGTACGGGTACGGGCCATCACATAATCGGTATTAGCATCCAGCACAACATTGTTAACCGTCTCACCGTCAAAACCACCGTAAACTAAGTAGTAAGCACCTGTAGGACCAGAATAAAACTGGTTACTGAAAGACGTGTTGGTTTCGTTATCCATACCAAAACGCAGTAAATGATCATCGCTTACTGCCCAGTCGAAGTCGAGACGCATAGCTTCACGGGTATCTTCGCCTTCTTCCAGGAAGTAGTTGCTGGTTGTTGCACAACCATTACTTACCACACCGGTACCCGGAATATCTGTGGCAAAGCCATAGTAATAACGGTAATCCAGAGCGAGTGCACAATCCGCTGAAGAGTTAGTCGCTGTGGTCAGGTCGTATTTATTCTCACCGTACATGGCAGACATCGTAATATCGTCTGTCAGGTAACCAATGTATTTCAATGACCAGTTGGTACCACCGCTGTAAGAGGTTGAAGAACCAATCTGTGTTCTCTCACCTTCTTCAGACACGTTGTAAATATCGGTAACGTTTTCTGAGTCATCCGAGAAGGTCAGTAATTCAAGGCGATGATTATCGGTGATGTTCCAGTCAAGCTTAACGCCCCAGAACGCATTGTCATCGTTGCTTTCATTCAGGTTCCCGTCTGATAATGTACGGTCGCTGCGTGATTCAACATCACGCGGGTTATACAGTGCGTAGAAAAACAGGGTATCTTCAATCAGCGCACCAGACGCCCAGACGTTGTAGTTAATGGTGCTGCTTTTATCGTTGTCACGATACGTGTAGTAAGAGCCGTCTTCCTCAAACACTGATGGCGCCTGTTCGCGCAGATCAGAAGGCACTACGTAAGCACTGGCACCGGCGTGGAATTCATTGGTACCTGATTTTACAACGGCGTTGATCACACCACCGGTCGAGCGACCGAATTCGGCAGAATAGCCACCGGTTTTGACCTGGAACTGGTCGTAAAACTCGTACGGAGGATTACTGAACCCCAGTCCATTACGGAAGTTGGTAACGTTAAGACCATTAATATAAACCTGGTTTTCTGCTACCGATGAACCACCGAAAGACACACCACCGAAGCGGTTATCACCCTGAGTGGTACCCGGTGCTAACAGGGCAACCGAGGTTACGCTCCGTGGCACTGGTAAGCGGTCAAGCTCAACGGCGCTGATGTTAAGTGCTGATTCAGTAGAAGTGAAGTCGATACTGGCAATAGCAGAACCGGTTACTGAGATGGTTTCTACGTTGTCCGGGTAAAGGGTCAGGTTAACGTTGGTGTTCTGGCCGATTCTGACCGTCACCTCACCGAGCGATACAGTATCGTAGCCGTCTTTCTCGGCCACCACTTCGTACACGCCTACGGGTAGCAGACCAACCCGAAGATTACCGTCACTGTCGGTAGTGACCGAGCGACGAAAACCGGTGTTTGAATTACGAATAACAATGGATACGTTGGAAAGTGGTGCCTCGCTGCCATCGCTGACACTTACCACGATACCACCATCGTTGTTCCCTGCATAAGCGCTTGCGCCCATGCCAAGTGATGCAGCAACTGCTACTGCAGCGATGCTTTTCTTCATATTAAACATTTCTATCTCCCTGGACCAACCGGCTTACCAAAGCGGTTGGAAGAACTGCCGTTTTTATAACGACTTATGACATTAGATTGGGAATTTTCCCGAAGTCATACTAAGCAGCAAACCAAGGTGCAGACAATTTTGCGGGGGTTCTGAAGGCGCAGAATCTGAGCAATAAACCATCAAAAAGTATAATTTGTATTCTATTTATTCCACAACTTTACAGTTTTGTTACATTGCGGGAAATTCTATTTTACGCTGACAACAGAATGATCAGGCAGGGAAACAAACTCATGCTATTTACCCTCACAGACAAGTCATTAATCGCAATACAGCAAATATCTCAATTGTATGATGAAACTTTTGTGAAACTGGCTATTTTTTAACCAAAAGAAAATGCGGTAAAACGATTTTCTGATGAGGTTCACGGTGTCGGTGAGTGCTACATTTTACCCAAAGGGTGATTCACGGAACCAGGTGTCCCCTCTACTCATTAGCCGTCAAAATCTGCTTTTTGTCATAAACCGGCTCGACAACTCAGGCATAATGGCTATAACTGAATACTGTTAGGTTGTTGAAAATAGGAAAATGCAGTGAAATTAGATGACGATATCCATAATTACTATGAACATCTGGTGTTAGAACGCATAGCGCGACTGGGGTTAGATCAAAATAAGTCTGCCGATTATCTCGCCGACTTGTGTTGCCTGGCTTTAAACCAGGTGCCACCACGCTATATTCGCTACGAAGTAGATATGGCTTTCTACCTGCCACAGAGCGAACGTCAGCAAATGGAAATGAATGTGGAATATGCTATCGACAAGGCAATTAAATTTTTGGATCAGCCAAAAACACGCCAGGAATAAAACAGGATATTGGGTGGCAGGCTTCCAGCCACATCCCGGCACATGAGTCGTCTGCTGCGGCTGCTCCCTTCCAGGCCTGACCGGGTTCACAGAGTATCATTGCGGGAGGACCAAAAGCCCACCATAGAAACTTGCGCGCCGTGCTTTTGTTACAAGTCACGAGCGCGGCGCATTATGACGACTTGTTAGCTAAAGTTCAACCCCGCTTTGCAAATCGTTCTTCCGCAATACGGTTAGCCACCAAATTGGTAGGCGCATTTTCGGCCTCTGCACGCTTATACACTTCCGTCAGAGTGTCGCCTATCCTGCCCAGATGCTCCCGCAGCGCCTGGTCTGAGCTATCGGCCTGCTTTTGATGATAAATATCAATAATCCCACCGGCATTGATAACATAATCGGGAGCGTAGCAAATGCCTTTCTTATGTAAAACCGTCCCCAGTTCTTCCCGGGCTAGCTGATTATTGGCTGCTCCGGCAATGATTCTGGCGCGAATATCCGGCACGGACTCATCGTTAATTGATGACCCCATGGCACAGGGAGCGAGCACATCTACCGGCAGGGTTAATATTTCTTCTGGCGCGACGACCGTGGCACCGAGTTCTTTCTGCGCCCGTTCCAGTCCTTCCGGGAAAATATCCGCAACGTAAAGCTCGGCCCCTTCCGCATGTAACTGTTTAGCCAGCCGATAGCCCACATGCCCCATGCCCTGAATAGCCACTTTAACGCCTTTCAGGTCACTGCCAAGCACGTGTTTTACCGTTTGTCTGAGTCCGACAAATACACCGTAAGCCGTCGACGGTGCGGGATTGCCGGTAGGCGTTTCACCTAATGCATTATATTGCGCAGAGGTACCGGCCACATGACGAGTCTGACTAGCCACTGCTTTCAGATCATCAACGGTGATCCCCGAATCTTCTGCTGTAATGTACTGACCACTCAAACTATCTACAAACCGTCCCATGGATTGCATAAAGGCTGCGCTCTTATCTTTGCGCGGATCGCCGATAATCACAGCTTTGCCGCCGCCTTGTTGCAGATTCGCCATAGCGGCTTTGTAGGTCATGCCTTTTGATAAACGCAACACATCAGTGAGCGCTTCACTGCTGTTCAGATAAGGCCACATCCGACACCCGCCCAGCGATGGCCCGAGATTGGTATTGTGAATTGCAATAATCGCTTTCAATCCGGTTCCCGGATCCGAGTAAAACGCAACATGCTCATGGGCATCAAATTCTGAATGTTCAAACACAGACATTATCTTCACAGTTCCTTAAGTGTAAAAGTGTATAGTAGCGCAGCCGGGTGAGGACAAGCGTTGCGTCTTTAGGGCATTAAATTTACACCCCGCAAGGGCTTTTTTTTACTGCACCGCTTTCTAGGATGGTTATCCTAGTATTATAATGTAAGCACAATAACTATCATAATTACCGGAATCACTTCCGGCGCAGGCACCCTCGATGAAACTGGATAAATTTGACCGCGAAATTCTGCGGGTTTTACAACAAAACGCGACGATTTCCATGGCTGATCTGAGTCAGCAGGTGGGGCTGTCTCACACGCCCTGCTGGCGACGCGTAAAGCGCCTCGAAGCTGAAGACATCATTCTTCGCAAAGTCACGTTACTGAATGGTAAAAAGCTCAACTTAGGCGTATCAGTGTTCATTTATGTGTCACTCAAAAATCATGATGGCGACTCGCTGACCGACTTCGAAAATGCCGTGCAGTCGATTGAAGAAATTGTTGAATGCCACACCACCAGTGGTGAAAAAGATTACTTGCTGAAAGTGATTGTAGAGAGTATTGAAGAATACGAATATTTACTGAAAACCAAATTGACTCACCTGCCCTGCGTTGATCATCTGAGTTCAACATTTGCCTTGAAGCAGGTGAAAAATACGACTTCGTTACCTATTAAAAATCAGTGAAGCAGACGCTTCACTGACCTTCATTTAAGGGGCATCCGGCTGATTTTCCGGCTGCGCCTTTTGAAACGCCTCCAGCGATAAGCACTGATCATAAATTTTGCTGATCAAAGGAAACTGAGCCATATCCACATTAAACCGCTTGCCGTTAAAGACCTGAGGAATAAGACAAACATCTGCCAGGGTCACATCAAAGTCGAAACAATATCGGCCGGCCTGAGTTTGCAAACGTCTTTCAATGGCGGTCAGCCCACGGGTGATCCACTGTTTGGCCCAGTCGGCCGATTGTTCAGTTGATAAACCACAGTCATCCTGCAATTTATTGAGTACCCGCAGATTCGCCAAAGGCTGAATATCACAGGCGATATCCTGCGCCAACGCTCGGACTCTGGCTTTTTCAACCGCATGAGCTGGCAATAAAGGGCATGGCTCTCGATAACGCTCATCGAGATATTCAATAATGCTCAGCGATTGGTTGAGAATGATATCCTCATCGTCATCAACAAATGTGGGGACCAGGTGCGCCGGGTTAAGCCGGTCATACCCTTCCTGATGTTGCTGCCCGCCCTCCATTACCAGGTGGACCGGGACATACTCGTATTCCAGTCCCTTTAAATTTAAAGCAATGCGGACCCGGTAAGTTGCCGACGAACGCCAGTAGCCATAAAGTTTTAAGCTCATTTGCGCAACCTTATTGTCGTTGTTGTTAGTCTAAGCATAACTCATTTTTCAATATTTACGCGCTGTTCTATGGCACCAAAAATACTCGCGCCGGCAACATCTGTCATTTCGATTCTTACCTTGTCACCGTGACTCATAAAGGCTGTCGAAGGCTGACCATCACGGATGGTTTCTATCATTCTGACTTCCGCAATACAGGAATAACCCACACCGCCATGCACAATGGCCGAACCATGATCGGTGCCCTGTTTATTGGAAACCGTGCCGGAGCCAATGATGGTGCCCGCGCCGAGGTTGCGGGTGCGCGCGGCATGAGCAACCAGCTCACTAAAGTTAAAGGTCATATCAACGCCCGCATTGGGCTTACCAAACAACTCGTTGTTATACTTCGTAAGCAGAGGCAGATGCACCTTGTTGTCAAACCAGCTATCGCCCAACTCGTCAGGCGTTACCGCTACCGGTGCAAAGCTGCTGGATGGTTTTGACTGATAAAACCCAAAGCCTTTGGCCAGTTCGCCCGGAATAAGGCCCCTTAGCGAGACATCATTAACCAGCATCAGCAGTTTTATGAAACTGCCGGCGTGCTCATCATCCGTGCCCATCGGCACATCCGAAGTGACCACTGCTATTTCAGCCTCAAAATCAATGCCCATGCTTTCATCCGGCACGTTAATATCGTCGTAGGGGCCAATAAAGTCGTCGCTGCCGCCCTGATACATCAGAGGATCATGCCAGAAACTTTCAGGCACTTCGGCCCCCCGGGCCCGTCTGACAAGTTCGACGTGATTAACATACGCACTGCCATCAGCCCAGTGGTAGGCTCTGGGCAGCGGTGAATGACACTTCTGTGGATCAAATTTTTCGCCCAGCAGTTCGCCCTTACATAAAGCCTGATAACGCGCATTGAGCGGCTCGGCCAGGGCATCCCAGTTATCGAGTAACTGCTGCATGGTTTGTGCAACCGGTGCCGCGCTGCACGTGAGGGTTAAATCCCGGCTGACCAGCATCAACTGCCCGTCCCGGGAATCGTTTTTATAGGTTGCTAGTTTCATTTTATTCTCCTCTTAGCCCCGCCAGCTATATACATACTCGGGGTTTTCCACCGCTTGAGCGGCGGCAGTCACCTGCAGCGCATCACGGGTATCCAGCATTACTGCCACTTCGTCGGTAAAGGTTTTAGCATGCGCCTGACCGGCGGCAAATGCCTTAGGGTGCGGACCGTGGGTGAAGCCAGCCGGATGAAAAGTCACCATACCCGCCTCAATGTTATCGCGACTGAAAAAATCGCCCGCATGGTAAAAAAGCACCTCATCGAAATCATCATTACTGTGGTAAAACGGCACCTTAAGTGCACCCGGATCGCTTTCAATAGGGCGTGGTACAAAAGTACAAATCACAAAGCGTTTTGCCACGAAAGTTGTGTGCGCCGAAGGTGGTAAATGATAGCGATGACTCATTAACGGGCGGATATCGCGCCAGTTAATTTTCATCACAGTTAAATCACCGTGCCACCCCTGCGCATCGAGAGGATTAAACGGGTAAGTAATGCGCGATAAGCGCTGATGCCGTTTAACATCTACCCGCCAGGTATTTTCATCCTGCTGGGCCAGAAACGTTTCATTTATTCGCGGGTATTCCAGCATCGCCGGATCGAATACCGCGTGCTGCCCTACCATGCCTTTTTCAGGCAGTTGATAGCTGTCGTCAGTGGCTTCAATCATCAGCAACTGCATTGGGGTTTGCGGCGTTAGCCGCCACATTGTTGAGCGCGGTATCACGATATAATCGCCCTCGCTCACCGGCATGTGGCCGTAATCACAAAACAGCTCCCCCTGGCCGCGATGCACAAACAGCAAGTCATCGCCATCGGCGTTACGCGCCAATTCGGTCATGGGTGCCTCACAGTGCCAGAAACGGTACTGGCAATGGGCATTGTGCAGGATCACCGGTGCACAGAACGGTGAGCGCGCCAGCGCCAACTCGTTGAGCTGATTAAGATCCATGGCCCTGGGGCGCAGATCGCCTTCCCACTCTACCCAACCGGTAGGCGGATGCTTATGATGGATATGCGATGCCGGGCCAAAGAAACCTTCCCGGCCCACTTCCCGTTCGTACAGTGCCTGTTCGGGTAAGTCGGCATGGGCCTGCCGTGAATGCAGGCCTTCTTTAAGCGGAAAACGCGCCGGGTTACGCATTGCCGTCCTCAACATTCAGCACGCCACGGCGGATTTGGTCTTGTTCGATACTTTCAAACAGCGCTTTAAAGTTACCTTCGCCAAAGCCTTCGTTGCCTTTGCGCTGAATAATTTCAAAAAAGACCGGGCCTATAACGGTATCGGTGAATATTTGCAGCAGAATGCCATCTTTTTCCGGCGCGCCATCAATCAGGATTTTCAACTCTTTTAATTGCTCAATGGACTCGCCGTGCCCTTTGACTCTGTCATTAACTGCTTCATAGTAAGTATCAGGCGTATCCATAAACGCCAGGCCGCGGCTTTTCAGGTCAGAGACGGTTTGGTAGATATCATCGGTTGCCAGTGCAATATGTTGGATCCCTTCGCCGTTGTACGCTTTGATAAATTCTTCAATTTGCGAATGGTCGTCAACCGACTCATTGATCGGAATACGAATTTTGCCGCACGGCGAGGTCATGGCTTTACTGACCAGGCCGGTAAGCTTGCCTTCAATATCGAAGTAGCGAATTTCGCGGAAGTTACCAATGTTCTCGTAAAACTCCGCCCATACAGCCATATTGCCGCGTTTTACGTTGTGGGTCAGGTGATCCACCAACTGGAGGCCGGCACCGGCGCTGGCCATCCGTTCCTGCCAGTCTGCGTAAAACCGGAAGTCGACATCATAAATACTTTGCTTACCGTATAAATCAACAAAATACAGGGTACTTTCACCAATACCGTAAATAGCCGGAATGTTTAACTCCATGGGCCCCAGGTTACCGTGAAACTGTTTGCCGCCATGTTGCCTGGCATGTTCAATAGCCGCCTTGGCATCCTTTACGCGAAATGCCATACCACACACACTGGGGCCGCGTAAGCGGGCGAATTCTTCAGCCTGTGAGGCCGGCTCCGCATTCACAATAAAATTGATGTCGCCCTGGCGATAAAGCCAAACGCGTTTTGATTTATGTTCAGCAACTTCAGCGAAGCCTAACGAGCTGAATAAGTGTTTTAGCGCCTCGATACCTTCTTCATCGGCTGCCGTGTATTCAACAAACTCAAAGCCGTCGGTACCTAAAGGATTATAATTTTTGCTATTCGCCATGTTCACTCTCTCCATTTAACAATTATGCAACATATATAATCAGAGAAACGGTCTTGCGGATAGCTATGCCAGACCAACACTAAAGCGGTGGCGTTTACACTTTTTGTAAATAAATCATGACGCTAGGTAGGAAGAAGAATTCTGCAGGCAGAAACGCAGACGGGCCGCCTCAGGCAGCCCGTCATGATGCGAAAAATATGTAACTAAAGCTTTACAGTGGCTTTGTTTATGCCATATTCGCGTAGCTTGTTAGCAATGGCGGTGTGACTTAAGCCCAGCTTTTTCGCTAGTTGGCGGGTACTTGGGTAGGAAGGATAAAGCTTGCGCAGCAAATCCCGCTCAAACTTCTTAACCTCTTCATCGAGCGTTCCTTCGAAGTTTTCATCCACGTAGGTCATGCTCGGCGTGCAGCTGGGAAGCTGAATGTCTTCTTTGGTGATTTCATTACCATCGAGTAATGATAACGCTCTGAATAAAGCATTTTGCAACTGACGGACATTGCCCGGCCACGGATATTGCTGCAGAAACTCCACACATGACTTGCTCAGTTTAGCAGGGCGGCGACCAAGCTTAGCGCTGTGCTGTAAAATGAAGGATTCTGATAAGGGAACAATGTCGGAGCGGCGTTCACGCAGCGCCGGCACTACCAGCCCCAGCACGTTAAGCCGGTAATACAATTCTTTACGAAACTTACCTTCGTCCACCAGCTGGCCGAGGTCCTGGCAGGTTGTACAAATAAACCGGACGTCCACGGCCACCGGATTAACATCCCCTACCCGACGAAACTCACCGTCTTCGAGCACCCGCAACAATTTAGCCTGCAGGTGCACAGACATGTCAGCAATTTCATCCAGTAACAAAGTGCCGCCTGCGGCCAGTTCCAACAAACCGGCTTTGCCTTCGGTCTGATTAAAAGTCCCGGCAGCGTAACCAAACAGCTCTGTTTCAGCGACATTGTCTGGTAAGGCACCGCAGTTGAGTGCCAGAAAGGCTTTATCGGCCCGGCGACTACTCTGATGACAGGCTTTGGCCAGCATTTCTTTGCCGGTGCCCGTTTCACCAAATATCAGTATAGGGGCATCAAGGTCGGCAATTCGTTTGGCTTCGCTGATCGTTTGCTGCATTACCGGAGACTGCGTGACCAGTTTATCGAAGCTATCGGTGCCATGCTGATGGAATACGTTTATTTGTTGGCCCAGACGGACTTCGGATTTTAGCATGACGACTGCGCCGGCCAGGATGGTGGTATCTGAGGCATCAGGCACGGTAATCGGCAGAATATCGGCAACAAAATCCTGCTGAATAAACTTCACCTTGGTGCTTTTATGGCCGGGCGATTTCCCTTCCAGCCACCGGCTAAAGTTGAAGCCTTTCACGTATTCACTGATTTCTGTGTTCAGCAATTCGGCTACATCCATTTCCAGCCCGCTGGATACGGCATCGTTACACAACAACAATTTGCCTTTGTTATCGATTGAGAAAACAGGGTCGGGTAAGGTCTGCACGATGGCAGAGAGCTGGTTACGTTCCCGCTCACCAGGCATAAACAAAGTGGTTTTAACGTCTTCGATGCCCTCGATACGCCGTATTTTTGGCATTAAATGCTGAAAATCTTCAAATTTTATATTTGGGAAATTAAGGAATATTTTGCCGCCTTCATCAATCTCGATACCTCTCAGATCGATGTTATGGGTGACCAAAATATCCAACACATCCTGGGTAATACCAAGACGGTCCTGACAGCTGATTTCTAAACGCATTGAACACTCAATAACTGTAAACTATATTTTACAAGATATCACAATATCATTACTTTTAAAGTCTAATACGCGAAAGCTGCGCTAATTGTTCAATTCCTCAACAAATAGCGCAAAACAAAAGAACTGGCAGTCACCCAGGCGTTTAACCTGCGCGCTGTTTAGGCGTGAATAGCGGTTCAAATAAACCCATTTGCCGGGCCTGATGCACCATTGGCATCATGTCCATTTTCGAGATTTCCATTAACTGGCTGAAATTGTCCAGTACGTAATAAAGGGGCTGCAAAATATCAATGCGATAAGGCGTTCTTAAGGCATCAAGAACCTGCAGTGGATGGCGAACAGCCACATCGCTTTCCAGTGCATAGCAGGTTTCTTTAGGTGAACTTAAAATACCGCCGCCGACAATTCTTAATTCCCCGTTTTCCTTAACCAGGCCAAACTCAACGGTAAACCAGTACAAGCGAGCCAGAAACACCCTTTCCTCTTTGCTGGCGTTAAGGCCAAGTTTACCGTAGGTTTCGGTAAAAGCGGCAAAGGATGGATTAGTGAGCAGCGGGCAATGGCCCATGACTTCGTGAAAGATATCGGGCTCCTGCAAATAATGAAACTCTTCCCGGCTGCGAATAAACGTTGCCACCGGAAAGCGTTTATTGGCCAGCAGTTCAAAAAACTCTCCAAAGCTGATTAATGCTGGCACGGCAGCGGTCTGCCACCCGGTAGTGGCTTGCAGAACCTTGTCGATATCCGGCAACTGGGGAATCGCCCGGGGTGAAAGACCCAGCAGGTCCAGCCCTTCAAAGTACTCGCTGCAGGCCCGTCCGGGCAGCAGTGCCATCTGTTGATGATACAGCTCGCTCCAAATGGCATTTTCCTCATCACTCCATTGAATGATTCCGTTAATGTCTGGTTTTTTTGAATTATATTTTGATTGTTTAGACATAGACCAAATATGGTTATTAAAGACAGGCCAAGTTTACCCCTTTAATCGTCACACTAAACCTTTAGGATGAGGATACACGCCACCGTTATGTAACATTAATTTTACAATTCACCGTTAATAGCGCGCCAACAAAGGCATTTGAAACGTCCCAACAGGTTGTTTATGCTGGCGTAACTTTAACGACGGAAAAAATAAAAAAACCATGATAAAGATAAAAACCACTTTACTGGCCATGAGCATCATGGGCGTACTGGGTTGTAGCGACAATTCTGTAACTACCCAGCAAACCGTTACCGCCCCTGAACAAGCTGCCACTCAGTCTGTCAACAATGACTCTGCCTCGCTGAGTGTGGACTATGAGAGTTATGAGCTGGACAACGGCCTGACGGTTGTTTTGCACGTAGATAAATCCGATCCGATTGTGGCCATGGCCACTGTGGTTCATGTAGGGTCGAACCGTGAAAAGCCAGGCCGTACCGGCTTTGCTCACTTTTTTGAACACATGTCATTTAACGATTCAGAAAACGTGCCTAAAGGGGCAAACCGTAAAATGATCCCCGAGCTTGGTGGGACCCGTAACGGCGGCACCTGGAGCGATGGTACCATTTATTATGAAGTGGTCCCCAAAGACGCCTTTGATAAATTATTATGGATCGACTCCGACCGACTGGGATACATGATCAATACCGTTGATCAGGGTACCCTGGAGCGGGAAAAACAGGTGGTAAAAAACGAAAAACGACAACGGGTGGATAATCGCCCTTATGGCCACATGGGCCATGTTGTGAGAAAAGCCCTGTATCCTGCAGATCACCCCTATAACTGGACCGTAATTGGCGATTTAGAAGACTTACAGGCCGCTACACTGAACGATGTCAGGGAGTTTTATAACCAGTTTTACATGCCGGCCAATGCCACGCTGGTAATTGCCGGTGACATAAATATTGCTGAGACAAAGGAAAAAGTGGCTAAATGGTTTGGTGAAATTAAATCCGGCGAGCCAAGCCCTGCCCTTGCGCCGCAACCGGTTAGCCTGGAGGCCGACAAAAAACTTTATCATCTGGACAATTTTGCCAAATTGCCTCTGTTACGCCTGACTTACCCGACGGTGGAGCAATATACCAAAGACGCTTATGCACTGGATGCACTGGGCCGCTTATTAAGTGACGGCAAAAATGCAGTGTTATATAAAACACTGGTAGAAGAGCTGAAACTGGCGCCTCGCCCGAACGCCTGGTCAGATACCAATGAAGTTGCCGGTAGTTTTGCCATTAACGTTCAGGCGAATGCCGATGTGCCACTCGACAACGTTTATGCCGGTATCCGCACTGCGCTGGATGAGTTTGCTGAAAATGGCTTTACCGACGCACAGCTACAACGCATCAAAGCCGAGCAGGAAACGGCCTTTTATTACAATATTGAGAGTATTCTGGATAAAGCCCTGCAACTGGGGATCTACAATGAATACGCCGGTTCACCGGACTTTATCGAACAGGATATTGCCAATATTCAGGCAGTCAGTCGTGAAGACATCATGCGGGTATTTAATCAGTATGTGTATAACCAACCCGCAATAGTGGCTTCGTTTGTACCCAAAGATCAGCCCGAAC
>NZ_CAJXQY010000106.1 GCF_913058315.1 uncultured Alteromonas sp. | reverse complement strand
AGCCTGATGCGTGCAGTGATAAACCACCAAAGCCTACTTTTACACCGTATGAAGCGCCGTTTGAGTCAACGTCACCCATATCAGATTCAGAGGTTTGCGACAGGAAACCCACCCATGCAGTGACTGATGCGTCGTCGAAAGTGCCGCTGTAGGTCACTTCACCCTCAAAACGAGGTGCAGATTCTTCGCGGTCAGCATCGCCATTGACTGGCGAAGGATCGACAGCCGCGACGGCTACTTTGAAGCCACCACCGAAAGACGGCGAGGTATAACGTATTTGCGACGCTGGGAACGGATAAGTGTACCCGCTGCCGAGGTTACCGAATGATACGCCCTGGCCATCAACCAGTCCCAGCGTATCATTGACATTGCCGTAACCAAGCAGGACTTCGTCTAAGAAAACGTTGCTGCGGTTAAACAGTGTGAAATCTTTACCAATCAGTAATTGACCCCAGTCGGCATCCAGCGTCGCGTAAAACTGACGAACATCGATACCGGTTGAGGTAACACCACTGTTAGAATCGTTGATGGTTACCCAGAAAGATGAGCGACCGCCCACTTTCATGTCACCAATCTGCTTACTGAAGTTCATACCCAGCCAATTAGGCAGGAAACCCATTTTAACGCGGGATTGGTCACGGTCACCGTTTGGACCGTTATCAACAGACGTTGTGGTGTAGAATGTGTTGAATGACGCGTCAACCGATACGGTAGCCACTTCGGCATCGTCGTAAATGGTGATTGCGGCATTGGCTGAAGCTGAAGAGAGTGCAAGTAAGGCAACGGCTAGCGGTTTGCACGCAAATTTATTATTTTTCATGTGTAACCCTCATATTTGTGTTTATTGCGTGGAGTAACACTTTTATTGCGTCCCACTGTCACTCACGTTAATTGACAACGATTCTTTGCCGTTGCTCTTTTGCATTGAGTATTGTTGAGCGGCCGGATTTTGAGTACTCCTCAATGGAGCCTTTTGAATTCAACTTTAGTCCTCTGCGGAAATTCTCCGAAAGTCCTACTACCAAAGTGCTGGTTTGGAGGGGCGGTTTTGGCACTGCTTTGAAGTGCTACTAAAAGCTAGCGCAAAGTGGCAGTTCAGAGAGTATTTTTTAGCGTTTTTGTTAACATAAAATACTTTTACACTGGCAGAGTCTGACTTTACCTCACCGGTAAAAGGCGTAAGCTGCTAGTGGTTGATAAGACCCAGAGTGTCGATTGATCTGTGCACATCAGTGCATTGTGCAGACCAATTCACATTTAATAAGTAGGTCTGTTATGAAAAAAATCGTAGTTGTAGGCGGTGGTGCCGGTGGTCTTGAGCTGGTTACCCGGCTAAGTAAAACACTGGGTAAGCGCAAGCTGGCCGAGATAATACTGGTTGACCGTAGCCGCACGCATGTCTGGAAACCCCTGCTTCATGAAGTGGCTGCCGGGGTCATTAATAAAGCCTCAGACGGCGTTGACTACCGTATGCACGCCGCCCAGCACCATTACCAGTTTCAACTGGGTAACATGAGTTTTATCGACCGTGATAATAAGAGTATTTACCTGGATCCGTTATACGACGAGGATGGCCTGGAGATACTGCCGGAACGCACGGTTGAATATGATTATCTGGTTATGGCTATCGGTAGTGTAACCAATGACTTTGGCACCCTTGGGGTTAGCGAGCACTGCTATTGTCTGGACTCGTTAATTCAAGCCGAACGCTTTCACAGAGCGCTTTTAAATCAATTGCTTAAAATTAATCAGGATGGCGTGACCAAGCAGAAAATTCACGTTGCTATTGTCGGGGCCGGGGCAACGGGTACCGAGTTGGCTGCGCAGTTACACCATGTGAGCAATCTGGCCAGAGCCTATGGTATGCCTGAAATGTCAGCGGATAAGCTGCAGGTCTCTATACTTGAAGCCGGTCCGCGGATCCTGCCTGCACTACCAGAACGGATTGCTGGTTCTGCGCGTCGCGCTCTTACCAAACTGGGCATTGAAGTGCGTGAGAATACTCGCGTGCAACGGGTTGATAAAGAAGGCTTTGTTACTGCTGAAGACGTGTTAATTGAAGCCGATTTAATGGTCTGGTCGGCGGGGGTTAAAGCGCCGGATTTTCTCACCGATTTAAACCTGTTTGAGTTGAATAAGGCCAACCAGATCCTGGTAACGTCGGCTCTGCAAAGTACGGTTGATACCAGCATATTTGCCATCGGCGACTGTTGTGGCGTATTGCAAAAGGATGGTAGCTGGGTACCACCGCGGGCACAGTCGGCACATCAAATGGCCAGTTTACTGGCTAAAAACCTGCAAAACCTGTTTATGCACAAGCCTATGCAGGCGTATTCGTATACCGATTACGGCTCGTTGGTGCACCTGAGTAAATACTCAACGGTGGGCAGTCTGATGGGGAAACTCAGCAACAGCACCATGTTTATCGAAGGGCGTTTAGCAAAGATGGTGTACGTGTCGCTGTATAATATGCACTTGTTCGCCGTGCATGGCTGGTTTAAGGGCTTTTTAATGCTGCTCATGCGCAAGGTAAGCAACCTGGTGACCCCAAAACTGAAACTCCACTAAGTTTAAATGCCCGGTAACGCCATTCAGTTACCGGGTAAAACCTGCCAATGGTCGTTCTGACCACCGTTAAAAAAATGTGATTTTTGTAACAAACAGCCGGGCTCAGAAATGGCTTTCAAAGCCAACGGTGACACGTTTTTCTGCGCAAATAATGACCTTTAATTGCCAATTCAGTAAAGAGTGTTTAACAAACGATTTTCACTCGTTTAAAGGCTTTTGAGGCTAAATCACGGGCATGTTTGCTACCAAAGTACTGCCTGTTTAGTGCCTGAGTAGTAGGTGGCGGTGTGGCCACCACCTTGTTTGGAGGAAGGGGATTTATCCTGCAATAAGTTTACTGGCAGCCGCACGATGTTGGGCCAGCAGTGCCGGCAGGTCGAGGCCGTTGATCTGACCATGGCTTACTCGCCACTGACCACCCACCATGACATGCTCGGCTCTTTCTGCGCCACACAGGATCAATGCAGCGAGCGGATCGTGTGAGCCACTGAAGCGAATATCATCCAGACTGAACAAAGCCAGGTCAGCCTGCATACCTTCAGCAATGGCACCAATGTCGGTGCGGCCAAGGACTTTGGCAGAGCCTTCGGTTGCCCAGCGTAATACCACCTCCGGGGTGATTTTTTCCGCACCGTATTTTAAACGCTGCAGATACAGTGCCTGACGGGCTTCATACATCATGTTGGATGCGTCATTAGACGCTGAGCCATCCACACCTAAGCCAATCGGTGCACCTGCTTCAATCAGGTCCAGCGTGGGGCAGATACCCGAAGCCAGGCGCATATTTGACACCGGACAATGACAAATACCGGTGCCAGCTGCGCCCAATCGGGCAATTTCTTCTGCATTAAAGTGAATGCCGTGAGCCAGCCAGGTGCGGTCATTGAGCCAGCCAACACTCTCAAGGTAGTCAACGGTTCGCATTCCAAATGTTTGTAAGCAGAAGTCTTCTTCATCCAGGGTTTCCGCCAGGTGCGTATGCAGGCGCACATTTTCGCGTTTAGCAAGCTGTGCGCTTTCCTGCATGATTTCCCGGGTAACCGAAAAGGGCGAGCAGGGGGCCAGGGCAATTTGAATTTGCGCCCCAGCTTCTCGTTCGTGGTACTGGCTAATAAGGCGTTCGCTATCACGAATAATGGCTTCACCGGTTTGTACGGTGTGCTGTGGTGGTAAGCCGCCGTCTTTCTCGCCAAGACTCATAGAGCCACGGGTTAACATGGCGCGCATCCCTAATTGCCGGACCACGTCAACCTGAACGTCGATAGCGTTATCGAGGCCCTGGGGGAACAGATAATGATGATCGGCGGCAGTGGTACAGCCGGATAATAACAATTCTGCCATGGCCACCCGAGTGGCCAGATGCAAGGCGTCCGGTGTTAGCCGTGCCCATACCGGATACAATGTTTTAAGCCACGGGAACAAAGGCTCGTTAACCACTGGCGCCCAGGCCCGGGTCAGCGTTTGATAAAAGTGGTGATGGGTATTGATAAGACCAGGTAAAATCACCAGACCAGAGGCATCAAAAACCTCATCGCAGGGAATGTCCGGGGCGTAATGGTTAAACAGTAATGCGTCGATTTTACCGTTGTTAATTACCAGGCCGGTAACCGGTTGAGACTGGTCCGGGGCAAAGACAAATAGCGGGGATTTTATCCAGATGCGCTGTGCTGCAGACATAGCTTTGGCTCCAAAAAATTAAGTTAATGGTAATGCCAGCTCAGTTATGCCCTGTCTGCTGATCCAGGAGAATTCGATTCGGCAGGTATTTTACCGAATCAGTTGCAAATGAAAACCCCGTGAACGGTGCATGGGGTCAGATTTCTAATTGTGACATTAACTCAACCAGCTGTTTGACGCCGTTGCTGATGTCTTCGAGGCCTTCGGAAGTGAGCGTGAATTTGTCGGTTCCGGCCAATGCCTGGTCCGACAGACCCCCCAGTTTGCTGTCCATGGCGTCGGTGAGTTCACTATTCCTGTTGACGATTTCGGTAATCGATTTGGTGACCGTCGCCGTACTTTCGGCAAGGTTGCGTACTTCGTCTGCAACCACAGAAAATCCTCGTCCGTGCTCGCCGGCCCGGGCTGCTTCGATGGCCGCATTGAGGGCCAACAGGTTGGTTTGTTCCGCTATACCCTGAATAGTGACTACCATGTCGGTGACTTTTGTGGATTGCTCGGATAGCAAGCGACCGTCCTCGGCAATTTGTTTCAGGTTATCGGCAATTTTCACCGCCGAGGTAATTGCTTCGCTAAGTACTTCTACCGCGTTACGGGTGATGGTGGAGGTTTGTTCTGAGGTCGCCGCCGCCATATTAATGGCTTGTTGGGTTTTGTTGATGCGGTCGGTGATGTCGGTGGCAAACTTGATGACCTTTACAACCTTGCCGTTGCTATCTTTCACCGGATTATAAGTGGCTTCCAATGATTAAATTTGTATATTTCACTGTCATGGGTATTAAAAAGTAGACTCAGGTATGTATTTTGATATCTATATTTCCCCCGGGTGTCATTCAGGTATTTTTAACTCTCTGAATTGCCTTTATGTTTTGGCAGTGGGCAGATGCCTTCATTGGCGCGGGATTTTTTACTGGCATATTCTATAAAACAGAATGAATCGTTTAATTAATAGATAAAGCTAAATTTCCTTATTCGCGTAAGAATAGGTCAAGCACATCTACTCCTTCAGACAACAAAAGGAATCTGTTATGAATAAACGACTCTCCGCTATGCTTGTAAGTGCACTGTTTAGTGTTTCGGCATTTGCTGCGCCAACCAGCTATTCAGTAGACCCGACCCATACCTTTGCTGTGGCTTCCTGGAGTCATTTCGGTTTCTCTACGCCTACCGCAGTGTTTGCTGGCGCTGAGGGAACGGTAAATTATGATCCGGAGAAGCCAGCCCAAAGCTCAATCGCTATTTCAGTGAGTATCGAAACCGTTGATACCTTTGTTGAAAAGTTAACCGAAGAGTTTCTCGGTGAAGAATGGTTTGATGCAGCTAATTACCCGAAGGCCACTTTTGTGAGCACCAAAGTTGTACCAAAAGGCGATAATAAATTTGCTGTTACCGGCGATCTGACTATCAAAGGCACGACCAAAACTGTCACTATGGACGCGACTCTGAATGGCATGGGCGAACACCCTATGTCGAAAAAGCAGGCTATCGGTTTTGATGCAGAAACAGTTATTAAACGTTCAGATTTTGGTATCGACCAGTATGTACCTTACGTAGGTGATGAAATTACACTGCGTCTGACCACCGAAGCGCAGGCTAAATAGTTTTTTCGCAGAGTGTTTATTCTTCACATCCTCAACACTCTGGGCGGTAGCAAGGGTTTCGACCGGCGCTACCGCATTTTACGATGGATTGGGTAATTCGGCGCAAATACTATTCCGTTGGTCGGTAAAAAGCTTTCCTACGGAACTAATGCGATCCATGCTGTCTCTAATCCTCTGTGATTATCAACAGGTAATATGGCAATGAACTGGTTAAGATTATTAGTAGTGATGGTGGCAATGGTGGGGTGCCCCGCTGTTAGTACCGTGCTGCATAATGATCAGGCCGCCAGCGTTAAAGCTGTCGACGTTCAGGACCTAATTGTTGATGTCAGTACAGCAGAAAACGCTGTATTTACTGACGAAAATGATACTGACTTTGATGGTTACCTTCCTCCAGTTGCATCAACGGTAACGACCCCAGTTGTTCGGGATGCCTTCTTTTATCAAAGTCACAATCACCCAACCTACCCGACTTCTCACGGTATCAGAGCCCCGCCTTTTTTAAGTTAATTTTCGCTTTTCTGCGTCGTGCAATCGTGCACATCAGACGCTTACAAATTAACTTATTGAGGATAATGCTATGCATAATTTAACCCTTTGCAAAACCGAAGCTATTGATACCCTTGCTCACCCTGAAGTGTTTGAACATATTGAACTGCAATCGTCAGCATTAAGTATTTTTACTGACTTTCATGAACATCAGCCATTGGTAATTGACGGTAATGTGAAAGCCGTTGAGCTCGAAAAACTCATGCGCCAGTCTCACGTTAAAATGAAACTGGTACTGGACCAACGGGAACAATTTGTTGGTATTGTGACCCTGGCTGATATCACGGAACAGAAAATACTACAGCGAGTGGTTCAGTTAGGTATTCCCCGCACCGAGTTGCTGGTGGTCGATATGATGCAACCTAAGTCTATGTTGCAGGCCTTTGATTATAACGAGCTCAAAATGTCCAGTGTGTCCGATGTGGTTAATGCGCTGTGTGAGAATGGCGCTATGCACTGTCTGGTGATTGATAAGGTAGGGCATGAAATCCGCGGGGTGATCAGCGTTAGTGATATTGCCCGTATCCTGCGTGTGCCGCTGGATATTCAAACTCAGCCTTCTTTTGCTGCACTCTCGCATATTATTGCCGCCTAATCACTTCTTGCCTGTTCGCGACAACCCTGTGTCGCGGCAGGCCCGCTTTTGCTACACTGAAATCCGGTTCGCTTACGGAGTGACAATATGGATATCAGGTACGTTAAACAGCACGGTGATTTTGTCTTAACCATGGTAAATGACATTGTGTTGGTGAATGCCAAAGGTCCATGGAACACAGAATGTGTGGAAAACTTCGGGCTGACCTACGCCGGAACGGTATATAAAAGTGGTCAGCTACGCTGGGCCGATATTGTCATGCTCTCTGGTGAAAGCCTGTTAGTGCCAGAGGCTGAGCGGGCACTAACAGAACGCATTGGCAGAGCTGTCGCGGCCGGACTGGGGCAGGTGTACATAGTAACTGAAAAGTCGCGAACCGCGGCCACTTCGGTCAGGCAAATCAAAAAAATCTATGCGCCTCATAGCCTCAGCATGGAATTTGTCTCGGATCTGGACATGGCAATTACCCTCGCTCGCACCGCAGGTTTTGCCGTGGATGCTGAGCAGATTCGGGCGTTCTTCGCCTGAATCGCAATGTATCCCCTGCGTCACTCTGCGTCAGTGAGGCGAGTCATCCTCGCGTTACCTCATGATTACTGCTGCTTAATTCCACTTTCTGAAAAAAATACTGAACAGTTTCGGGGCTTCCTCACGTAAAGAGAAGCTGTCGGGGTTTTCCAGATATTCCATGGCAATACCGCGTATAAAACAACTGAGTGCCAGAGTCATGGTTTCTGGATCCAGATCAGCCGATAAGGTGCCTTTGGACTGGGCTTTTTCGAAGAACTTAGACAGGGCTTCACTCTTTTCCTGGCGGGCATCAAAGGTTCGCTCCTGGCATACCTGCAGATTTCCGGTGTAGTCACATTTTAGTAAAAAAAGTGAAAGAACACGGCGCAGGTACAGGTCATCTTCTAAACGGGTGACCAGTTCAATACAGAAGCTTTTAAGGCTTTGGAGCGGGTCATCGTCGGTATTCTCCAGCCCGTCTACTAAGTCTTGTATAAAAGGGCGATGAAGCTCATCGTGAAGAGCCATAAAGATGTCAGTTTTGTTTTTGAAATGCCAGTAAACGGCACCCCGTGTAACATTTGCAGCTTTAGCAATTTGTTCCAGAGTAGCCCGGGCTACGCCTTTTTCGGTAAAGACGTCTACTGCAGCTTCCAGAATGGCATTTCTGGTTTGTTCGGCTTCTTCTTTCGTTCGTCGCATATTCTGACTTTTTGGGCTGATTGACAACATACATACATGAATGTATTTTAAACTATAACTTACAGAGCCTTTTGTCCAGCTTTCCTGTCAAGTAGTCCTCAGGAACCATTAAAGTAAAGTAAAAGTATTTATGATCAAAAAATTGGTAATAGCAGCAATATCGATTATTGCAATATCAGGTTGTTCACAGGAGCCTGCTCCTCAAGCCGCCGGTGGTGGCCAACAGCCGCCTCCTACTGTTTCTGTTCTCGAGGTTGTTCTTCAACCGGTTGAGAATACCGTTACTTTGCCTGGCCGTGTGAGTCCTTTAAGGCAGTCACAGGTGCGTCCTCAGGTAGAAGGAGTGATTACCGAGCGCTTGTTTGAAGAAGGGGCATTTGTTGAGCAAGGTCAGCAACTGTATCAAATTGATGATTCCCGTTACGCTGCCCAGTTAGCCAGCGCCAAGGCTGATGTTAAAAGCGCCGAAGCGAATCGTAAAACACTGGAAGCGCGCTCAGAACGTTATAAGGGACTGCTGGATAAAAACGCGGTCAGCCAACAGGAATACGATGATGCAGTGGCCCAGGCAGCACAGGCCGATGCACAGATTTCTGTTGCTCAGGCGGCTGTGGCACTGGCACAGGTAGATTTGGAGTTCACTAAAGTTTACGCGCCCATCAGCGGTCAAATCAGCCGTTCCTATGTAACCGTAGGGGCACTGGTCACCTCTAACCAAACCCAACAGCTAGCCACCATCACCCAGTTAGACCCCATCTACGTTGACATGCAACAATCGGGTAAAGGGGTGCTCAAACTGCGTCGCGCGATGCAGGAGAGTGGCACGTTGCCCGTAACGTTAGTGCTCGACGATATGACCGGCGAAAGCTATGAACACGAGGGTAAGCTGAAATTTTCCGAAGTCACGGTTGATGAAACAACCGGTGCGGTAGCCCTTCGTGCAGAGTTCCCTAATCCTGAATCGCTGCTGATGCCAGGGCTATTTACCAAAGCGCGGGTGAGTATTTCCAACACCGAAGAGCTGTTGGTACCGCAGCGTGCCGCTACCCGCCAGCCCGATACGTCGCTGTCGGTGATGGTGGTTAATGCTCAGAACGAAGTTGAAGCGCGTACCATTGCCATTTCGGGCACCTATGGTGATCAATACATTGTGACCAGCGGCATTTCAGCCGGTGACAAAGTCATCGTTGCCGGTTACCAGAAGGTCAGACCGGGTGCACAGGTCAATACCAAACCATGGCAGCCTCAGGGCTAACGCGCTTTAACTAATTCAGGAAATCATCTTATATGGCACGTTTTTTTATAGACCGCCCGGTGTTTGCCTGGGTACTTGCGATCATCGTAATGATGGCGGGTATTCTGTCAATTAGCGAGCTTCCCATTGAGCAGTATCCCAAGGTTGCACCGCCATCGGTAACGATCAGCGCCGCCTATCCCGGGGCCTCGGCTGAAACCATTGAAAACACCGTCACCCAGGTTATTGAGCAGAGCCTGACCGGTATCGACAACTTACGCTATTTCATTTCCAGTAGTGAAAATGCGCGGATGTCGATTACCCTGACCTTTGAGCCGGGTACCGATCCTGATATCGCCCAGGTGCAAACGCAGAACAAGTTACAGTCGTCCATGTCGTTGCTGCCAACTCAGGTGCAACAGCAGGGCGTTACCGTGAATAAGTCCAACGACGCGTTTGCTGTAGTGGTTGGCTTTTATTCCAAAGACGGCAGCCTGTCTCAGTTTGACCTGAGTGATATGCTGGTGTCGCAGTTTCAGGATCAGATTGCGCGGGTGAACGGCGTGGGTAACCTGCGGGTATTCGGCGCGCAGCGCTCTATGCGTATCTGGCTGGACCCGGATAAACTGTACAGTTATAACCTCACGCCGGTGGATGTGCGGGCCGCAGTACAAACGCAAAACACCGACATTTCAGCAGGTCAGTTAGGCGGTATGCCCGCCGTAGAAGGCCAACAGATTAACGCTACCATTACCGCACAGTCGCTGTTAAAAACGGCCGACGATTTCGAAAACATTGTGCTGCGGGTAAATACCGACGGCTCCCAGGTACGTTTAAGAGACGTCGCCAAGGTCGAACTGGGCTCGGAGAACTACAGCTACATTGCGCGCTATAAGCGCCGACCAGCTTCGGGTATGGCGGTAAGCCTGGCCAGTGGTGCTAACGCTCTGGATACCATTGAAGCGGTTAAACAGCGGGTAGAGGAACTGGCGGTTAATCTGCCTGACAGTGTAGAAATTGTATATCCGGTAGATTCTTCACCGTTTATCAAGCTGTCGATTACCTCGGTGGTAAAAACCCTGGTAGAAGCGGTGGTACTGGTATTCTTCGTCATGCTGTTATTCCTGCAAAACTGGCGTGCAACGCTGGTCCCCACCATTGCCGTACCGGTAGTACTGTTGGGTACCTTTGCCGTACTGTATGCCTTTGGTTTCAGTATCAACGTACTGACCATGTTTGCCATGGTACTGGCTATCGGCCTGCTGGTGGATGACGCCATCGTGGTGGTGGAAAACGTCGAACGTCTGATGGAAGAAGAAGGCCTCGACGCGAAAGAAGCCACCAAAAAATCCATGACGCAAATCTCCAGTGCACTGGTAGGGATAGCGGTAGTGCTGTCTACGGTATTTGTTCCCATGGCATTCTTTAGTGGCTCGGCTGGTTCAATCTACCGTCAGTTCTCTATTACCATTGTATCGGCAATGACGTTCTCGGTACTGGTTGCCATTATTCTGTCTCCCACGTTGTGTGTGGCCCTGTTACGCAGAGAAGATGTTGAAAACAAGAAAGATCGCGGCTTCTTTGGCTGGTTTAACCGGTTCTTCAATAAAGGGCGTGATAACTACGGTAAAATCTCTTCCGGTATTGCTCACCGCGTAAAACGTTCATTGTTGGTTTATGGATTGCTGGTTGTCGGTATGGGCGCTATTTTCACCCAACTGCCCGGCGCGTTCCTACCCGATGAGGATCAGGGCAACATCATGGTACTGGTGAATGCACCTGCCGGTGCTACGGCGGGTCGTACTCTGGAATCGGTTAAACAGGTCGAAGATTTCTTCCTGGAGCAGAAAAGTGAAGCCGTTAAAGACATCTTTACCATTGTCGGTTTTAGTTTTGCCGGTGCTGCACAAAACTCAGGTATGGGCTTTGTGCACCTGGTTGACTGGGAAAAACGTGACGAATCACAGAGTGCGTTCTCGATTATTGGTCAGGCCTTTGGTGCCTTATCACAAATTCAGGATGCCAGCGTATTCCCCATTTTACCGCCGCCTATTCGTGAGCTGGGTAACGCTACCGGTTTTGACTTTCAGTTAGTTGACCGTGCTGGTAATGGCCACGAGGCATTAATGAATGCGCGTAATCAATTCCTTGGCATGGCCGCACAGAATCCAAAGCTGGTGGGTGTGCGTCCTAATGGTCTGAGCGATGTGCCGGAGTTTAAAGTCAATATCGACAATGAGAAGGCCTCTGCATTAGGGCTGTCACTGAGTGATATCAACAATACGCTGAGCATTGCCTGGGGTTCTGCTTACGTAAACGACTTTATCGACAAAGGCCGTATTAAGCGGGTCTATATGCAGGCCGGTGCACCGTATCGGATGGACCCGGAAGATCTGGATAAATGGTTCGTGCGCAATAACGACGGCGATATGGTGGCGTTCAGCGCATTCTCTACTGTTGAATGGAACTACGGTTCACCTAAGCTTGAGCGCTTCAATGGTATTTCCTCAGTGAACATCCAGGGCAGCCCGGCAGAAGGCATTTCTACCGGTGAAGCCATGGCAGAAGCCGAGCGCTTAGTCGGCCAGCTGCCGGCCGGTTTTGGTCTTGAATGGTCGGGCATGTCTTATGAAGAACAGGCCGCAGGTTCACAGGCCCCCATGCTGTATGCATTGTCGATTATCGTGGTTTTCCTGTGTCTGGCGGCACTGTATGAAAGTTGGGTCGTGCCCTTTGCCGTATTACTGGTGGTGCCTCTGGGGATCTTCGGTTCGGTAGTGGCTGCCTATATCTTTGGCTTGCCGAATGACGTGTATCTTCAGGTGGCTTTCCTGACTACCGTGGGGCTCGCCTCAAAGAACGCGATCTTGATTGTGGAATTCGCCAAAGAACTCTACGACAACGGTACGCCTATATTTGAAGCGGTGATCACTGCGGCGGAACAGCGTTTCCGGCCAATCCTGATGACCTCAATGGCGTTTATTCTGGGTGTCACGCCGCTGGCTATTGCCACCGGTGCAGGGTCTGAAAGTCAGAACGCTATTGGTATAGCTGTAATGGGCGGGATGTTTGCCGCAACCTTCCTGGCTATCTTCTTCGTGCCCATGTTCTACGTAATGGTAGTTAAGTGGTTTGGCGCTAAACGTCACCCACACGAGGAAGACACCAAACAGGAAAGCTAACTGCTTCATCCGATAAAAAAAGCCCCGCTGATGCGGGGTTTTTTTATACGGGTTAACAATCTACCTCCACAACCCAAATTCACTATGCAAAGTCCAACCAGATCAAATAACCGGTGTTTGATTCTGCCATCAGCAGGCAACTGTGGCATTATGAAGTGAGTTGAGATTGGGAGTTGGAACTATGACCGTTGCTCTGCCGCCGCGACCGGACTGGCGGCACTTAATTAAATCTGGTAGCCGGGTATTTGTTGGTGGGAATGCCGGAGTGCCTTACGCACTCATTGACGATCTAATTAAACACAGTAAAGGATTTAGCGATATCGAACTGGTGCACATGCTGGCCCTTGGCGATACCCGCTGGGCAAAAGAAGAATACCGGCAGTTATTTAAGGTCAATACGTTCTTTATTCAGGGCGACGAAATTCGCCGCGCGGTGGATGAAGGCCGGGCTGACTATACACCGGTGTTTTTATCGGAAATGTCGAGCCTGTTCAGCGACGGTACCTTACCGCTGGATGCGGCCCTGGTGACGGTAAGCCCGCCGGATGAGTTTGGTTACTGTTCGCTGGGCGTGTCGGTAGATATCTCTATGTCGGCGGTACGAAATGCCACCATTGCGATTGCCCAGATTAACCCGCAGATGCCGCGCACAGCAGGTCACTCTTTTATTCATATCAGCGAATTTACCGCCTGTATTGAAGCCGATGAACCTTTACAGGAAATCGAAGCGCCTGCCATCGACAGTGTTACCGAACGGATAGGCCAGTATGTGGCCATGCTGGTGGAAGACGGCGCCACCCTGCAGTTTGGTGTAGGGAAAATTCCCAGCGCTACATTAAAGTATTTGCAGCGTCACAAAGACCTGGGTATTCATAGTGAAATGTTGTCAGACAGCATCATGGATATCATTGCCTCCGGGGCCATTACCAATCGCAAGAAAACCTTTCACCCGGGCAAAATTGTCACCAGTTTTTGTATGGGCAGTAAGCGGCTGTATAAGTTCGTCCATAATAATCCGCATATCGAATTTTACCCCAGCAGCTATGTGAACAAACCTACCAATATTGCCAAGAACGACACGATGATTTCCATTAACAGTGCGCTGGAGGTGGATTTAACCGGTCAGGTAGTAGCGGACTCGCTGGGCTATGATTTTTATAGCGGCATTGGCGGCCAGGTGGATTTTGTGTCAGGCGCGTCGATGAGTAAAGGCGGCAAACCGATTATCGCGATGCCGTCAACCGCGCAGAATGAAACCGTGTCGCGCATTGTTCCCTGTATTGCCGAAGGGTCAGGCGTTACGACTTCCCGTGGCAATGTACACTACATTGTTACCGAGTACGGAATAGCCTCACTACGCGGCAAGAGTATTCGTGAGCGGGCGCTTGAGCTGATCCGCGTGGCCCATCCTAAATTTCGCGCCCATCTGCTCGCCGAGGTGCGTAAAAACTACTGGGTACCGCACTTTCAGCAAAAATACCCCACGGATATTCCGGAGCTGGGCGCTATCCAGCTGCAGAAAATGGTCATCCAGGGCGAGACCTTCTACCTGCGGCCGCTTAACCCGGCCGATGAGCGGCGGTTGCAGGAATTTTTCTATTCGCATACCAAGGAAACCCTGCGTTTACGCTATAACTACGACCCTAAACAAATGTCGCGGGAGAAGTCCTGTAATCTGGTGAGCGTGGATCAGAACTCCGATGCAGCCTTGTGCATTGTGCGCCAGGAAGGCTCCCGTATTACTATTCACGCCGTCGGGCGATTTTATTACAACGAGCACGATAATTCCTGCGAAGCGGCTTTCGTTACCCGCGAAACGCAGCAGGGGAAAGGCATGGGCAGCCGCTTGCTGATCAAGCTTATCGACATTGCCCGCAAACGAAAAATCAACAAAATGCTGGCATTTTGCCGGGCCGACAACAAACCGATGATTGCTATTTTCGAACATCACGGGTTTAAACGCTTGTTCAGCGGTGACCCCAGTGAAGTCGAGCTGGAATTACCGCTGCTGGAGCAAGCGGAAAAGGCCGTGTCGGAACAGGAGACAGAGCATGACCATTAAAATTTATCGTGGCAAAGATTGCGTGCATCATGATGTGTCTCCTGAGCATCCGGAACACCCGGATCGGCTCTACGCTATTGACGATCAGCTATTATCTTCGGGCCTGGAAATGATTTGTCAGCACGGTGATGCCAGCCAGGTAAAAAGAGAGAACCTGGCGCTTGCTCACGATCCCTACTATGTAGACAGTATTTTTCAGCGCTCGCCGAGCACCGGCGTGATCTGGCTGGAACAGGATACCGGCATGACACCCATCACCCTGAGTGCGGCGTTATATGCTGCTGGCGCAGGCTGCGATGCAGTAGATTGGGTGATGGAAGGGGAAGATCGTCAGGCTTTTTGTGCCGTGCGCCCGCCAGGGCATCACGCCGAATACGACAATGCCATGGGCTTTTGCCTGTTTAACAATATTGCCGTGGCGGCCCGCTATGCGCTGAAAAAGTATGAACTGTCCCGCGTAGCGATTATCGACTTTGACGTTCACCACGGTAACGGCACTGAAAATATCATCGCCGGAGACAAGCAAATTTTAATGTGCTCGTCGTTTCAGCACCCGTTTTATCCTCACTCCGGTCATCCGGTGTCGGCCAGCAATATTTTAAGTGCGCCATTAAAAGCCGGGGCTACCGGTGCAGAGTTTCGTGAAAAAGTGACTTACTGGTTTGATGCAATGCGTAACTTTATGCCGCAACTAATATTAATCAGTGCCGGGTTTGACGCCCATGCCGAAGATGCTATGGGGCAGTTACGCCTGCGCGAAGATGATTACCACTGGGTAAGCAAACAACTGCGCACCGTGGCCGATGAGGTATGCCACGGGCGCATTGTGAGTATGCTGGAAGGCGGTTACAACCAAAGCGCTTTAGGGCGTAGTGTGGTGGCACATATTAAAGGCTTACACGGCGACGAACAGAGTCACTGAAACACGGCTTATACGGCGCAGAAGCAGCCTTTAACATCGCTGTTAATACTGGCGCCGTAGTAGTCGGCTGAGGTGGCGGCTTGTTTAATCCGGCTCACCAGGTTTGTGCCGGTAAAGCAGCCGTAACCAATGGCATAAGGGCCAAGGTAGCGCAGCTGCCCGGCGTTATCGACCACAGCGAGTGCCGGGTAATGGTCTACATAGCGTTTTAGGGCCGGGTGTTCCGCCAACGATAACTGCTTAAGCTGATAGCCTTCACCAGCCAGCTCCCTGGAAAGCTCCTGACGATGAGACTCAGTGAGTTGATCGCAATAACAATCGCCGTTTGACACCATATGCACCAGGGTGCCCGGGGCAACACCAGCATGGGTTAATGCCTTGGTAAAGGCTTGGTCAAACTGCGGGTCACTGGCCGCCTGGGCCAGTAACATTGAAGGGTCGAAAGGTTTGATCTGGTTAACACTGGCAAGGCCCAGCAGGCCCAGAATGGTCAGCGCCCACACCGCAACAATCAGGATAATGGTTCGCTGCGTCATTACACCACGAAGCGTTTAACCGTTTGCAGCATGCGCTGACACATCTCGGCCAGCTGTACTGACTTGGCCTCGAGTGCCTCGGCAGTCCTCGCCTCCAAGTTTGCCAGTTCATGAATGGTTGCCGTACTCTGGGCAATTGAGCTTGAAGCAGATTCCTGCTCTACCGCCGAAGTAGCGACTTCCATCATATTGTCGCTGGCCGCCTGAATTTTATCTTCAATGCTGTTCATAAAGCTGGCGGCGGTGTCGGAGGTGCTTACCGCTTCATCGACCAATTCAATACACTGATTCATTTGTGTTACCGATGAGGCGGTACTGGATACCAGCTGCTCAGTGATGGTGGTGATTTCATCGGCGCTTTCTTTTGAACGTATGGCCAATGTACGCACTTCATCGGCAACTACTGCAAAGCCGCGGCCATGTTCGCCGGCACGGGCCGACTCAATCGCTGCATTCAGGGCCAGCAGATTGGTTTGTTCTGCCACCGCCGTAATAGAGCGCATAGCATCAGAAATATTGGCACAACGTTCGTTAAGTTCCTGATTCGTTCTGGCAGCGTTATTCAGCCGATCGCGCAGCGAGTTGATGGTGGCCGTGGCGCTCTCCACCGCAGCACGGGATTCACCGGTAGTGTAGCGCGCATCTTTGGTTCTGTCGTTGGCAGCAGTAGTGCGCTCTGAGGAGTCTTGTAGCGTTACCGCAATTTCCTCTGAAGCAACCGAAATAGCGCCAATTTCATGACTACTTTGTTGTACGTGTTCGTTTAATTCCTTAGTAGATGACTGCATAAACTCACTGGCGCTGGCCACATCATTAGCCAGCGACGACGCATCGTGGACTAACTGACGGAGTGAGGCGAGTAGTTCGTCGAAGCGCTTTAGCATGGGGATGGACTTGTCGACCTCCACACGCAAGTTAATATGCTGCCGATCGGCCAGAATTTTATTGATTGCTGCGTCAAGCTCTGCGCCACCAATTCCCTCATCGTGGCTGCGTTTGGTCATGTACATCAGGATGCCGCCTTCTACTAAGGCAAATAATGCATGCAGCACCAATATGGTAAAGGTGACGTGGCCTTCCTCAAACGCGTACACTGCAACCTCATTTACCTGGAGCAGGAAAAAACCAATGTGATGGACTGCTATAACCACAACGGCTGAGGTAATCACTTTCCAGTTGCGAAATACTGCCAACACAGCCAGTAAGGCGAAAATTTCAAAGTGTACTTCGGTCAGCCCATACGCCTGGTGAATGTGTAGCGCTGTCATTAGCTGGGTGCCTATGCCCATAGCATGGGCACTGATTTCGGCTTCAGGATTGTTAAAGCTGAGGAACAGCGGTAGTGCAATGATGGGGATACCTAACCAAAAGGCAATGAATAGCTCACCGGTTACTAAGCCAATAATAATTGCCAGTACCAGCTGAGCGATTAACACACCGCGAAAAATTTTATGTCCTTCCGACACCCACGAATACATAGTAACGACTCCAGAGTTTTTGTTAAGTGTAGGTGAGAAATCGAATCATGCCAGCGAACCAGATCAATCTTTAGTGCAATAGATGATCTGTCGGGGCAAAAAATTTCCTTTATCTTACAGCCACTTCTTCCAGAGC
>NZ_CAJXQY010000105.1 GCF_913058315.1 uncultured Alteromonas sp. | reverse complement strand
CAGCGATGCCATTCGGATTGATTATCTTTACAACCTCAAACAGCAGTGTATTGACTGTGGCAATATCAAAGACCTGGTGATTGATGGCCTTGAGCCTAACCGGCAGCCCATTTTCCCCAGTGGCCTGACGATTCTGCTGGCGTTATTTGAGCGATTGAAAATCCGCACGATGAATATCTCCGGCGGCGCGCTCCGCGAGGGGCTGATTTACGGCATGCTGGATAATCTCAAGCATAATGATCGCCGCACCCAGACACTTAACACGGCCATCCGCCGCTATCACATTGATAAACCCCATGCGACCAACGTTAAGCAACTGGCTATCAATCTGTGTAAACAACTTTGCCAGCAATCAACGTTCTGCCATCTGGACACTGAAACAGTTCTTGATGCTGCTGCCATGCTGCATGAGATTGGCTTACACATAGAATATAAAAAGCACCACGAGCATGGTGCCTATATTCTCAACTACATTGATTTACCCGGCTATACCCGTTTGCAACGCGCGGCTATCAGAGACCTCGTAGGCGCACACCGCCAGGCTATCGATTTAAAGCCCTTTGCGCTTTATCACGAAGACGTAAAGCCTATGCTAGAGGGTTTATTGCGTATCCTGCGTATCGCCGTAGTGGTCTGCCTGCGTCGTCATCAGCAGCATATTCCGGCTATTGAGCTTAAAGCAGATGGGCTGGACTGGACGCTGACCTTTCCGGAAAAATGGCTGAAACAACACCCACTGATCAACGCTGAACTGGTGAATGAAGCCTGGTTACAGCATAAAGCAGGCTGGCACCTTACCTGTCAGTAGGGCCAGCCGTTAAGATCAGCGATTTTTAAGCAAGCGCGCAGCTTCCGGTGCAAAATAGGTTAAAATGCCATCGGCACCGGCACGTTTGAAAGCCAGCAACGACTCCATAATAACCTGTTCACGATTTAGCCAGCCATTCTCGAATGCCGCAACATGCATGGCGTATTCCCCGCTGACCTGATAAGCAAAGGTCGGTACCGCCAGTTCGGATTTACAACGCCGGACGATATCAAGATAAGGCATACCCGGTTTAACCATCACCATGTCAGCGCCTTCCTCTAAATCGAGGGCAATCTCAGCCATTGCTTCATCGCTGTTGGCCGGATCCATCTGGTAGGTTTTCTTGTCGCCGCCTTTAATATTCGCGGCTGAACCGACTGCATCGCGAAAGGGACCGTAGTAGGCAGAGGCATATTTAGCCGAGTAGGCCATGATACAGGTATGCACAAAACCGGCTTCTTCCAGTGCATCGCGAATGGCGCCGATACGGCCATCCATCATGTCGGAGGGGGCGACCATATCCACACCGGCTTCGGCATGAGACAGCGCCTGCTTAATCAGGATCTCAACCGTTTCGTCGTTCATCACGTAACCGTCTTCATCAATAAGACCGTCCTGTCCATGAGAGGTAAACGGGTCGAGGGCGACATCAGAAATCAGCATCATTTCCGGTAATTCAGCCTTCAGCGTGCGAATAGCGGTTTGGGCAATAGCATCCGGATTAAATGCCTCGCTGGCACACAGCGTCTTTTTTTCCATGGGCGTAACCGGGAATAACGCCAGGCTACGGATCCCCAGCTCAAAGGCCTCTTTGGCGGCTGCCACTAATAAATCAATGGATAGCCTTTCAACGCCAGGCATGGAGGGTACCGCCTCACGCTGATTACTGCCCGGTAACACAAATACCGGATAAATAAGATCGGCGGCGGAGAGTTGATTCTCGGCAACCATCCCGCGTAATCCTTCGGTACGACGTAAACGGCGCATGCGGCGCGGCAGATATTGTGAATAGCTCATAGTGATGTCTCAATGTGGTTTAGCTGAGGTGATAATAACCCGGTTTCGGCCGGCTTGTTTGGCGGCATATAATCGTTCATCGGCCAGCTTTAGCAATTCAACTTCGGCATTTTCATGGGAAATTATTGCACTGGCTACACCGCCACTCAGGGTTAATGAAATGCTTTGGTTATCCAGTTCACAGGGCGTTTCGGCTAACTGCTTACGAATTGCTTCAACCAGCTGACCGGCCCCTTCGGCATCGGTGTTGGGCAAAATGATAGCAAACTCTTCACCGCCATACCGGCAAACGTCGTCAGTGGGTCGTTTGAGCAAGCTCTGCAGCGTTTGCGCCACATGCCGGATACAGGTGTCGCCCACACTGTGACCGTATTGATCGTTAATTTGCTTAAAGTGGTCGATGTCTATCATCGCCAGTGCCAGTGGTGTTTGCTCACGGCGACTGCGACGACCTTCGGCTTGCAGGCGCTTATCGAAATGTCGGCGGTTGCGAATACCGGTTAAGGGGTCGATAGTATTAAGCTTTTCCAGCTCCCGGTTAGCATCCGACAGCTCTCGTAAGGCAATTTCCAGTTCCAGCGTGCGCTCCTGGACCTTATACTCCAGTTCATCCTGAGCCCGCTGCTGCAGCTCAATGAGCTCCTGCTTTGCAGACACCGCCTCGCGTTCCTGCTCCAGGGCTTGCTCCTTGGCCTTCATCATTTGGTCGCGCTGACGGCTATAACTAATCGCCAGAATAAACGACAACATCAATGCCTCAATGGTAGCGCCATAAACCAGCAATACCTGAGAGGGGATGTTGATATTGAGCAGTCCCAGGTTGTCCAGACTGGCCGACAATGCACTTATCAACAACGCGCTCCAAGCCAGCGCATAATAACCGGCAATACTAATACGGCGCACGGCGAACCAAATGGCCACCCCCATTATCAGAAACACGGTAATAGTCAGTAGCACCAGAAAGACTTTAATCGATATCGCATAGTCCAGCAGCAAAGCGCTAATGGTTAACGCCAGAAATGACCAGGTAAGCGCTCTGAAACACCGGGTTAAAAATGCACTGTGACGCCGCACTTCCAGCAGAGAGCCGGAAAAGATAACTGCAAAAAACAAGGTGGCGCTGGCCAGAAAACTCACCGCCTGGCCCTGAAACCAGACTTGCTGCGGCCATAAATACTTGTAACCAAAGCCGTGCAGTCCGGCCAGGGTCAACCCCAGGCAAAATACGTAGCCGGTGTAAAATAAAAAGGTCAGATTACGGGTAGTGAAAAAGAAAAACAGATTACTCAGGCCCATGGCCAGCAGCAAACCAAAGAACAAGCCCATGATTAAATTGGTGTTCGCGGTATATTCGCTGAACGCTTCGCGCTGCCAGATCTTTACCGGTAGCTTAAGTACACTGGATGACTGCACCCGGATAAACACCTCGGCCGGCTGGTTATTTTCCGGCAGGGCAAACAAAAAACTGTTGTATCGCAGTTGGCGTTGACTAAAGGGCTTACTGTCGCCTTCCGAGAAAACAGTCAACTCGTTGCCCTGCACTATCCATACGTCGATGTTATCCAGTAACGGGTAACCTATTTCAATGTAAGCCGGTTGTTCCGACAAGTTGGCAGAAACTAACGAAAAGGAGACCCAGTGGGGTTGGTCGCTGTAACCAAAACTAGCCGGATTGGCCACTGGTGTAAAGGTCAAACCGGTCTGTGCCTGCAACGCGCCAAATGTCGCAGGTGGTTCGGCAGCATTCAAGGCGTGCAGTTCGGGCGTAAAACTGGACTGGCTGTCATCGAGGGCTGAGCGGGTAATGACAATAAGCACCGCCACCACTAACAGGCTGGTTAAAATAAATAACCATTTTTCTGTAACCAGTTTGGTTGACGCAAAAAACTGCATACTTTTCGCTCTGTTAGCCAAAGAGAGCTTTGGCATTGTTAAAGCTGCTATTCTGCACCTGTTCGACACTCAGGGTTTTGATCTGAGCGACCGTTTGCCCAATATGTGGCAGGTAAGCTGGCGCATTGTTTCGTTGTCTGGGCTTACGATCCTTAGGATACAGGTATGGCGCATCGGTTTCCAGAATCAGCCGTTCAAGGGGTAATTCGCCCAGAGCTGCCCTCAACGCTTCGCCCCGCTTAGCATCGCACACCCATCCGGTCACGCCAATATACAATCCCAGCGCTAAGTAAGTCCGCATTTGTTCTGCGCTACCGGTAAAGCAGTGGGCAATACCGCCAACCAGTTGCGCTTTGAATGGTTTCAGTATAGCCAGCTGGTCGTCAAAGGCATCACGTTCGTGCAAATAAACCGGTTTATTGAGTTCTACGGCCAGCGCCAATTGCTCGGCAAATACCGCGCGTTGGGTGTCCCGTGGCGAAAAGTCACGATTAAAATCAAGACCGCATTCACCAATTGCCACCACGCCAGGCTGCTGTGCTCTGACACGTAATTCCTGCCAGTGTTCGGGACGGGCGTCTTTAGCATTATGCGGATGTATTCCAAGCGTATAACTAAGCTGTTGCGGAAACTGCTGGTAGTAGTGTTCGGCTTGCTGCCATTCATTGGGATGGGTAGTAATCAGGCACAGTCTTGAAACGCCGGCATCGAGTGCATTCTCAATGGTTTGTTCGACAGGCATACGCGCGTCGAACATATTTATCCCGGCATCAAACCAGGCCATATTACCGGGTCCGCTTAACTTTGATACGGCGATTTACGCCGTCGTGACTGAGAAAGAAAGCACCGAGAAAGCCACTTTCAATGGTAACTTCCATACCCACAGTCAGTCTCAGTGGCTGACTGTCTTTCTGCTGCCACTGGGAACCGTTGTCGAGGGTGATAATCATTTTGCCGCGAGCCGTTTCACCGAGTCGGGTAATGACGGCGGTGATTTCGTCGATATCTTCTTCAAAGGTCTTCGGCGGTAACCCAAAATCGTCAGGCATTTCTGTTGATTGGCGGCGGGCTTGATCGCGCTGACTTTCGCCGCGACTGGCTTGAACTTGTTGAGGGCGATCGGGGGCTTTCTCTGCACTGCGCTGTGGCTTGCCGCCGTCGACCGGCTTTGAGGGTTTTAGCGGGCCGTCCTGCTGCGCGGCCAGGCGTTCTAATGCTGAAGATTCGATAGCATCAAAACACGCCAGACGCTGCGTATTGTTTGCAATCGCTTTGCAGGTTGCAATAGCCTGAAGCACATTGTCGGCATAAGTATTTACCGAAACCGCCAATAGCAAAGCAGGTAAAATGATGGCAGACAAGATTTTCATGGCTCGCATCCTTTAGTTGTTTTAGTCTCTCAGGCCATTTGTAATAAGCAGTTTAGTCCGTTGTTTCGGACGTTTCCTCTTCATCTTCTTCGTCACGGCTATACATTGCGCCAATCACCACGCCGCATTCAAACAGGATCCACATGGGGATCGCTAACAGCGACTGGGAAATAATATCCGGGGGGGTTAACAGCATACCCACAACAAACGCCCCAACGATCACATAAGGACGCTTTTCGCGCAGACTTTTGGCATCCGTTACGCCGGTCCAGCAAAGCAGCACAATAGCGACGGGGATCTCAAATGATACGCCAAAGGCAAAGAACAGCTTAAGGACGAAATTCAGGTAGCTATTGATGTCAGTGGCAACGGTAACCCCTTCCGGCGCAACCGAGTTGAAAAAGGCAAAGACCACCGGAAAAACCACAAAATACGCAAACGCCATGCCGGAGTAAAACAGCACGGTACTGGAAAAAAGTAAGGGCGCTACCAGTTTCTTTTCATTGCGATACAACCCCGGGGCGATGAACCCCCACACCTGATAGAGCACATAAGGGATTGCCAGAAAGAACGACAACACCATGGTGAGTTTAAACGGCGCGAAGAAAGGAGATGCAACATCGGTAGCAATCATTGAAGAATTGGTTGGCATAGAATTCAACAATGGTTTTGCCAGCAGCTGATATAAGTCGTTTGAAAAGTAAGCCAAACAGATAAATACCAGCAAAACACTGAGGACGGCGCGCAGCAACCTTGAGCGCAGCTCAATCAGGTGCGAAATAAGACTGTTTTCTTCTGACATTTACTGTTTTTTATACGGTTCTTGAACAGATTCGGCGGCTTGTTTTAGCTCATCCACACTGCTCTTTAATTCCGGCGACAGGTCTTTGAGACCCTGCTGTTCTGCTTTTTTCAGGTTTTCGTGAAGTTCTTGCACGCGAAGTTGATGCTCGATCTCTTCCTTAAAGCCGCTCGCGGTATTACGCACACTGCGAACTGTTTTAAGTGTAGCCCGGATGGCGCCTGGCAGCCTTTCGGGCCCAAGCACCAGCAAGGCCAGCACACCAATCAGCAGGATTTCCCAAAAACCGATATCAAACATTAGTGTTTTTCTTTTGTTTCGCTTTCTGTCTTAACCGCTTCACCTTCAGCTTTCGGCTTTTCTTCAACCTTGTTCTGAGGTTCTTTAAAATCCGCATCTTCTTCGGTTACGGCTTTCTTAAAGCCTTTAATGGCACCGCCTAAATCTGAACCAATTCCTTTTAAGCGCTTAGTACCAAATAATAACACTACAATTACTAATATAATCAGTAACTGCCAAAAACCCATATTGCCCATATCAACCTCTTACTTACATCTGTGGCTACAGTATGCCATTGACTGTCAGTTCAGACAGCACTTTTATCGATTAATCAGGATATTCTACCGAGCTATTTAGGATAAGCCAGTACTGATTAGTCTGCCGGCAAAAAATCGGCGCCAAATATCTGACCGTCACTCGATATGTCCCAGGTGAAAAATTTATTTGCAGCTACTGGCATTATCGCGCAAGCTAAGTTTATCAGTTGCAAGCATTTTCAGGGAAGTCAGGTGCTTAACTCCTAATGGTCGATTTAGATTCGCTAACAATAAAAGGAACGTGGTCTCTTGTTGGTTAAATTCAGGCAATTCGCCAGCTTGCTGCTCCTGTGGTTATGGATTGGTAGCCAGGCCTTCGGTCAGTCTGACGAAGCATCGGTTGAGCGCGATAAGCCCCTGCAAACACCGCCAGCAACCGAGAGCTGGCTGGACAACTGGCACAGTAATTTTAGTGACTCTATGGATTATACCGCGCAACGACTCGACGAATTTTTTGCCCTGGCCGACAGTGATGAGCATGAAAACGCCCGCGCAGAGGGCCGGGTAAGATTCGGTTGGGAGCCCCGCACCCGCGATCTCGCTGCCCAGGATTTTCGTTTCAGAGTCAGGGTGAAGCTACCGGCCCTTAAAGACAGAGTCGATTTAATGTTGTCTGATGACGAGAGCTACGATCGTCAGGACTCTATCAGAGCGGCCCGGGATGCAGTAAACGAAAACCGGGATTCCACCACCTTGTCGCTGCGTTATCAGGAAGAACAGGACTCGCCTATTTCTCATCGCATTGGTGCCGGTCGACGGGGCCAGTTGTTTGCCAAGAGTCAGTATGAAAGTGACTATCACTTCACTGATGTCCTGAAGATGGATTACGACGCCGAGTTGTACTATTACACCCGTGATGAGCTCGGAGCAGAGCTCGGATTGGATTTCACCTACCTGCTGGCCGATGAAAAATACCTGCGTTTTAATAACCGTTATTATTACCGTGACCGTTTTGAGGACTGGTTCTGGCGACATGAAGTGCAATACCTGCGGCCGCTGACCCAGGAAAGTGCGATATTGTATACCTTTGTGACCAAGGGCCTGACCAAGCCCAATCATCACCTCAACGAGGTCTATACCAGCGCCCGTTGGCGCACTAACTACTTACGTTCGTGGCTTTATTTTGAGCTTGAGCCTTTTGTTATCTGGCTTCGCAAAGAAGACTTTAAGCCCTCATACGGGGTGGCCATGCGTTTTGAATTTTATTACGGCCAACAATAATTAGCCTTAGCGAAGGGCGCACGGTTCGTCCGGCTAACATTAAAATGTGGTGGCCCGTTGCTTTTACGCTTTCCCCGTTAAAAAATAAATCAAAATAAAATCAGCACATTACTCATCGTTAATGTATTTTCGTAACAGTTTTAAACCGCTTACCTCTTGCTCACAAACCCAGAATTGGGTTTAATAGACCAACTGGACTGGTTAATTATTAATCGCTATACGCAACAAGGAGGGGTATAAGTGCTATTTAAAAGCTGCATAAAACTTTTATTTTGCCTCGGTTTGTCCTTGCCAGCGTCAGCATTGCAACCGGACCATGACGAACTCCTTTTACAGTTCCAGCAAAGCTTCGGTTACCAGACTCCACCCCTGTTTTACAAACCCCAGCCACAGCTCAGCGCCCGGTTTGACGAAAGTCATCTGAGGGTATTTTTCTCTTTGTTCTCTGTTGCACTCATTGTACTGGCTATCCGCGGTCAGCAACGTCAGGATTACAGTCAGTTTCGGGAACCCGGAAAGCACCCTTCGCTGGCTTTGCCAAACCACCAGTTTTAGGTAAAAAAAAGCCCGGCTGAGAGCCGGGCTTTTTCATGCTTGACTGGTTAAGGGCGCAAAGCACGCTCACCGCGGGCCAGGCCACACACACCGGTGCGTGATGACTCAATAATTTCAGTGCACTGCGCCATGGTTGTAGCGAAGGCATCCAGCTTATCTGTAGTACCGGTCACTTCCATGGTGTAGTTGTTTAGCGAGACATCGAGGATATTTGCCCGGAAAATATCGGCGTTGCGCTTTACCTCTGCACGAATAGCTTCGTTACGGGTGGCGACTTTAATCAGCATCATTTCCCGTTCGATATGCGCATTTTCTGATAAATCGATAACCTTGAGCACATCCACCAGCTTATTGACCTGCTTGGTAATTTGCTCAATCACCTTGTCATCACCATGGGTGATGATGGTCAGGCGCGATAAACTAGGGTCTTCAGTGGGGGCTACACACAATGAATCAACGTTATAACCCCGCTGCGAAAAGACACCGACTATACGGGATAATGCACCTGGCGCGTTTTCCATTAATACTGAAATAATTCTCTTCATCAGGTTCTCTCCGTCTTACTTAAACGCATGTCATCCATTGCTCCGTATTTAATTTGCATGGGGTATACATGCTCGTTCTGGTCAACCGCAATATCCATGAATACCAGACGATCGGTAATGCTAAAGCATTTCTCCATAGCAGCGTCCAGTTCAGACAGTGAATCAACTTTAATACCCACGTGGCCATACGCTTCGGCCAGTTTGACGAAGTCAGGCATGGAATCCATATAAGAATGGGAATGACGCCCTTTATAAATCATGTCCTGCCACTGACGAACCATGCCCAGCGCGCGGTTATTCAGCGAAATAATTTTAATCGGCAGGTTGTACTGCAAGCAGGTAGACAGTTCCTGAATATTCATCTGGATACTGCCGTCACCGGTGACTACCACAGACGTGGCTTCAGGGTGAGCAAACTGAACCCCCATCGCAGCAGGTAAACCAAAGCCCATGGTGCCAAGGCCACCAGAGTTAATCCACCGACGTGGCTTGTCGTAGGGGTAGTACAACGCCGCAAACATCTGATGCTGACCAACGTCAGAGCTGACGTAGGCTTCACCATTTGTGTGCTGATATAATGACTCAATAACCTTCTGGGGTTTAATGACCGACTCACCTTGTTCGAAGTTCAGGCATTTACGGCTGCGCCACTGGGTAATTTGCGCCCACCAGTCAGCCAGCTTAGCTTTCTGCTCTGGTAACTCTTCAGGCGTTAACAGGTTTAAAATCTGTTCAAGCACGGTTTCAACTGAGCCAACCACCGGAATGTGCGCGTTCACCGTTTTTGAAATTGACGCCGGATCAATATCCACATGAATAATATCGGCATGTGGACAGAACTTCTCAACGTTATTGGTCACGCGGTCATCAAACCGGGCACCCAGCGCTAAAATACAGTCTGAGTTATGCATCGTTTTGTTGGCTTCAAGCGTACCGTGCATGCCCAGCATGCCAACGAATTGCTCATGAGTACCGGGGAATGCCCCCAGCCCCATCAGGGTACAGGTGACCGGAGCCTGTAATAACTCAGCCAGTTGAGTCACCAAACCAGAAGCTTCAGCCGTAATGGCACCACCGCCCACATACAATACCGGGCGCTCAGCTTTTTTAAGGGAAGCAACGGCTTTCTTCACCTGCTTCATGTGGCCGCGAACCGTCGGATTGTACGAGCGCATGGAGACATCGGTTGGGAACACATACGGATGTTCTTCCATAACGTTCACGATATCTTTTGGCAAATCAACTACTACCGGGCCGGGTCGGCCGGTATTAGCGATATAGTAAGCCTTGGCGATTGCATCAGGAATATCTTCCGCGCGCTTTACCAGGAAGCTGTGCTTCACCACCGGGCGCGAGCAGCCCACCATGTCGGTTTCCTGGAAGGCATCTTCACCGATGAGGTTCGACGGTACCTGACCAGATAACACAACCATCGGTATGGAATCCATATAGGCGGTCGCAATACCGGTGAGGGTATTGGTTGCACCCGGGCCTGAAGTTACGAGGACGGTACCGGTTTTACCTGTCGAACGCGCGTAACCATCTGCCATATGAGCAGCAGCCTGTTCGTGACGCACGAGGACATGTTTGACATCATCCTGAGCAAATAATGCATCATAAATGTCAAGAACGGCACCACCCGGGTAACCGAATACATGTGTAACTCCTACATCTTTTAGCGCTTCCACCACCATGGCGGCGCCCGACATCATCTTCACGGTGTTATCTCCTGTTGGATCGTTAATTCACACTAATCATTGAAGTAATTCAATGAATTAGTTAAAGCAAACTGCTTGAGTGACAATGACAGAAAGTCGATTGCAAATTGACCTTGATTGTCGTGTACGCGGACTATATCGAAGGCACTGGGAAGATCAAACAACTTTTTTCATAAAAGTGAGATACATATCCCAAATAGTGAATATAATAGGATAAACATCCTATTTACAGGTGATTATTCACACAAAAACGAAATTTTTATATTTACATCAAATTAACAGTCTGATGATTCAAAACACCCTTGCAGCGCTTAATAATCAGGCCCTTTCAAAATAAACAGCAGCGAAAAAATCAATTTGATTTACCACATCAAATTAGGATAAACATTTCGTTCAATTTTTTCGCTCTTATTCCCGCTACGCCCGGGCACTTACCCGCCTGCGCTCCAGGCAACCTGTCTGGCATGGCTGACCAGCGGTATTCCCGGTCTTATCCATCCCCGGCATAAGCCCAATCGCTCAGTATTTGACCGCCACAGTGTAACGGATTTCGCTGTAGAAAACGATCAAAGCTTACGCCAGCAACCGTGTACGGGTGTCCGACCCGGACACTTAAAGTGTCCGCTTGTTGATAATCGGACACCCAAAAACAACAAAAACAATAAAAAACAATTGGTTATGAATTGGCATGTATCTGGTATCTGTTCTGGTAACCGTTCTAGGAGGAACACCTTATGTTACTCATTCATTTTCTTGCCGTCCCGGCAATGATACTGATTACAGCAGCATGTATTACCTTATTGGAATCCATTCAGTTAGGTGGCCTGAAATGATCAAGGACACCAGCGCCCAGGATTCCGTTGTAGCGCCTCAGCGGCGGCACAATATTAAACGCCTTGTCGTTATTGCCGCGGCTCTGATAGCGGTTGCGCTATCGGCACATGCCATACTTAATACAGAGTCGGCGGCAAAATCGGTGGACCGTGCCAGTGTACAGATCGCCACAGTAGAACACGGAGATTTGGTTCGGGACATAGCTGCCACAGGCCGTATTGTAGCCGCCAATGCACCTCAGGTTTACAGCCCGGAAGAAGGATTGGTTACGCTGTTGGTCAGAGCCGGCGACTCAGTTAGCAAAGGTCAGGAGATCGCCAGAGTAGACAGCCCGCAGTTGCAGAATCAGTTGCAACAGGAACGTTCAGAACTGGCGCGCCTGGAGGGAGAGCTGGCTCGAAAATCCCTCGATGCCCGTCGTCAGACTTTATTGCTAAACAAACAGCTCGATTTAGCCAAAGTTGAACTCAAGGCTGCTGAGCGCGAAAGCCGCCGTGCCAACAAATCGATTAAAACTAATATTATCAGTCAGATAGACTATGAAAAGGCGGAAGATGAACTGGCCCGGGCGATGCTGACGGTAACTCATGCAGAACAGGAAGTAGCCCTTGCCAAGGATACACTCGCCTTTGAAGTGCAGGCCGCTGAAAATACGCTGGCCAGACAGCAACTGGTGGTTGAAGAGCTGCAAAGAAAAGTGGGGAACCTGACCATAGAGGCCAGTGTTGAAGGCGTGGTAGGCAACCTGTTTGTTACCGGACGCTCGCTGGTTACTGCCAATCAGCCACTCATGACGCTGGTTGACCTGACCGCCTATGAAGCGGAAATCAACGTGGCCGAAAGCTTTGCCAATGAACTGGGCCTGGGCATGGACGTGGAGCTCAAAATCGGTCGTCAGACGGTGTTGGGCAAACTTTCAGCTATCTCACCAGAAGTAGCCGAACGGGAAGTCACTACCCGCGTCCGGTTTGATCAAAGTAGCCTTAATCAAATTCGCCAGAACCAACAGGTAACGGCCCGGGTACTGCTGGAAAATCGGAGTGATGTGCTCAAAGTTCGTCGCGGCAGTTTCCTGCAATCAGGCGGTTATGTGGCCTACAAACTTAACGGTGACGTGGCTACCCGAATCAATATTGAAACCGGAGCCACCAGCATGCGTGAGGTAGAGATCCTAACCGGAGCGGTTCCCGGCGATGAAATTATCGTGTCCAGCTATCAGGGTTTTGACCAGGCCGAATCCATATTACTGCGTTAAGCCTCGTGCTGACACGTGCACTTAATTGAAAGGAAGATCCTAATGTTAACAATGAAGAATGTGAGCAAAGTTTATCAAACCGAAATGGTCCAGACACATGCCCTCAGGGATTTTGACCTGGAAGTCAAAGAAGGTGAGTTCATCGCAGTAACGGGGCCTTCCGGTTCAGGCAAAACCACGTTTTTAAACATTGCAGGTATGCTTGAACCCTATACCAGCGGTGAGTATATGCTGGATGATGTCAATGTGGGCGGGTTATCGGATAATCAGCGCGCCGACCTGCGCAACCAGAAAATCGGCTTCATCTTTCAGGGCTTTAACCTCATTCCGGACCTGAACTTATACGAAAATGTTGAAGTACCGCTGCGCTATCGCGGTATTAAGGCAGCAGAGCGTAAAAAACGGATTGAGTCCTGCCTTGAACAGGTAGGGCTCGGCAGCCGCGCCAAACATTTGCCTCAGCAGCTCTCGGGCGGACAACAACAACGGGTAGCCATCGCCCGGGCCCTGGCCGGTGAGCCGCGTTTCTTACTGGCCGATGAGCCAACCGGTAACCTCGACAGCCTGATGGCCCGCCAGGTCATGGAACTGCTGGAACAAATTAACCGCGATGGAGCCACCATCGTGATGGTTACGCACGACCCTGAGCTGGCTCGCCGGGCGCCACGCAACATACAGATTGTTGACGGCCAGGTGGCTGATTTAACCCTGTATCAGGGCGTCTCCGGCCAGACTGATCGTCAGGTGGTAGGAGGCTGATATGTTTCTGCATTATATAGATTTAGGCTGGCGCAGCCTGCGCCGCACCCCGCTGGTAAGCTTTTTGATGGTGCTGGCCATTGCCCTGGGCATCGGGATTACCATGACCAGTTTGTCGGTTTATCACATGATGTCCATGGACCCCATAGAGCATAAAAGCAGCCGCCTATTTCATCCGCAGTTACAAACCATGGATGACGGCGAAGACACCTGGTCTGAGGATAACCTACCGTATCAGTTAACCTATCAGGATGCCAAAAACCTCGCCGAAGCGCCGTTTCCGCAGTACAAGGCTGCCATGTTGAGAACCGGCTTTACAGTGCACATGGACAATTCTGAGATTCGCCCGTTTATTCAAAATACCCGGGTGACTCACAGTGACTTCTTTACACTGTTTGATTTGTCGTTCCTTTACGGCTCCGCCTGGACGCAGGAACAGGCTGATGCAGCAAGCCCGGTAGCAGTGATCAGTGAAGAACTCAATGAGAAGCTGTTTGGCGGCGAAAATTCCGTGGGCAGGCAAATCTATCTCGACGATACCAGCTTTCGGATCGTCGGTGTCATTGCCCCCTGGCAAACCCATATGAAGTTTTATGATGTGAATAACGGCGCCTTTAACAGTCAGGAAAGTATTTATATTCCCTTTAGCCTGATTGCGGCCATGGACATTAATACCTGGGGTAACAGCAACGGTTGGAAGTTCGAGAATATCCGTTCTATGAAGGATAAACGCCAGTCTGAAATCTTCTGGCTGCAGTTCTGGGTGCAGCTTGAGGATGAGGCCGCGGTCAGTCAGTACGGCGATTATCTGATGAGCTACATGGCGGAACAGCAACAGTTTGGCCGCTTTAACCGCGAACAACTCGAATACGGACTGCGCGATGTGAATGCCTGGCTCGATTACCGCAATGTGGTGTCTGAAGACAATGAGGTACTGGTGGCATTGAGCTTTATGTTTCTGGCCGTCTGTCTGGCCAATATTCTGGGCCTGCTGCTGGCCAAATTTATGCGCCGGGCGCCGGAAGTAGGCGTACGCAGGGCACTGGGAGCCAGCAAGCGTCAGGTGTTCCTGCAACATATTATTGAAGTGTCGATGTTAGGTCTGATTGGCGGCTTACTGGGTATCGGTATCGCACAACTGGGACTGTGGGGGGTGCGCCTGACGCAGGAGTACTACTCTCCCCTTGCCACCATGGACCTTTCGATGTTGCTGTCGGCACCGGTGATTGCTATTTCGGCCTGTGTGATTGCGGGTCTGTATCCGGCCTGGCTGGTTTGCCGAACCACACCCGCCACTTACCTTAAAACTCAATAGGAGCCGCATGATGTTAGAAATTAAACCCATTATTAACGCCCTGCGCCGCTCTAAAGTGGGCGCAATCCTGCTGCTGATCCAAATTGCCATTACCACCGCGATTGTCAGCAATGCGGCCTTTATCATTCAGGACCGGATGACGTACCTGCAGCAGGAAACCGGTTATCCGGAGCAGGACATCTTCTCCATAACCGTAATGACCTACGGCAAGGATCGGGATTTGTCTCAGCAGTTTGAGGAAGACGAGGTCTTACTGCGTAATCTGCCTGGCGTGGTGGATGCTTCGCTCAGTAACGCAGTACCGCTCAGCGGCTCCGGCAGCGCCTCGGGGATGGGCCTGAAGCCAGCGCCAGAACCAGGCCGTAACGTTCGTGCCGGTTATCTGTTTGGCGACGACCATATGCTCAATACCCTGGGCGTTAAGCTTACACAAGGGCGTAACTTTGCCCCTGACGAAGTCATCGTAACGCAGGATCCGGGCAAAGTCCCTAACGTGGCCATTGCTTCGTCGACCTTTGTAGAGGAAGCTTACCCTGATGGCGACGGCCTGGGTAAACTCATGTACATGGGTGACAAGCCATTCAAAATCATAGGCATCGTCGATAAGATGAAAGGCCCGTGGCTGAAAGACGACCGGCCGGATAACGTGGTGATTTTCCCCTACATCAAAGCCGAAACTTATCAGCATATTATTGTGCGTACCGAGCCTGGTCAGCGTGCTGCCGTAATGCAAACGGTGGAGGATAAATTATTAGCCGCCTACGACAAACGAGTATTCACCAATGTGATCACGCTGGACGAAAATAAGCGCCAGTACAATGCGTCGGATACGCTTATGCTAAGGATGCTGATGGTCCTCATTGTGGTACTGGTAGCAATTACCGCACTGGGCATATTTGGTCTCACGCTGTTTAATATCAGTAAGCGAACCCGTCAGATTGGTACCCGCCGCGCGCTGGGTGCCCGCAAGTCAGATATTATTCGCTACTTTCTGGTAGAAAATACCCTGATATGCAGTGGTGGGCTGATTATTGGTTGCACCGCAGCGGTATTAATGGGTCAACAGTTACTGCAGCGGTTTTCGCTGCCGGCGCTGGAACTGCAATACATAGCAGGTACCGCAGTGATGGTGCTGGTGATGACCCTGTTGGCGGTCATTTTTCCAGCCCGACGGGCGGCACAAATTTCACCCAGCGTTGCCACCCGCAGTATTTAACGGTAAGGTCGTAAAGTGTCAGCATCTAACCCTTAACAGGCTGTTTAAGCACTGAAATTATGGATAAAATTCTACTTGTTGATGATAACCCGGCAGTGCTTGAGGCACTGTCGTTGTTACTGGAAATTCATGGCTATACGGTAGTGACCGCAAACACCCCTGTGGCTGCCCGGCAAATTGTGAATTACCAGAGTATATCGCTGGTTATCCAGGATATGAATTTTAGTGCCGACACCACCTCCGGCGAGGAAGGTAAGCAGCTGTTTAAAGCCCTGCGCGAGCTTAACCCGCACCTGCCGGTGATCTTAATTACCGCCTGGACCGAGCTTGAACAAGCTGTCGAACTGGTGAAAGCCGGCGCCGCAGACTATATAGCCAAGCCATGGGACGATCAGAAACTGATTAACACCGTGGCAAACCTGATAGAGCTGGGCAAAGCCCGTTCGCAAAGTGCACAGTTAGCAAAACAGCAGACTGTTTTCTTAGACGCCAGAGAAGCCGCTAACAAGGTTGGACTGGTATATCAAAGCGCAGCCATGCAGCGCCTGATAGACATGGTTATTCAGGTAGCTAAGTCCGATATCAGCGTGTTGATCACCGGGCCAAACGGTAGCGGCAAAGAAAAAATAGCCCAGTTGATACAGGCGTGTTCCCCGCTCAGAGACAAGCCATTTATTAGCATTAATGCCGGGGCGTTACCCCCGGATTTAATGGAAGCAGAGCTATTTGGTGCCGAACCCGGCGCCTACACCGGGGCACAGAAAGTGCGGATCGGTCGCTTTGAAGCCGCAGACGGCGGCACTCTGTTCCTCGATGAAATTGGCAATTTATCACCCACCGGACAAATGAAACTACTGCGGGTACTGCAAACCGGCGAATTTGAACGTCTGGGCTCGGTACAAACCCGTAAGGTTAATGTTCGGGTTGTGTCAGCCACCAATGCAGACTTAACAACGGATATCCGACAAGGCCGTTTCCGTGAAGATTTATATTACCGGCTGAACGCCATAGAACTTCGGCTACCACCGCTCAGTGAACGACCGGATGATGTAATGCCGTTAATTACGCACTTTCTGCCCGGCCGGGATATCGGTCTGGATGTGCAAAAAGCCCTGGCTGACTATACCTGGCCAGGTAATGTCAGGGAGCTGGAAAATGCCTGCAAGCGGGTGGCAGTACTCAAACCCGATGGCGATATTCGCCTTGCCGACTTTGCCCTGACTGGCTCCACTGCGGTTACTCATGCAGCCGTGAGTGCCGAGCCTTCCCGTCAGGCACTGGAGTATGCCATCGAAAAACATGAAGGTGTAATCGCCCGGGTGGCAAAAGAATTTGGTATGAGCAGACAATCGCTCTATCGCAGACTGAAAAAATTTGGAATTGAGTATTGAGAACGGCATTGCCCCCTTTTTTTATGGTGTACATGGCTACCGTGATAGCCGTGACCGTAGCTTTCACCCCACTACTATGGCTGCTTGACTGGTCAATCAACCTTAAGGTTGCGTTGTTCGCTTTTACGTTAATTGTGTGCATGCTCATTATGAAAAAAGGACTGGCCCGGCTTTCAACCTCGCTGGACTCACTAAAAGTGGGGCTGCTTAACTTTAAAGACGGTGAGTTCTCAAACCAACTTGTATACCGGGAAAAAGACCCCTTAGGCGACTTATGCTTGCTGTATAACGAGTCGGCAGAAAAATTACGCCAGGAAAAACGCTGGCTGCATCAGCGGGAACTGATGCTCGATAAGGTGTTGCAGAGTTCCCCTGAAATTCTGCTGTTACTCAACGACCACCAGCAAGTGGTCTTCAGTAACTATGCAGCCAGAGACTTCTTTCATGCCAGCGACCGACTGGAAGGCTTTCCCTTATCAGCCTTGCTGGATAACATCTCCGCGCCGGCGGCCACCGTTCTCAGAGAAGCAAAAGAAGGGTTGTTTACCCTGCCCTGCTCAACCGGTGAGAACGAAACCTGGCATTTATCCATAGGCCGTTTTGTACTGAATAATCAGCATCAC